>CACWIW010000173.1 GCA_902761035.1 uncultured bacterium | reverse complement strand
CAGCGTCATTTCGCACGCCTTGTCGAGCGGGATGCCGCGCAGAAGCGGCGCGCGGGCGCGTTCGGAAAGGCGCGTGCCGCCGCAGTCTGGACACGGTCCCTCCTTCAGGAACTTCGCGACGCGCTTCATGCTCTTCTCGTCCTTCACGTTCTTGAGCGCGTTCTCGACGGTGTGGATGGCGTTGAAGAAGGTGAAGTCCATCTCGCCGGAGCGTCCGTCCTTCTTGATCTGGTAGACCATGTGGTGCTTTTCCGGCGGCGCGTGGAGGACGATGTCCCGCTCCCGGTCGGTGAGGTCGCGCCACGGCACATCCGTCCGCACACCGAGGTGGTCGCGCGCGATGTCCTTCATGAGCGACCACATGAGCGACTGCCACGGCGCGACGGCGCCCTCGTCGATCGTGAGCGAATCGTCCGGCACAATCGTCGCCAGATCGACTTCGCGCACGACGCCCGTTCCGTCGCAGCGTTTGCACGCGCCCTGCGAGTTGAAGGCGAGCTCCTCCGCGCCGGGCGCGAAGAAACGCGCGCCGCATTCGGGGCAGACTAGCTCGCGCTCCGCCGCCACGTCCAGCGACGGCGCGAGGTAGTGTCCGTTCGGACAGCGATGCGACGCGAGGCGCGAGTACATGAGCCGGAGCGAGTTGAGCAGTTCCGTCGAGGTGCCGAATGTGGAGCGGATGCCGGGGACGCCGGGACGCTGCCGGAGCGCCAGCGCAGCCGGAACGTAGCGCACGTCGTCCACCTCCGCGCGCTCCGCCTGCGTCATCCGCCGGCGGGTGTAGGTGGAGAGCGATTCGAGATAGCGCCGCGATCCCTCCGCATACACGATGCCCAGCGCGAGGGAGGACTTGCCGCTCCCCGAGACGCCGGCCACGCCGACAATCTTCCCCAACGGAATATCGACGTCAATGTTCCTGAGGTTGTTCTTCCTCGCCCCGCGTACCTCAATCGCGGTTGGCCTTGTCCCGCTCATGACTTCACCGTTATTTCAAGTTCGTGCCCATTCCTACTTTGCGATCTTCCAGCAAAGCCAGGCGGACAATGTCTTGGAGTCGAAGATCGTGCCGTTGCGGATGGCGTCCTCCACCTCCGCCTCGGAGAGAATGACGGGATAGACGTTCTCGTCCGGGTCTTGGTCCTGGGCGTGTGCCGTCTCGGACAGCTCCGCGAAATAGAGGTGGATGCGCTCCTCGCAGTAACCCGGCGTGCAGATGATGGTCGTGAGGAACTTGATGCTGGTCACTTCATAGCCGGTCTCCTCGGCGGTCTCGCGCTTCGCGCCTTCAATCGGGTCTTCGCCCGGTTCGAGTCCGCCCGCGATGACCTCGATGAGCGCCTCTTCCGCCGCCTTGCGGTACTGCTTCACGAACACGAACTTGCCGTCGGGACGGCGCGCGAGGATGGCGACGGCGTTCCCGTGGCGGATCACCTCGCGCTTCGCCTTGCGCCCGTCGGGCAGCTCGATGTCAAGAAGATCGACGCTGATGATCTTCCCGGTGTATTTGCGCTCCGTCGCGAGCGTCTTTTCTGTCAGGTCTGTCATTTTCCAAACTCCATTTCACTGATTACTTTCTAGTTGTTGTTTCAAGAGATTCGCTTTCAAACCGGCGAACGAATCGAAAAGGATATCGGGTTGTTCCGTTGCCAAAACCTCTCTCGACAACGTCGCCGTGATTGCGGCAACGCGCATTCCCGCAGCTTTCGCCGCCCTCACGCCACCGACGGCATCCTCAAACACGAGACATTCGGATGGATCAAACCCGAGGCGGGCCGCAGCCATGAGATAGCAGTCCGGCGCGGGCTTGCCGCGTTCGTACTGCGACGCGTCCACGATCACCTCGAACAAATCGCGTATTCCAAGCCCATCGAGAACGAAGTCCACGTTGTCAATGGATCCACCTGTCGCAATGGCCAGTTTCACGCCCTGCCTGCGGGCGTCGCTAAGCAGGTCGCCCAAGCCGTCAGGCAACTTGAGATGCGGCGCATAGAGTTCGCGGTAGAGGGATTCCTTTTCGTTAGTCAGGGTGGCGCATTCGTCGGGTGGAATCTCTCGGTCGAAGATACGGTTCATGTAGTACGCGCTCGGCGCACCCATCCATTCCAGAATCTGCTGCTCGGTTATCTCGCGCCCATGGCGGACAGCGAACGCACGCCACGCCTTCACATGCCACGCGCAGTTGTCCACGAGCGTTCCGTCCATGTCGAATATATACGCCTTTGCCAAACGCATTACTTTCATGGACTCCTCATTTGCTAGATCTAGTCCTTTTCCCATTGCGCTCAGCACTCACTTCCATGTCGCTCGGCATTGCTCGACGAGTACGCGGACCGAGTCGAGCGGACGCGGGATGTCAAGCCCCTGGACCGCAAGCTGCAACACCAGCTCGCATTCCTGAGGAAGATCCAATTCGCCCTCGACGACGACCAGCTCATCGATTGTCACGGGCGTGATCTCCCGTTCCACGGGAACTGCACCAAGCGCATAACGCGCCGTCGCAGCCGCCAACGCCACCGCCTTGCGGAGCGACACCTGTCCCTCTTCGGGGAACCCGCCGTTCACGAGCAGCGTGCCCATGTCAAGCAGACGCTGCGTCTCGGCATCCGCCTTCTCCGCCGCCTTCCTGCGCTTCGCCGCTTCCATCGCGGCGGCGTCCGGCGCATCCCTCACGACGACATCCTTCACGTCCTCGCCGCAGAACGAGATCACGCCCATGTCGCGAAGCCGCTGGAGCAGCTTCCACGTCTCGGGATCGATCACCTCCACGGCAGAATCCGGGAGCGCCACTCCGTGCGTCTCGGCGATCCGTTGCGCGATCTCGCTCCGCCCGACACCACGTCCCACCGCGACGGCACCGCCCACGCTCCGCCCGGAGGCGTCGCATCTGAACTTGACGACCAGGCGCTCCACGCCCGGACACTCCGCCTCGACGCTAGCGCGCAAGCGATCCTCCGGCGGAATGGTCGGCTCGCCCTTCGGTTTCGGCGTTGCCGCCGCGTTCACCTTCACGGCCTCGCCCATGACGGACGCGAGCCGCTGCATAAATGCGCTTTCCTTCTTCTTGCCCTTCGCCTTTTCTGTGTTCTGCAGCTCGAAGTCGGCGGCGTTGCCCATTGCGTCCAACACGAAATCCGCAAGTCCCTGCTTGAAGCCGAGAGTCTGGAGCATCCGTTCCTCGATCGTCCCTGCGGCGACCATGTTCACCACCAGGACGTCCCGCTTCTGGTTCTTGCGCCACGCGCGCGCAATGCGTTGCTCCAGTCGCGCGGGGTTCCACGGCATGTCGAGGTTCGCCACCACGCTCGCAACCTGGAGGTTCAGACCCACGCCGCCGGACTCGGACGCGAGGAACACGCGGCAGTCCGCATCCTCTTTGAATCGACGTATCTCCTCCCGACGCCGCTTCTGGTTGACCTGCCCCGTGTGGAGCGCGTAGTCGATGCCTTTCTTCTCAAGACGCTCAATCACGAGATCGAGCATCCGCGTCCATTCCGAGAACACGATCACCTTGCGTGACGGATCGTCCGCAAAAATATCGTCCAGCACGTTCTCAAACTCGTCAAGCTTCGGCGAATCTTTGATCTTGGAATCCAGGATGTAGCATGTGTCGCAGAGCATCCGCATCATGCTGAGTTCCATCTGCAGGCGCTCCTGCTCCTTCGGCGTGAGCGGACGCTTTTTGCTCAGCTGTACGAGCGCGGCCACTTCGCGAAAATGCTCGTTGTAGCGACGCTCCTGCTCCGGTGTCATGCCGGTCTTGTACGTCTTCGTCATCCGCCCCGGAAGTTCGTCCTCCACCGCCGCCTTGCGCCGACGCAAGAGAATCTGCGAAGTCGCCTCATGGAGCTTCTCAAGATTGCACATGCCCTCGTTGTGTCCTTCGTTGTCGAAGGAGTAGAACCGGCGGTTGAATCTGAAGAGACTGCCGAAAAGCGCGGGATCGACAAACTCGACAAGCGAATAAAGCTCGTCGATGCGGTTCTCGAGCGGCGTGCCGGTCAGCACGAACGCATACGGAGAGGAGAGCCCCTTGAGGTTGCGGGCCGTCTTCGTCTTCCAGTTCTTGATGCGCTGCGCCTCGTCGAGGATCACGAGGTCGGGCTTGAGGATGTCGTTGATTTCCTTCCAGTCGCGGATGACCTGCTCGTAGTTGGCGACAAGGAAGAACGCCGTCGTCGCCGCATATCGCGCGAGACGCACGTGGCGTATCCCGTACAGGAGTTCCGTCTCGGCGTCGGAGAAGAAGCGTATCTGGTCCTCCCATTCGCCCTTGAGCGAAGCCGGCACGACCACGAGCACGCGCGTAATCCCCACCGTCTCGCGCAAGAGCAGCGCGGCGGCAATCGCCTGGACGGTCTTGCCAAGGCCCATTTCGTCGGCAAGCAGCGCACGTCCCTTCCCGGCAAGATGGAACGCTCCTTCGCGCTGGTACGGATAAAGCGTCCGCTTCAGGAAAGGCCATTGTCCGTCGTCGCCCTGCATCTCGCGGAACTCATCTACCGCACGTGCGAGCGCGTCGCGTCTGACGAGTTCCACGAGCCGTCTGCGCACTTCCTCCGAAACGCGGACGGAGCCGGGCTTCACCTCATTCAGCCGGTCGCACATGCGAACGAACGCGTCAATCCCGGCGGCCGTGCGGTTCTTGACGAGACCAGCGGCGTCGCAGTAGCCGGCGAGCGCGCGCCTCGCCTCGATGGACATCCCCTCTGCGGGAACGAACCTCGGTTCGTACGGATCGCGGCACATGAACACCTCGGCGCGAGGCGAACGACGAAGCTTTCCGCATTTCCGCGCCGCGCTCTTCACGGCGCGCTCGATGTGCTTGCACGTTCCAAGCCCGCTCTTCCTCATAAACGCCAAAGCCGTCCGGGGCATCGACCGCCCTCACCTTCATCGACTCGACTGAGGCCCGCTCCCGCCGTTTCGCGCGTTCTTCCTCGTCCGTCGTCTTCCAGCTCTGGAACTTCATCTTCGCGTTTGATTTCATTATTTGCTCTCTCCTTCAGTTGCTCTTCAAAGACTGATTCGCTGTTCAGCATCGTTCAAGCATGATGTCTTCAAACTCAAGCGTGGCATTGTCGAGTGAGATTTTTGCGCCCACTCCTGTCGGCGTGCCGCGGACATCAAGGAGTTTCCGTGCCTTCTCGCCGCCACCCAACCAGACATGCTCGATGATCTGCATCAAGTTTGCGAAATCCTCGAACTCGGAATAGCTGCCTTCCGAAAGCGCGGATGTTTTGCTTGACGGATAGATGCCGCGCGCAACCATCCAATCCTTCAAACGCTTCGCGCGTTCCTGCGCGATGGATGCGACGCGCTTCGCGCGTTCCTGCGCGATGGATGCGACGTCTGGACGCTCCCCGACCTTGCGCGGCGTGATCCAAGAGATGATCTTCTGAGTTTTGACGTTCGACGATCTCTTGGGAAGTGGTGCGACTGACTTCTCTCCATTCGGCCTCACCTGTGCGTCGCCGCACATCGCCGCAGGCTCAAGAAGCCGCTGCAGCCAACGATGAGGTACGTTCCCTTCGTCAAGCCGCGCAAGTTCCGCAAGGCGCGCGCCGACATCCTCGATGCGGTGATTGCGGCGTTCCAGTTCGCGAAGCTTCGCGTTGAGCTTCCCCCAGACCTTCCGCGCCGAATCGCCGATGCGCGACATGAGCGAAACGAGCGTGCCGCCTGCACCGTAGAAGAGCGATGCGTCGGCGAGAATACGCTGTGCGTCGGGAATCTTTACGGACGCGATATGCCGGAACCGCGAGGTCTCCGCCGCCAACGTCTCCGCACACGCCTTCCACCGTTTCGCATGGCAATCGCGCCGCATCTCCTCGACATCGCGCAGGATGTCCTCGCGAAGCGTCCCGAAGCGTCTCCCGAACCGTTCAAGGAATACCGCAAGTTCATCGACAATCGGCTTTGCCTCTTCCGCAGAGAATTCGGCGATGCCGAAACTCAGGAGCCGCAGATTGAGTTCCTGAAGCGTCTTCGCCGTCGCATCGACGTAACGCGACACCTGGTCGACACGAAAGAGGACGTCGCCCGCCGTCTCGTAGCCGACGTGCGCAGCATCGACACGGTGCAGCATCCGCCGAAGCTCGGCGAGGATCGACCGCTGCATGTCGAGAAGATTCCCCGTCTCGTCCCCGCCGCCGGGCAAGAGGTCGTGTGCATGGCGGTCCTCCAGCCATTCCACGAACGCCGCCGCGTCGTCGCACATCCGATAGCGGAATTTTGCGCGTCGGTTGTCGCGATAGCCGCGCAATCGCTCCTTCTCGATGCGCTCCGTGACGAGGTTCCATTCCTTCAGCTGGTGGATATCACCCTTGAATGTCGCAGATGCGGACGCCTCGGCGTCTTCGCCGCAAACTTTCCGCTCCACGTCCTCATGCAGGGGCTCCGGTTCGTGTTCCGCACGGAACCTGGCAAGCGCACGCAGGATCGCGACATATTCGACGGCGCGTTCGCTCGCAAGCATGTTGCCGAGCGTGAGCGCACGAGCTGAAAGCCATTCCTTCGTCTCATCCACAAGCGGGGATCTTACCAGCGACACGTCGCCAACAGGTGCATCATCACGGTAGGGCGGGCGCGCCGCGCACGCCGAACCGGCCGCACTTCCCGCGTGACCGTCAACCTCGGCGAACAAATCAGCCGCCTGCCTCTCAATCCGCCGCCTCACTGCGCTGATCCCCTCATGCTCAGGCCCTCAATCGAGTCAAATGACTCTTGTTCAATCCATCGTCCCCACGCAAGCATTTCCCTTACTTCTGCGGCAATGTGGCCATTTGGATCCTTCGCAAGAAAAGCCTCAGCCCTCTTGCGCTGCTCGTCCGAAAGCGGAATGCCAACCGGCGTTTTCGAGCGCTGCGCCCAATAAAGCGCCTTTACCGGCCTCGAATATGAAACTTGGATGCAGTCGGACACCATTTGGGCGATGCGGAATCCGTCGAGATCGGCGTCACCATCATGTGTACACCTGAGGTTAAAACCGGAGAGGCGCTTCAGCATGCACGAAACGGCCATATTGGGATATCCCTCAGTATAGACGCACGGGACTCCGGCTTTCACCAGATCAAGAAACGGAGACGCATTTTCACTTGTCGTCAGTTCCTTGACGGTGCCGCACCAGCCGATTTGCGAAATTGCGAGAACTGTCTCAAGCGGCAGCTGGCACGCCATGCGTTTGTCGTAGAGGTTCTTCGGGAAGTCAAACTCCTCGTTGCCAATCCAAAATACCAACGGGGCGCAGAACGTCACGCAGCTTGTATAAGGATTGTCAGCGATTCCAAATTCTTCCAGAAACTTGCGTTCATCTTCAGACGAGTAGTTCAGGATAGCTTCGTATATGGCGACTAGTTGGCGGCGCCACGGACCGCTCCGTAACTTCTTGCTATCCGAAAACCAGTCAGATCCGAGCTGGGAGAGGGTTGTTATTGGGCGTGGAGCAGTCAAAAAGCGGTCAAGAGCGCATTTCGCGAATGTCAACCACTCTCGCCTTCTTTCCGGCTTCGCGACGAACCGTCGAATCTCTTCGCTCGCCGCCATTCTGTCGACATACCAATCGCCGTCTGGAACGATCAGCTTCAGCCGCGCGAAGACATCCTCGTCGTCGACACCCTCGTCCCTTCCTCTGACGAGGCCAAAGCATTCCATCGCCTCGCGCCACATTTCAGGGCCACGCAGGAACTCGTGCAGTTGGATGTAAAAAGAACCGTCCGGCTGACGCTGCCCGATGGTACCAAGTAAGTGCTCCAGCTCGCGCTGCGCCGCGTAATCGAGCCCCCTTGCGGTGAATGACGCCGGCAACCGCACGCCGCGCGCGACCTTGCCCGCAAGTTTCTTCAGCACCCCCTCCACCGCCGGCGCCTTTTCAATCGCAGCGGCGAGTTTGTCTTTGGTCAGCGGACTCTCACTCATTTCGATACCTCCATCTCCCTTATCTGCCACAACACTTCTTGTACTTCTTTCCGCTTCCACATGGGCACGGATCGTTACGTCCTACTTTGGTGCTTGTATGTTTGAAAGCTTGTACGGCGTCTGTTACGTATGGAGGATCTTCGACATGTTCATCTTCGGTGAACATCGCCGTCAATCGCGCCGAGACCTCTTCCGCACTAGGTCCAGCAAGAAACTTTTCGCGAAGGGCCTTCTTGCCCCAGCCGTACCAGAAGCGTTTGTCGCCAGACATTTCTCCTTCCCTGCACTCAGCGTCAGTGCAATCCTTGTCACCCCATTTTCTGAGCGCCTTGACAAGGCTTTCCAATGCCCAAGTGCCTCCGACGTCATCTACACCCCAAGTTCCGCTAGTATTCTCGCAGGTTGGAACGGCATCGGCAGCCGGGTCGGACATGCGGTAAATGACATGTTCCCAGGTGTCTCCGAAATCATACACGTAGTAAAGCCGTTTTCCCTTTACGGGCAATACCTCCACGACGGTGTGTTCGCATGGCGCCTGATGCCATCGCTCATGATACCATGGCAGTTTCCTTGGCTTGGGTTCATCTTCGTACACCTCACAATTCCAGTCAACCTCCTTGCCCTGATAGAACTCCCACGGGTGACTGCCATCCCACCCAATGGCCACCTGAACAACGTCAGAAAAATCTTCAAGCGTCAGGTCCTCCGGAATCACAATTGTACGCCGGATGTCGGTATCGCGTAATTCAATCTTTACGCGAATCATTTTCGTTCCGGGCTGAACAGCGCCCAGGTGAACTTCTCTCATCATTGTCTCTCCTTTGTCTGTTTAGATTCTATTGGCCCAAAACCTTTATCGCCTCTGGTATCGCATAGAGCGGATAGTCGTCGATTCGTTCGCCGGACGACCACTTGGACATCGATACACGCAGGGCCTTGCGCGGATTGAACCGGTCAATGTATGACTTGAGCGACTTCGCACGCAGGTTCGTTTCGGCCTTTGCCTCAAGCGGGCATATCATCGTCCCGATCTGGAGAAGGAATTCAACCTCCGCCTTGATGTTGTCCGGCGACCAGTAGTTTGGCGACAATCCCAACGCTGTCAATTCTTCAAGTACATACTGCTCCGTCAGCGCCCCTTTGAAATGGGTAAACAAACTATCACCATCAAGCAGTATCTGCGGCGGGACACCGGCCATCGCACCAACTAGCCCTATGTCGTGCGCGTAGAGCTTGAAAGCTCCGAACTCCTCGTATGTCGCAAGAGGCAGCTGAGGCGTCGATACATTGCGGACGATTCGAATCATCCCCGCGTCCTCCAGCCATTGAAGCGCGACTTCGTACTCTCTTGCCCTGGCTCCCGGACGCAGCGCAGTATAGACGAACTTCTTGTTCTCCTTCGCAAGCTGCGCCGGTATCGAGTTCCAAAGCAACCGTATCTTTGCCAAAAGAGGGCCATCGGCATGCTTTGCAAAATCTTCGTCATACGCCCGGAGAATCGCCCTGTGGACATCGCGCACCAGCGCAAAGTCCCCGTTCTCCGAAAAGGACTGGATGGCCTCTGGCATTCCTCCTACGAAATAGTATTTTCGGAGCAGTTCGCAATAACTGTCATGGAACAAACCAACCATCTTCCAGTCACATTTCTTTAGCGCGTTGCACTTCAAATCCTCGCCGACTGCCAAGAGAAACTCTTCAAAAGTCATAGGCGGAACGTCAAGGAACGCAACCTTGCCTACCGGAAACGACGCCCTCGCCAGCTGCAATGAATTGGCGTCGCGTTTTTTCTTTTTCCTGTTCACGGCAAGCCCCAAAAGCGCCCCCGCTGCCATGACAGCCAAATCCGGCATGTCCTCGTTAAAGAACTTGAGCGCAGTCAACGCGCGCGGGGACTCCTGTATCTCATCCAGCACAAGAAGCGTCTTACCGGGAACTATCTTCTGCCCAGTCTCGATTGATATGGCCTCTATGATGGACTTCGGATCAAGGTCTGTCGTTTCAAACCGCAGACGCAGTCGCTCACTCTTCATGAAATTGACAACAACCGTGTTGCCGACATACCTACGCCGAGCAAATTCCTCCATCAGCCAAGTCTTGCCAACCTGTCTCGCGCCCATCAAAATCAGCGGCTTTCTGTCCGCCGACTCATCCCAGGCTTCCATCTTGTCTATAATCTGCCTTTTCATCTAGACAGTATAATATCACATTTTATGAACGTAATCAACGACCAGCCACCACATTTTATGAACGAACTTTTCCAGTAAGGATCACATTTTATGAACGAAACAGTCTCACTCTGTATCAAATTTGCCGATTTTAACAATAATCTGCTCATTTCGTCTCCTCCTTGACCGTCATGCCGACTTCCAGCGCGTCGCCACCAAGCAAATCACCCTGCGTGGCGACGTTGCGCCAGACGACGGGCGTCAGGTGTACGTCGAGGTTCTCATCTTTCACCACGATCAGCGAGACGGAGTGTCTGATCTCACGCTTCACGCCGTCCTGGTCCGGAGATGACACGAAAAGCTGGAGTCCAAGCGCATCGGCAAAAGCCAACAGTTGGTCGCGCCGCGCCGTATCGATCCCGTAGAAGGCTTCGTCGAACAGCAGGAGCGCCGTCTTGGGAGGTTCCACGCCATCGCCGCCATGGAAGAGGAATTCCGCGACGGTGAGGATCAGGAGATAGTTCGGCACCGCCTGTTCGCCGCCCGACCCCATGCTCTTCACCTTGCGGTCGATGACACGACCTTCCTCGTTCTCCGTCACGACCTTCAGCTCGAAGCGGAACCACTTGCGGTAGTCGAAGATGTCGGGGACCGTGTCGATGTCCGCGTTCAGGATTTCGTCCCTGTGCAGTTCAAGGTAGTCCCGAAGCTCGTCCTTTTCTCCGCCCGAGTCGAGCGCGTAACCCTTGCGGACGAGTCGGACGAATCCCTCGTATTCTGGAATAGGCGATATGGAAAACGCATAGCGGTTCGATCCGAATTTCCGTCCGGCGAGCTGACGCTGGATGCGTCCGGTCAAATCCGTGATGCGCATGAGGTCGAGATAGAGCCGCCGCATGACCTCGCCCATGAATATCTGCTCGAACACTTCGCGGCTCTTCTTGTCGAGAACGCCCCTGAGCTCCTCCACGCGGCGCGTTTCGTCCGCAAGCACTTCCGCAAGCGCACTTCCGCGACGGTCGGTGATGCTGTTCGCCGCCCGGTCGAACGAAAACGCATACGCCTCACCTTTCTGGTCGCGGATGCGCTGTTCGATCTTCGCCTCCGCCGCGCCCGACTCTTTCGCCAATCCTTCGCGCAGCGCCGAATAGTCAGCCCCCTCCACGGCAAGCTGCGGAAACTCCTCTGCCGCGAACCGCGCAACGTCCTGTCCCTCTGGAATCCGCACGGCGAAACGGGACAAAGTGTCGGACGCACGCGCGGCAGCCTCGGCCGCCTCGGCTTCCCGCGCCGAGCGCGCCTTCGCGAGACCTTCGATCCGTCCGCGGACGCCGCCGATCCTCTCCCGCGCAACATCCGCAGCGCGCTCCTTTTCTCGAACGGTCTTTTCGGCAGATGCAATTCGCTTTTCAAGCGAACCGTCAATTCCTTCCGCGCGCATCTTCACGCGCACATCCTCGAGTTCGTCGCGGCATACAGCCACCGCACGGCGGTGTTCCTCTGCGCGCGCCTCCGAAATCGACGCCCGGTCGGCAATGCGGCGCAACTCCGCCTCGGCTGCGTTCACGGCGGAGGTTTCGCGTACGGAGACGTCTCTTGCATCTTCCAGCCTCGTCCTGAACGTCTGTAACGCGGCAAGCGCCTGCTCGCACGTGGCGCTTTTCTTCGACGCCGCCTTCTCCTGACGTTCCGCTTCCGCGAGCCGAGCCTCGGCCGCCTTTTCCAGACGCGCCTGTTCCGCCGCACGCGCCTTCGAGCCGATGAGACGCGGCTTCGCGGCAGCCAAGAGTCCTTCGCGTCCCCTGAAAAGCCACGTCTTCTGCGAAAGGAAGTCGCCGTCCTTCGGTCCCACCTTCGCTGCAAGATGCCGCGCGAGAAGACGCACCGCCTCGACGTCGGATTCCTCAAAAGACACGAACGTTCCCAGCCACGGCGCAAGGTCATTGACGGACACATCGTCCGACTCTCCTCGCACAGACACGGTCGGGCACACACCTTGTTGTTGTCCGCTTGTTGTTGCCGACCACACAATCCGCCGCACCTGATCCGCCTCGTCAGGCCGCACGACCCACGTTGCAAGAAAGTCGTCGCCGACAAGCCGCTCCAAAAACGCAAGATGGCGCGCGTCACATCCAGACGCCGGCTCCAGCAGTTCGTAAAGCGGACGCGCCCCCAACATCTTCGCGCGCAATTCTTCGCGCGCCTCGGCGAAGCCGGGAACATCCGGCAGGTTTTCACCGCGTGCGCGTATCGCATCAAGTTCTTTGCGGCGTTCCTCGGTTTCGCGTTGCGCGACCTCGGCTTCTGCGCGGGCTTGAAACGCCGCGTCCGAGCGCACATTGATTTCCGCCGTGGCCCTGACACGCGCCTCTGCAAACAACTCGGTCAAATCCCGCGCGTCCGCACCATATAGCGCATCTGCGATTCCGCCCGCCGAAAAATTCGCCGTCTTGCCGCCGGACATCAATTCGTCCGCCTGTTTGCGAAATGCCGATGCCCGATGTTCGCGTGCGGACTTCGCCGTCTTTTCCGCCTCTTGCGCTGAGCGCCTGTCTTCAGCAAGGACACGTTCGGCGTCGGACAGTTTGCGCTCAGCCTCGGCGAGACGCTGCACGGAGGCCTTTTCCTGCCCAACAAGGCCGGTTTTGTCTTTCGCCCGCAAGTCCGAAAGCCGCTCCCGCGCGCGGGCGACATCGTCCTTCAGCGCCGCCCACTCACCTTCAAGCGAGGCAAGTTCCTTTTGTGCCGCCTGTTCTGATTCGGCAATCGTCGCTCCTTCGCGCTCGGCAAAGGTACGCTTCGCATCGGCTTCAGCCCAGACCACAAGATCGGCATGAAAACGCAGTTTCTCCAGCCGCTCGGATTCGCGGCGAAGTTCATTCAGGTAGGCCGCCCGCTCGTCAATCTGCTCAAGGCGTCCCTTACTTTCCTCCAGTTCGCGAAGCCCCTTCAAGAGCGGCTCAAACGTGTCGCGGCTCGGTTCCTCAAGCAATTTGCGAAAAAGATCATCGTAGTTCGCCGCACGTGCCGCGATTTCGCGATACGCCTTGGCCGTCCGAAGGAGTTTGCAGACATCGGCGTATTTCGCCTCGCCGCCGAAGAGGCGCGCCCCGACGGCGTCGGCATAGTCGTTGATGTGTCCGTAGTACTTGCCGCCCGTCAGGGCCGTGATGCCGCGCTTGAATTCCGACTGTGTCGCGGCGCGGAGACGTCCGCTCTCCTCGACGGCGAGCGGAAGATCTGCGACAGGAACGGACGCAATACCGCCCCAGCGTTCGAAGGCGACGTCCATGCCGTCCGCCGCAAGCCCGACAACAAGCGAAACGACGCGTCCTGTATCCGACTTCAGTTCCACGGCGGCGTAGGTGATGCCCGTCTCGCGCATGGGGCGTCCGGTGACGGCGTTGTAGCGAAGCACGATGCCTTGGATGGTGCGTCCTCCGGAATCCTTCGCGCCCGCGACGCGTGCGGCGGAGTTGAACTCCATCTCGCGCCCGGCGGTAAGAACCAAGTGGATTGCGTCAAGGATCGTTGTCTTGCCCGAGCCGTTGTCGCCCAGAAGAAAAAGATGCCCGCCTTCGGGAATCTCGATGGTCGTCGTGCCGAGGTTATGGAACTCGACAACCCTCACGGTGGTGATTCGATAGTTCTCACGTGGCTTCATGATGCGCTTTCCTCCTCCACGGCGACCGGCTGATTGAGCTGCGCGGCCTGATAGTGCCAGAGGGCAGGCAGACATTCGAAGATCGTCTCGGCCTCGCTCACGCTGTCATCGGCCGAAGGCCTCACTTTCTGCAGAAACCGATACCGCACGAGATCGGGCATGATGTCGCGCAGAATCTGCCTCACGCGCTCATCGGTATAGTTCTCCTCTTTATCTGGCATCAACGCGCGGAAGCGAGCCGCCGCGTATTCAAGCCAGTCGCCGAAACGGAAGCGCAGATTTTCGCGGTCATCCGCCGTCACGCCCTGCTCGCGACATTCACGCTCAAAGAACTCGATGAGCAGCAGAAACGCCATGCACTCGTCACGTTTCGTGAAGCCGAACATGTCGCGGTTGGGCAGCGTGATCTTCTCGTTGAACCATTTCGGTTTGTAGAGGCGCGCGCATTTCGCGTCCATCACGAGCGTCCAGCCGAAGAACTTGTCGAAGAACGACTCAAACGCCCGCTTGTAGCGCGTCAGGACGAGAAAGAGACGTTTATCGTCCGTCTTGTAGAAGTACGGAGATTCAAGCAGGACGTTCAGCGTTTCGCGAATGCGCTGTCCCGTCTCGTCCCCCCTGTCAATGAGTTCCTCAATTTTCATGCTCAATCAGCTCCTTCTCACAGGGATTCTACTTGACCAGCTATGACCGATTCGATTTTCGCGTACACGTCGCTTGGCCATTCGGCATCTCAGATTCCCTCCGGTGCAGTCAGCGTCAAGTCTATTCCGAGCGTGTCCAGCACCTTCAGGAGCTTGCCAGCTTGAATCGTCTCTTTGCCGCCCTCCAATTCGACGATAAACCTTCTGCCGACATCAGTTGCCTGTGACAGTTGCAGCTGTGTCACACCCTGCCTTTTACGCTCCTTGGCGACAAACGCGCCCAACTGTTTCATGTCATACATGACTTCGATCCCAATTCGTGTTACCGGTCGGTATCATACCATATTTCCGGGACGATAGCAACCTCAAATGTTCCCCATCGGGAACACGGCAATTTCCTTCATCCGTGAGGCCTCTTGAATTCGGTAAATGAATCAAAGAGAATGTCTGGCTGCTCTGCCGCCAAGACCTCCCTCGGTATCGTCGCCGTGATTGCGGCAACGCACATTCCCGCCGCTTTCGCCGCTCTCACGCCACCGACGGCATCCTCAAACACGAGACATTCGGATGGATCAAGCCCGAGGCGAGCCGCAGCCATGAGATAGCAATCCGGCGCGGGCTTGCCGCGTTCGTACTGCGAAGCGTCCACAATCACCTCAAACAAATCGCGTATTCCAAGCCCGTCGAGAACGAAGTCCACGTTGTCAATGGATCCACCTGTCGCAATGGCCAGTTTCACGCCCCGCCTGCGGGCGTCGCTGAGCAGATCGCCCAAGCCGTCAGGCAACTTGAGATACGGCGCGTAGATTTCGCGGTAGAGGGATTCCTTTTCGTTGGTCAGGGTGGCGCATTCGTCGGGTGGAATCTCCCGGTCGAAGATGCGGTTCATGTAGTACGCGCTCGGCGCACCCATCCATTCCAGAATCTGCCGCTCGGTTATCTCGCGCCCGTGGCGGACAGCGAACGCGCGCCACGCCTTCACATGCCACGCGCAGTTGTCCACGAGCGTTCCGTCCATGTCGAATATAT
>CACWIW010000172.1 GCA_902761035.1 uncultured bacterium | reverse complement strand
ATGAGACGGAAGCGCTCCATCTCCGCAAGATACTTGGGATTCATGACGTGTGCAGAGCGCTCCGCCCCCGTCTTGCCGAGAGCGGACGCTTTCCGTCTGCTGTTATGCTTTGCCTTCGTCATGTTTTTATCGCTTTTCGCCCGAGGCACTATGTCCCCAAGCACTTTGAATTATACACTATTCTTTGTTTGTTTGTCAATGGGAACGCACAAATTCGCAAAATTCAGGTTGGGTGAAGATGAACTAGCTGACATCGCTCTTAAGAGTAAAACGCCATTTGCGCTTCTGGTCGCGCTTGGAGGCGTAGGCGATGCCGATGCGCGGGGCGGAGGTGAACCATTAACACATTCAGTGGCCATGGTGTATCGAACCACTCATTGCCCTCACCCCAGCTTCCGCAAGATCCACTCTCGGAAAAAAGGACTTGTGAACTTGTATTCATCGTGGAAGAAATAGACATGGCCAATCTCCTCAAGCCTGTTCAACGCCTTCTTTATGGATGAAGCATTGTGGATTCCCGCCGCATCGCGAAAATCAAATCCGAGAACATGCCGTCCGCCAAGCGCTGCAAGCACACAATGCATCCGAACTTGAACGGTTCCATCTTCGTCTCCTCATTACACCACATCCATTACACCATTTGGCATAACGCAAGTAGTATAACAAATTTCTTCCGCGCCACCGACTCCGAGACATAGCGCGACAGACTATTGACAACGCGTTCATGACTTATTAGTCCAAATTCGCACCCCACCGCAAGAGCGATTGTTTTTCTTTCATTTGCAGTTGGATTTGTCATTGGCAACACTTCCACACTGGCAACATTCTCAACGGCACTGACGGAAACTACCGTCATAGTCGACAACCCCAACAGGCATGTACTGGTATTTGTCTTCGCTTGCCGGAATGGAGTCGCTCGATTCAATCTTTGTCCCGTTCTCGCAAGTCGCCGTCAAAGATGCGCGGTCTTCAGACAGACCAAACGATGATATACCGACTGTCCCGGACGGAATACTCAAGAGGAATCCGCCGACAATCATCTCCACCTTTTCACTGTTCGCATCGATTCTGTACTCATTGTCAAAGAAATCAGACACTCTCCCGTTCTTGGACGCGAAATGAAGCCGATATACACCAGACGCACCGACATACATGTGACACGTCTCGAAATCCCCTGCCTGATACAGCGCGAAATGCTTGCCTGAAGCGGTCGCAATGCGCCATTGCCTGTTCCAGCCCTTCTTGCTGTCACGCCATTCCAGCGTGAACGGCAGATTCGCGGCACCGGCATCTACCGCCGTCCATGCAGGTTCGATTATGCCGGCATACGGATCCCTGCAATCGTCAGACTTCTCGAATTCGCCGCGAGGATGGGTTAAACCGAGGTATTTTCGGCGCGAAAGCGAATCGCCTGCCGGCGCCAACTGGCCTTCTACATTTTTGCACTCTTCATCCGCCGTCCTGACGCTGATGGAATCTCCACCACTTCCGACAACCGCGAACGTACCGTCGGGAATGCGAATCCAGAACACATCGCCGGTCATCATTTCTACCGTCTCGTTCGTCACGTTGACACGATAATTGTTACGGATGAAATTGTGCTTGAGACCGTCCACAAGATAGTATTCCCCCGTCGGAAGTCTGTAGACCGCGAACGGACCCGCTCCGCCCGTATCCATGCAAACTCCTATACGCTTGCCGGACTTGAATACAATCGTCTTGTCGTACTCGGCAAGGAACGGATGGGCATTGATATATTCAACTGAGAACGCCATCTTGCCATCTTCGCCCGGCACTCCCACCAAACGCGGTTTCTCTTTCCCCTTATCCCACTTTTCAACCGCAGACCAGAAGTTGAATGCCGCAGCAAAGCCGAATCCAACGGAGAGCAGGCACGTACCCACGCCGCCAACAACGAACATTATCGCCGCTTTCCTCCATTGCCGCTTCGCCAGAGTCGCGAGAAACACCAAAGCATACCATAGCGACGCCACCGCAAGAACTCCTGTCGCGGCAAAGCCCGCTACCACCGACGCCTTGCCCAAAAGGGGGGAGCTGACAACGGCCACGAGGAATATAACCGCAGCGCATCCCCAGACAAGGAACAGCCCCAAGCCGGTTCTCGACAGGAACTCGCGAATCTGATACTTACCCATAATTATGCTTCCTTTCTTTTTGCTCTTTGCGGCTAAACCTCACTGGCAATTGGTATTGGCATTGGCAACACTTCCACATCCTGACCGCCGTTGCACCCACTCGAAACTTCCGCTTGCCGCCGCAAGTAGTCATGCAAGCAGCCACTTCCATGCCGGCACGATGCGAATGCCGTAGGACTCGCCTTCGTCGTCCCACGTCACAATCGTGCAGTCGCGTATTCCCGTCTTGTCGCGGGCGAGCTTCAGCGCTCCCATCTCTCGGTCAAATGTCGCCGCATCGGACATCGCGTATGAAACCTGGACCAGGCTCTCCTTGTGCGACACTTTGTCGTGAACATGGAAATCGACCTCGGTTCCGTCGCCATTGACGAGATAGGAAATCTTCCCCGCCTTGCGGCGCAACGCCATGAAAACCACGTTTTCCAGCATCCATCCCCGCTCGGCGTCGTTCTTGACGCACATCGCGCGTATGAGCCCGGGGTCAACCAGATAGTATTTGTCCGGGTTTACGCGCTTCACCGCAAGCGAATCAGAACGAACCGATACGGAATAGGCAAGATAGGCGTCCTTGAACCAGTCGAGATAGTCGGCGATGCTCTCGCGGTTTGCGGGCAGGGAAAGATTCTTCAAAACCCCGGAGATGCTTCTCGTAGATGCCTTGCGGGCATAGTTGTGGAACAGATACTCCAACGTGTACTTGAGCGCCTGAACGCTCGGCACGGCATGACGCTCGATGATGTCCCTGTAGAGAACGGCATCGACGTACCCCTGGAGCATTGACGCACGCATCCCGTCGGACACATCCTGCACGTCGGGGAAACCGCCGCGCTCCATGTAGTCCGACATTGCCCTGCGAAGCACCCCCTTCTCCCGCGCCGTGAATCCCGCGCGGGGAATCTTCTTGAACACCCCATTGAAGCGCAGGTATTCCGGAAAGGAAAGCGGGAATACTTCTATTGGAATCGAACGGCCGCGCATCTGCGTGGCAATCTCCTCCGAAAGCAGTTTTGAAGACGACCCGGTAAGGCACAGCTGGACGTTCGGAGAATCCACAAGGCGCCGCGCGTAGGATTCCCATCCCTTGACGTTCTGGAGTTCGTCAAGGAAATACCACGTCTTTCCGTCCGCGAACTCAGGATACAACTCGGCATGGACTTCCCCAATCAGACGCAGATCGTCCATCGTCATCCCTGACAGCCGCTCGTCCTCGAAGTTGACATGCACGATGCGTCCCAGCGGGATCCCATCGTCCACAAGGCGTTTCATGCGTCCGTAGGTCAGGAATGTCTTGCCGGTGCGACGCATTCCCTTGACAACCGTCGCGGCCCGCAGTTTCTCGGCATATTCCACATCTCGCGACACGACCCCATCGGGAATCCCGTCGTGGTAGAACTCGCGCATAACGGACATCAGTTCTTCTCTCATCGCAATTTCTCCTTCGTTTGGCGGGCATTATACCACACCCCACCCACATTTGGCAAGTGTTTCTTGCCAATATCTCAACCATCTGGCAAGCCCATACATCCAAATTTCATTTCAGTTACACTTTCCCGCGACAGCCCACGCAAGCACCATCACCGCCGCGCCTATCGCCGCGAACTTGACGATTCTCAATCTTCTCTTATTCATCATTCATCCACCTCTTTCACTTACCGTGGCAGAGTTGGCTCCGTTCTGTGACAACTCATGCAGCCATCGCTGGCATCTGTCACTCCTCACATTGGCAACATTACAACTCCAGCACATAGTGCGTCGAGCGGCCCTGGCCTTCTCGGCGGAGGATGCCATTTGCGACAAGTGCATTGATCTCGCGCTAGGCGGTATCCTGCGAGACTTTGCATATGCACGATTCGCATTTCATGTGCCATACATATCCTGATGTTGAATAGCTTCGCGGAGGAGTCGCACGAATGCGTCGATGAGTGCCTCGTCGTCCGAGGCGCAAAGACGTGTCGGCGTTGCGCAACCAACGTGAAACAGCTGGACTTCGGGAATCCTGGTCATGGCCCTTGTGCCTGTCGTATCCTTGTGGCCGATGCTATGATCGGCGCAGTAATATGCCGACTCGCCCTTGCGGACGTGCGTCGCTTCGTCAAAGGAGAACTTCCTGCTAACACCTATCTTTCCAACTCCGTTGAAATAATGTCCCGTCTCCGCGTCGATGACGAACTCTCGCCGTCCGAAGAAATCGTAGAGCGTCGGTGCAACGGACAGAATCGCCGGGACGACGCAAGCGGCGATCAGCCACGGGGAATCCCACTTCGTCCAGACCAGCCATCCCACCAAGGCAAAAAAAGCTATTACGGCGGCAAGTACAATCGTTCCCCGGACAAAATGCTTCGGGCGATAGGTGATGCGGACGATGCGCCCGTTATCGTCCCGAAGGACTGTGATCTTGTTCTGCACTTCGATTGCCGAAGCGGCGGTCTGCTCGTCGTCAACTCGGATGCGCGTCAAGCTGACGCGCGCCTTCTCCGCGAGCATCTGGCGGATGCGTTCGCAATCGGCCTCCGCCTTGGCGCTGTTTCTGGCGCTTCCGTTATACGGGGACTCGTAAACAACGTGGCCCTGTCCGTCGCGGCCCACGAGTTCAACCGCCGCGCGGTAACCGCGCAACCGCACTACGCGGCTCCATGTCCACGCATTCACCTGTACACGCGTTTTCATCGAGAGCCCGCCGACGCCACTGGTCCAGACAACGCCGTCCGGCCCCACGCTTAGGATTCCACGGTCAAAAACACCGAAGATCAAGACGCTCAGCCAGAACAATGTCCATAGCGAAAGAACGCTGATGCCGCCAACTCCAAGCTCACCCATGCCAAGCACAAAGAAGAGCGTCCCGAACCCAATAGGGATTAGCGCAAGCAAGCTGGCATAAGATCCAAGGCGCACACATGCGAGAACTGTTCCGTATTGCTTCATGTGAAAACCAATATCGGTTATTGCGCTATGGCATTCAATCGATCGGCGAATTGGGCAGGGTAGCGCGTCTTCGCCTCGGCGGAGTTCAAGATTTCTGCGGAAAGCGTCTCGCAGACGGCATCACTCTGCATCTCAAAGCCGATTGCTGCAAGCCGTCCCGAAAACCTCCCCGTCGAAAAGGAAGCCGCTTCAAACTCCGCCGCCAGTTCGGCGGAATCCCACCGAAACTTGGGCCAGTCTTTATGTTGATAGATGTAGCGCACAGAAAATCTCCGTATCTTTTGCGGACATTATACCACATAATCTCCGCACGATGCAAGCGCCGCAATTGCCCTCTTCGTGATCCATTGCGTCTTCATTGCCAGATATCCTTCTTCAAATACTCGTCGCGGCGACAAAAGTCAACAGGCAGACAAAGCGTATCCCAGACAGGCGCAAGGATCAAAGCCTCACCCGCCCACACTAGTGCGCCTGCTGGGGCGAAGAAGAGTGCGGTCATCGGCCATTCATCTCCAGTAAGAAATCCCGTGAAGAACAGCATCACGCCCGCAGACGGCGGCAAATATGTCTCACCTTCACGATCCTTGTCGGGAATGCCGATGGAAAAAGGCAAAGGCATATATGTGGAATCGCCTATCTCGCGGTGGTATTCGTCCAATTTCTGGAATGTCATTGTCTTTGTCGCAACATAATACTCGCCAGTACGCTCTATGGAACAGTACCCCGCCGCCGCGAGCGCGAGGGATGAGACGAAAATGATTCGTGTAAAGGGTTTCATGGGTTGCGACGAAAACGTTCAATCACAAATACAGCAAATACGGTGAGGCGAGGGGCATGAATCAATCCTCTTCGCTGTTTTTGGAATTAAGCGCGGCGGCAAGGTTGACCGCCTCTTCCTTCGTAAACTTTCCCGTTATGATGAATTCACCCATGTCGATTTCCGTCTGTATGATGGGTGCCGCCGCAAGTTCGCCATTCACGACGAAGCATGGCCATCGCGCCCGCGACAAGAATTACTATACTCTTTCTATTCATCGCTCAAAGTTCCTTTCTTTGCGTCTTTTGCGTTCTTTGCGGCTAACCCTCATTGGCAATTGGTATTGGCATTGGCAACATTTCCACATTGGCAACATTCTTTTCGATTCCTCTACAGGAAGATGGACATGTAATGCGGAAGCGTGAGCATCTTTCCCGCGACGCCCACGTTGCCGCCTGTCAGCTTCACTCCACAGCGTATCGACTCCGACTCCAGCAGCGCATCAAGCGAACGCGTACGACCATTCGAGGACTTCACCTCGACAGGGAGAACGCCCTCCTCCGTCTCAAGGATGAACTCAACCTCCGCATCGTCGTTTCTGTAGTAACGGATCGGATGCCCGCCACGCTCAAACACCCCGGCTATGAGGTTTTCATATATGCCGCCCCTGACGCCGCCTTTCAGCGTGCCGTTCAGGAGTTCGCGCTTGGCAAGCATCCCGTACGTGGACATCAAGAGCCCCACGTCAGAAAGGTAGAGCTTGAACCATTCCTCCTTCACATAGCCAGACAGACCCGGCAGCGCGACGTTCACACATTCCGCAAATGTCGCAAGCTTCGCGTCCCTGAGCCACTCGACGCTTGAAAGGTACTTACGGGCAGTTCCGCGATCTTCCACTTCCGCATACTTGAACTTCTTGTTCTCCTTCGCAAGGATGCGCGGAATCGCGCGGAAGCAGTTCTCGACCTTCGGGATGTCCGTCTTGTCGGCGTACTTGTGGATGTCGGCGATGTAGTCCGCGACAAGCCCCTCCTGCAATGACTGAACCTCCCCGAAATGTCCACGTTCCATGAACGCGCTGACGACGGCGGGCATTCCGCCTACAACCGCATACTCGCGGAAGAGGGAGTGAAAGCGTTCGTTCACGGCATCTGGCACTCGCTCGCGCCGTTCAAAACATCCTCTCACAAGGGACAACGCCTCCTCACCAAATCCCTTGGCGGCTAGGTATTCCTCGAAGGACAGCGAATGCATGACAACCTGACGCTCGAACCCCACGGGAATCGACCTCGGAGTCTTCTTGTGCTTCCCCTTCTTGTACTTTATGCCGAGAAGAGATCCTGACGCAATGACATCGTACCTACCGTCAAGCGCAAGCGGCTTGAACGCCGTCCGTGCATTGGGGCAATCCTGTATTTCGTCAAGGAATATGAGAGTGTTTCCGGGAATGAGCTTTACATCGCCGCGCATCGCAGTGAGACGTTCGCATATCGAACGCACGTCCAAGGCCCCCTCGAATATTTCCGCGCATTGCGGATCAATC
This sequence comes from uncultured bacterium, assembly GCA_902761035.1. Lineage (GTDB taxonomy): Bacteria > Verrucomicrobiota > Kiritimatiellia > RFP12 > UBA1067 > RUG572. The sequence continues at coordinate 2,726 of CACWIW010000172.1, read as the reverse complement.
GCAAAGTTGATCTCAATGAAACTTTCGTAGTTCTCGCGACCGAACTTCTCGATGATATAGGTCTTACCAATCTGCCGCGCTCCGTTCACCAAGAGGCACTGATGCGGACGCTCGGCTTTCCACCGAACGAGATAGTCATAGAATTTCCGCTTGAGTTCCATAGACTTTTTCTCCTTCAAAAATTATGCAATATTATATCATATTTTTGCCACTACAGTCAATATGCATCTTTTCTTGATATTCAAAAATCAAAAAGTGCATCATTTTCGCCGTTTCGACGACATATTTCTGCATCATTTTCAACGAAACCCAGTCGCCAGCATTGTCGCAGTTCAACAGGACAAGTTGATTCGTGCAAAGGGTTTCACGAGGCATCCCTTTCGGTCTGGGTTCCGTTGACAGGATTAACAGAATTATGATTTCTCCATAACGACAGCAGAGCCTTAAACAACACAGCTAATAACTGCAGTACAATTACCGCCACTGTGCAATAGACAAAGATTCCTAAAAGCATGAGGCCGAGGCCCAACAGAATATTGCCCATCTGCTCCTGACCACCAATTATGTCACGCATAAAGGAGATATACGGCCTAAGAACATATACGACGGCATTGATGATCGCCTTCTCGGCAACCATTGAACCCACGCAGATGAAACAAACACAGCAACAGAATAACACAAGAATACGGTTGATCAATTTCATCTTGTCACTACTTTCTTTCTGCCCTTTGCGTTCTTTGCGGCTAAACCTCAAGCAATCCGATCCAGATTCGCGCGAACAAGTCGCGCAAAGCCCGATGCGAATTCATCTGAAACAAGTGAATCGCCGAAGCCGGCGTCGATACCCGACGCAAGCGCATCCGCCACGCGCGAAACAGCATTGGCAGTCTGGCGTTCGTTGAGTCCGATCGTCTTTGCGAACGTACGGAAGTCCCCACCGTCGATCCTCGCCTTCTTGCCGTTCAGCGTCAGCGCCATGTCCTCCGTATCGTCCGGCATGAGCATTTTCACCGGCAGAAGGTCGTATGCGTCCGCAAGATGCCACGATCCGTCGTCCTCGCGCAGCAGCGAGAAGTTCTTGAGGTGCATGTCGGAGTTGCCGGTGAGGAACGAAAACAGGACAACCTCGAAGAAGCGGACGACATCCGCGCCGCCCGACGACGAATACAGCCTGATCTTCCTGGCGATCTGCTCGTAAGAACCGAAGTACTTGCGCTCGGTCAGACGTTCCGTCAACTGGCAGAAGTCCTCCATGTGCTTCACGTGCGGCGTCCTGTCCATGCGCCGCGTCACGTATGCGCGGCGTCCGCCGGAAAGCGACGCAAGCGAGAAGTCCGCCGTCCTGATTCCGCATTTCCGGGCAAGCGACATCGTCAGATGCTCGCTCTCGATGAGCCACGGATAGTCCTTGGACGGAAGTTTAAGGATGTAGTTGCCCTCGAATCCGACAATCGTAATGCGCGGCGAATCGCCGGAGTCGCGTTCAAGATGGACGGACAGTTTGGGCTGCACGCCGCAGACGCTGACGCGCGATGCGACAAGCCGCCGCGCCATCTCGTTTATCTCCTCGTCCGTGTACGGAAACTCAAATGTCGTCTCCCCTTCTGTCCATCCGCCGCCCGAAGTCTCGGCGGGAGCGGACGGCGGAACGTCGCCGTGTCGCCGGACGCTGACAGCGCCTATGGTCGACGAACAGCACGCGAGAAGCAACCCCATGCGGTCGCGTCCGTCAAGCTTCCAGTTCTTCTCGGCGATGTCCAGGAGCCACCCCTCGGGGATGAGTCCGTCGAAAAAAGGGAAAAGCGCATCGGAGACATACGCCTCGCTTCGCAGAGGCATCGTGCAGCTCACGGCGACTGCGGATGACTCGTTCAGATACTGTTCGTCATAGAGGAATGAGAACTTGCCGTCGTCATTCTCCGTCAGCGCACCTGCCAACTTCCCAAACACATAAATGTCAGCCTTACGCATAGACGCTCCTGTCGATTGGCACCGGCCCCACACACGCGCTGAAAAGGTCAAGCACCTGATTCACCTTGTCGAGACGAAGCGATGCCTTGCCCTGCTCCAGTTCGCGCACGAAGCGAAGACCCACGCCCGCATAGTCCGCCAACTGGACTTGCGTCCAGCCCTGCTCTCGGCGCTTCGCCTTCACGAACGCCGACAGATTGCACCCTTTCGGGTATGATTTATTGTTAGGCATGCGATTCAACCCCTTTCGGGTATAATTTTTACCGAACGCGCAAAATTATACCATATCGGGTGCATCACGTCAATCGTAAAGACATCATTTTGGATATTCAAGAAAGCAAAACTTGCATCATTTCCGCAGTTTTCTACAACGATTTCTGCATCATTTTCAATGAAAATCAGTCGCCAGCATTGTCGAGGTTCAACAGGTCCTACTGGAACGTCAGCGACCCGCCGCCCGCGCCGTAATCTCACGCAGAGGCGCAGAGAAAAAGAACAGCCCGAACCGTGATATTACGGCGCGGGCTGCGATATTACGCTGCGGAACGAGGTGGGTTTCGTTTTAGATTTAGCTTTTGTTTTTAGCCGTGCCGAACATGTAGAACGTGTTGTTGCGCGCGGGCTACTTGACGATGAGCATGAGGCTATTGGTCGTGCGCTTGATCGTCACACCGGAAAAGGTCTTCACGAAAACGTTTGAACAACGGACGATTTGCGAAGCCCGATTCAGAAGTCCGAAGTCCTTCCAACGCGCC
>CACWIW010000171.1 GCA_902761035.1 uncultured bacterium | reverse complement strand
CTCGGTGACGCCGTCGCGGCAGGCGCGACCCGGGACATCCGGGACAACCGAGACATCCGGGACAATTTTTGCGACGGCCTTGGCGAGTTCATTCGAGGCGGTCGCGGCGGCGCGTTCGATCCAGTCGCGGTGCTGCATCCACGTCTCGAACACACGCCGTCCCTTGTAGCCGCTCGTGCCGTAGGAGTGTTCATCGTTGAGGATGAGGTGCCACCATGCACGATCCACGGCCCCACGGTCGATCGTGCCGGCGAACGTGCCGAGGCGCTCGGCCGTCTTGAGCAAACGGTCGGCGTTGAGCTTGTCGGCGAGGAGCTCGGGCGTCGAGGCGGCGTGCTGCAACCAACCACTTGTCATTTCGCCCGTGAGCGTAGGGATCTTGTCGCCGAACTTCTTTTCGAGAAGGTCGAACGGCTCGTCGAGGCGTCCCACCGTGCGGAACTGCGGCCACAGCCACTTCTCGTTCCACTTCGCCGCGAAGTCCGCAAAACCTGTGCCCGGCCATTCGTCGTCGCAATAGACGCCCGCGAGCCACACGTCGTAAGGATATTTCTGCTCAAGTATCTCCAGGAACTCCGGCATGCGCGCCTCGACCATTGGAACATGCGACGGATTGACCTTGCTATCCAATCCCAGCCGTTCATACCCGCGCCCGTAGTGCGTCGAGCACCAGACGAGCAGCGACTCCTTTCCGCCAGGCGCCTTCCAGCGGAACACCATCGGGAGATCAAGATCGTATGAAACGGCAATCCGGCTGCCGCCGCCCTGGAGGTCGGGATTGTTGTAGTCTGGGTTGGACGTGAGCATTTTCTTCCGCATCTTCCAGATGGTCGAGCGGATGGGGTTCCACTGGTTGGGCAGGAAGATACAGTTACGTATTCCGGCACGAACATACGGATCAATCAGCGAGCAGCTGAGGCCGGGGTTGTCTGCCATGAAAAACGTGTGCGTGTGGATGCCCCACTTCTGCTCCAGCAGACGTTTCGTAAGGGTGGATCGGTCGATCTCTGTCTCGGAATAGAGATGCGTGTGATTACCCGCGCACGTCACGCCCACGTCCATGCGCCCGCGCGCCACGTAGTTGGTGACGATGCGCCAGGCGGCGTCCATCCCCTTGTCCTGATGGTAGTTGTCCCAGAACCACACGCCTTCCATCACATAGCGGTACGCGGCTGGGTCGGAATCGGCCCGCTTGTCGGCATCGATGAGACGCGCCGCCTCGTCGATGCGCCTCACGGTCCAGTGTCGCTGGATGTACTGCGGATTGGTGAGACCGATGTCGGTGTGCGAGGCCTTGATGCCGTAGAGCTTCCACTCGCGCACCGGCGGCAGGTTGACCGGCAGCTGGTTCGTAGGCACAAGCGAATAGACGCGCTTGCCGCCCTCCAGCCTCGACACCATCCGTCGTCCGTCGCGCGTGAGCATCGAGTGGGCCATTAGGCCATCCGCAGCGTAAGCCGTTAATGCGGCGACCACGGTAACAACGATGGTTATTTTTGCTTTCATCTATTTTACCTTTCCCCGTTATCTTTCACAGGGACGAGTTCGTGTAGTGTCGTGCCATTTACTTTATATGAAACAAGGCAGCGCCCGTCACCAGTCGCCAATGGATAGATGACGGCGTCCTCCGGCAACGCGCGTGGGATGTCCAGCCGGCGCGAATAGGCGAGCGTCTTGTCGAACGTGTGCGGCGCGGCGCATCCGACGGCATCGAGCTCCGTCCAATGTTCACCATCGTTCGATCCCTGCAGACGCCATGCGACAGGATTGCGCCTGACATAGCACGAGGTGTCGTCTGCCGTGTACCACTCGTAGCGCGTCACCGCAACGGGCTTCGCGTATTCGAGCACGACCCACACGTCCTTGCCGAACGCGTCGCGCCGATTCGCCGCCGCGCGTTCGTCGTACCATTTCGTACCGAGATCGCCGTCCACCGCCTTGAGCGGATTGTATTCCTCCTTGAAATGCGGCGCAAACGTCTTTTCCTCATACCATGCCCGCGCGCACGAACGCGTCACGTCAGTGTTCCCGCTGAATAGTTTCACTTCAGAAATCTGCAACGCGTCACCGACCGTCATATCGACGGCAAAGCGGTAAAAGCGATACGGCTCGACGGCCGTTACATCTGCCAAACCGCCGGAAAGGACGAAACTCTTTGGCGCCCACGCGCCAAGGACAAACGAGAATGTTCCTTCCTTAATTGCAATCGGCTCGCCCGCCGGCTCCCCGCGCAGGTTCACAGGCTGAGCAGAAGTCGCCTTCAGGCCCTTGGGCAGCGTAACCGTAATCTCGCCGCCCCTCCCGGCCTGTTCCCACACGCGCAGTACGGTGCCCGCGCCATCGGGGTTGGGGCAGAACGCCGTCACCCTCACGCCCTTCCGCGAAACAACCACACCCTCAGCCACCGGCGCGGCCGGAGTCCGCGCCCTACCATTCTTTGCGATCTTTGCGTTCTTTGTGGCTAAATCACTTCCCTTAGCGAATGCCGCGACGCACGGCTGACGAATTTCCCATGCGGGTGTGAAAACGGCCGTCTCCTCGTCCGCGCCCTCCGACACCGGATAAACCCTTAGCGACGCCGTCCACGATCCGGGAATCCAGAACGGGAAGTTCGTGTTCCACTGGTTGTTGTAGAGGTTCGCGAACACCTCCGGCTCCGCCGGCACGTAGTCTGGCTCGTAGCGCCAAAGGCCGGGCTTGCCGAGACTCCAGAGCGGCAAATCGGCGGACGCCACGCCCACGCCTGCTCCTGCCGCGCCGTTCCGCACCGTAATCGCACGATCGACGCACATCAGATTGCGGTTCGCGCCGAAGATGATGTCCTTCGCCGGATCGATCGTACCGCCGATGCGCCCGACGCGGAAGGACGGCGCGGCAACGTTGAACGGCAGGCATATCCAACCACCCTCCGGTCTCGGATCGGGTGTCTTCTCCGTCACTTTCCACGAAATATCCACGTACGCCGCATGATCGGGGAAGAAGAAGCGCATCTCGTAGCCCTTCGCGAGACCGAGTGTGTCGCCCGCCGTGAGCGTCACTTCGTCGCCGAGGGCTGTATGCACGTGCTTCGCCGTCCAGTTCTTCGGCGTCAATGCAGTATAGGGAACCTTATCGGGTGGGGGTAGTCCGGCCTTTCCGAAATCGCTGTTGATGTTGCGCTGGTGCGCGCGGTTGTAGGCTCCGACGAAACGCAGCACCTCGTTCTGGCTGAAGCGTTCGTGCAGGAACTGCCCAAGGACGTGTCCGCCCTGCTTCACAAGCTCGCGCCCCGTCGAGTTTTCGACGAGCGAGGCGATGCCGCCCTTCTCGAGATCGAACTTAACCGTGAAGTGGCTGGCATGTAGTGTTACCAATGTGGGAATATTGCCAATACCAGTTTTCAATGCCAATTGGTTAGACTGGTGGGATTGGGAACTGGCAACATTGGAACTGGCAACATTTTCACATTGGCAACATTTCCCATTCTTCGCCGGAAACGTCTTGTACCCACCCGCCGGAACGTCCTTTGCGAGGAATCTTACCTTATTACCCTCCCTCAGCGCACCTGGTAGGGCGGTCGCCCCGCGACCGCCTTCCGGCATCTCCACCTCTACCACGGCGTCGCGCGCATACGGTAGCGGATTGAACACAACGACGCGCGGGCCTTCCACGTCGACACTCCGCGCAAGCGCCTCCATGCGCTTTTTGATTCCGTCCTGCGCGATCGCGTATGCGCGGCGCGCATACTTCATGTGATAGTCGAAGGAATCGTCGATGTGCTTGAACTCGCCCCTGTCATAGCGTTCTCGCCAGTCAGGATCCTGGAAACGCTTCCTGTCCCTGTAGCAGGAGAAGCCCCAGGTGTGCTCCGAGTAGAGACAAGACTGACGATAACCCTGCTCAAGCTCTCCGGCGACGGGATCGGTCTTCACCCCGAACGCACGCAGAGACGTATCAAGGACGCCCAGCGTGATCAGGTCGCTCTTGGCGTGGCGGTGCAGACGTGTCGCCTCGGGCGCCGTCATCTGTCCATGGATCCAGGTATCCGGCATGTCGCCGCGCACGACGGGAAGCGTGGGGTTCAACTTCTCCTCCGCGAGGATGACGTCTGCGAACTCGGCGGGGTCGCCGTAGCGCACCTTCACGCCGGGGATTTCGGCCTTCGCCCGTTCGAGAATCTTCTCGGCGTCCTTGGGCGAAATCGGTCCCTTGTTGTCGCTGCGCATCATGTAGGCAAGCCACGTCTTGTGGCGCCAGCCCTTCGGCGGCGTGAGGCTGCCCCAGCCCATCCAACCGTAACCGGACGAAAAGCCCAGCAGCACGCGCGAACCATCGGGTCCTTCCCACCAGCTCAGTACGGGAAGCTTGTCGAGAAACTCCTTCTGCTTGCAGCCGGGATTGATGCCAATGTGGAGAAACTTCACGCCCGCATGAGCGAGCACCGTCGGCAGGGCCCACGCCTGATCCGGCACGTCGGTTTGCTTGACGTACCGCGGGAGGTCGAAACCGAAGCGACGCGAGATGCCGGAGCTAAACGCAAACATGCGCACCAGTTCCTCGAGGTCGGACGCCTCTGTCTCGATGGTGAACGGGAAGGCGTGCCACATCAGACGGTGCTGGCGTATGGTCTCCTCAAGTCGCCCCCGGCGTCCGGGAGACGCCCTTTCCAGCATCACGTCCATCGCCCAGGCTGGAACCGTCCATCGGGCGCGAAGGTCAGCGGGCTTGTCGTTGTCCGAATCGAACAAGGCGAAAGCGTTGTCGAGGTCGGTCGTGCTGTACTTCCGCACCAATTCCGGCACGGTTGCGGTGTACCCCACGTCGAGGTGACATTTCGTCGCGATGATGACTTCTTCGAGGTTCGGCCAGTCTGTGTTTGCGCCCCATGCGCACATGGCGGACGTGAACGCCGCCGTTAGCAATATCGTTATTTCATTAATTCCCCAATTCTTTTTTGTCAACATCAATTTATCCTTGACTGTATGTTCTCTTAATCCGGGGTGAACCTCGATGCCGATCTCCGCGCAGGTTGCCTCAATCAATTCTTCGTAGGTCATTACTTGCTCCTTCCTATGCTTTCTTGGCTTTTGCCTTCTCGACTTTTTTCTCAATCTCGTGGAAGAAGGATGCGTAGGCGTCCTTGTTCTTCTTATCCGCAATCGCCGAGACGATGTCTTCGGCCTCGAGGCGGAACATCAACTCCAGCTGCTTCGTGCCGGGGAAGCGGACGTGCGTCTCTTTCAGCCGCGGATTTTTCATGGCCGCGTCCGTGTACATCTTCTTGTGCTCGTCGATGCGAGCCTTCAGGATCCCCTTGAGGTAGTCAACCATGTCGTTGACGGTGGCTTTTTGCTTTTTCATGAATTCCGGGGTCACGACGGTCTCATCGCGGATGTCCACGTTTTTGAAGTGTTTCTTGAGCGCGTCGGAAAAGTACTGTTCGATCGCATAGTCGCCGGAGACGAAATCGAGATCGATGACCCCCATCATCTCGGCGCGCGAATACGCCTGCTGGTAGTACTGTTCAAGAACGGGGCCGTCGTCGGCGATCTGCTTTTCCAGCTCCTCCGTGGCCATGTCTTTCCAGCGGTACATGTCCTCAAGCGACACAATCTTGAGGTTCAGGTTGCTCTCGGCGCGTCTCATTGCCGAGAGCAGGTGTTCCTGGAGGCCGGTGATGTTCAGCGCCACCGCGCTTGTGAATGCGGCATTCTCTTCCGTCGGGTACTCGTATGCGGCGTGGAACTTCTGCGACTTCATGATTTCGGGCATGCGCCTGTTGACGAGATCCTCTTGCATGGTGGTGTAGATCACCTTGCGTCCGATCTTGTTGAGGAACATGACGAATTCCTTGATGTAGTTCGCCGAGAGAAGCTGTTCGCTGGCGCTGCCCTTCTCGGCGATCTCCTTCTGGATGGCCGCGACGCGCTTCTTGAAGTGCGCGACGGCTGCGTCCTTGAGGGTGCCCTGCTTGAAGTCTGCGCTCGACACGTGTATGTCGGGCAGGTTGTACTTCTCGATCCAGAGCTCGAAGAGCTTCACCGCAGGCTCCACCTCTTCTTCGTTGAACGCCTCCTCCTTGACGGCCTTCTTCACTCCCAACACCGCGTCGCGGACGAGCTGGTGGAACTCCTCGATCGCCTTTCTGGCGGACTCGGGCTCCACGCCGGGGGCGTCCTTGCCGTAAACGGCAAGCGTCATCGCGGCCTTGCGCGCTTTGGACAAGACCTTCTGCGCCTCGGTGCCCTTGAGCGCCGTCGCGATTACATCCTTCGTCGCGTTCTCCGTGGCCGTGGAGTTGGTCAGAAGGTCCTTCATGCCGATCTTGTCGAACACCATCAGGATGCCCATGTTCGACTTGAGATCCATGTCCTTTAGCGCGTTGAGCATTGGATACGCCCATTCGTCGGACTTCAGCTCTGCGTACTTGGTGGCGATACCCTTCTTCAAATAGGTATCCACGTTGAGCTGGATGTCCGTATCGAACTTCTGGCGTAAGATCGGCATGAGCTTCTCTTCGAGATGGCGGATGTCGTCGTCAGTGGCACCCGCCTTCTTGAGATCTTCGTGCATCTCGCGAATCTTCGCCTCGAAGGCCGGCAGGCACTTTTCGTAGATGCTCGTCACCTTCTTGCTGTAGGCCATGAACTCGGCGACCTTGACATCGACCTTCGTCTTCACCATCTGGTTGAGCATGCCCTCGAACGCCACGGCGAAGCCCTTGATCTTCGGCGGCTCCTTGCTGCGGCTGATCTCGTCGAGGACCGCGTTCATCTTGTCGGCGGCGACCTCCTTGCCGCGGCGGGTCTCGGTCTTTAGCGCGTCGTCGTACTTCGGGAGAATCTGGAGCGCGTCCTTCACGAACGCCTCGCGGAACTTCGCGTGCGACTCGACGTGCTTGTCGACGATCGCCCGGATCTCGTTGTTGATGCGCGTCTTGAACGCATCGCGTCCGCCGACCGCGTACATGGCCGAGAATCTCTCGGCGCGGGCCAGCACTTCCTTCACCGCCTGGTTGACGATGTTGGTCAGTTCGTTGTCCGGCAGGGACGAGGCGGGCTTCTCCACCTTGGATTCCTTCGACAGGACGCGCCTCTTCTCGTCGGCGACAAGATCCACCTCGAGCGAGCTCTTCCCCTCGGGGCCCGTGGGATTGTAGATCCAGCTCAGGACGGCGGCGTTCCTCTCGTCAATGGAGTTCCGGAACACGTATGTGATGTTGTCATTGGTGAAGAGCTTGTCGGGGCCGGCTTCGTCGAAGAACGACATCGCGATTTTCTCCACGTCGGCCGTCTTCTTCGTGTAGGTCTCGGGGCTTGCGAGGAAGTTGCGCTTGATCTCGTCGAGCTTGCCCTTGTAAGACAGGAGAACGTCGTCTGCCACGCTCGTGGCGAGGGTCTTCATCCCCTCCTCGCCGAACTCCTTCCTGTAGGTTTCTGCGTCGTCCCTGAGCGCGACGTGGAACGTGCCCTCCACAAGCTTGCGCAGCTCCTTGTCCAGCTTCGCGCCGAGCTTGTTCACGTCCTTCACGAGGTCCTTCGCGGCGGAGACGAACGCGTTCTGGACGCTGTCGTTCAAGCTTGCGCCGATCTGGTGCTGCCCGAGCTTCTTGCCCTCGATCTTCTTTTCAAGCACCTTCCAGTAGAGCTTGTGGAGCGCAACGGTCAGCTCGCCGTCGCCCAGATTGTCCGCCAGCTTCACCCCGGCCTGTTCGAGGCTCGTGCTGCAGGCGTCAACATGCGCCTTGGCGTCGAGGAGCTTGCGGCGTTCCCCGCCGCCGTAGGCGTTGGCGAGCGCGATGGAGCTGATGCGCTGGCGCATTTCGGCCGTGACGGCGTCCTTCTCCTCGCTGAAGAGCGTCTCGAGGAGCTTCGCGCCGGCCTTGATCGTCTCGTCGTCAGTATCCTTCTTCGCGAGCGGAGACTTGTCGTAGAAGCGCTCCACGGCGCGCTTGAGCGCCGCGTCGATGCGCGACTTGTGGTCGGCGAGGAGCGTGTTGTACTCGTCCTCCGTGATGTTTCCCTTCTTGAGGAGGCGGTCAAGCTGCGACTTGAAAGCTTTGAGGGCCTTGCCGACGAGCAGTTGCTCGCTTTCGTGGAAGAACTTCTTGTACGCCTTGGCCGTGAGGCGCATCTCCTTCACGGAATTCTGGTGCGAATCCTCGTCGATGTGCAGGCGCATATCCCCTTTGGCGGCAAGCGAGTTCTTGATCTTCGTGTTGAGGATGTTCGCCACCGTGCGCTTGAGGAGGTTGTCCACCATCGGCAACCCGCCGCGCTCCTCATTGGCGATTTTGATTGCGCTGTCGGACATCGCCTTGAGGAACTCCTTCGCGTTCCACCCGGCCTTGAGCTTGGGATCGTTCGATCCGGGGATGACGCCCGTCTTCCAGCGCTCGCCGTAGTTGAGCTGCCCGGCGACGACGAGCTGGTTGACGTGCTCGTTCGCCTTCTGCTCGAAGTTCGCCTCCTGCTGCGGAATGTCCGCGGCGGCCTTGGCGTAGTTGTCCAGGAGGAACTTCGTGGTGTAGTTTGCGAGGTTCGCCTCTTTCACGTACGTTTCCGTGAGCGCCACCGCGCCCTTGGCGATGGCGTTGCCGCCCGCGCGCTGCATCACGTCCACGTTGTACACGATGGCCTCTCTCGCCATGCCGTACACAGCCATTTTCCTCTGCGTGGCCTTATGGTACTCGATGGTCGCGGTTATCGCGTCCAGTTTCCTCTCGACCTCGTCCTCCGCCTGCGGAAGATCGACATGCTCGTCCAGTACCTGGTTCGCGCCCTCGATGAAGCGCTTTGCCGCATCGACGATTTTGTCGATGGAGAGGTCGCCGTCCAGCACCTCCTCGATGCTGGCGGGGTCGTTCTTGTCGGCGAAGTCGCGGACGTTCTCCGCTGCCTGGCGCACCATGACGGGCAGCACTTCGGAAATGAACATTTCAAGCGTCGTGCCGGCCGTGCCGAACCCCAGATTCTTGGCCGCCACGCCCTCGGCGTCCAGGATGTTCTTCAGCGCGGCACGGACGTTGGCCACGTCGGCTTCGGGGACGTTCCCGCCGAAGTTCGCAGCGTTCGCGGCGATGCTGCGCGCGACGTCCTTGCACGACTTCTCGGCATCGACGCGCGCCTTCGCGGCGGCGACGAGGTTGTCGAGCTGCATGAGATAGGCGCGGAAGCCTGTCTCGCTCATCTTCATGCGCTTCGAGGGGTCGGGGTTCGCGGCGTTCGCATCGTCCGTCTCGAAGTAGATCTGCTTCGTGACGTCGATGCCGTGCATCGCGGGCTTGAGGTATTTCTCGATGAATTCCTCCTTTGTGCCCGCGAATCCGCACCGCGTCATCGCGTTCTCGTAGAAGTTGTTGACCATCGCCATGCGGCCGGCGCCAAGTTGCGCCGTTGTAATGTTTTTTGACATGGCTGTCTCCTTTTTTTGTAAATTGTTTCGCCCTGTTTACACATGAAACCCCACTAGGTTACACTAGCGAAATCGTTATACAAATGAGAAAAAAATCAGATTTTAAATCATGGAAGACCTGGAACACGAGAAAAACTCATTCATTTACAGACTTTTATCAGTTATCCCAGTGCGATGGCGGTTTTGAAAGTTGTGCAAAAAGTAGCAAAACCACCTCGGCCTTGCCGCAAGGGCGAGGTGGTCTTGCCGCTTCCATGTCAAGGAACATCCCCCTTATTCTATTGTAATTGCGGCGTGGTAGCTCTGGAGCGAGCGCACCTCGCCCTTGCCCTCGCGGGCGGCCTTGATGCCCTCGCTCGCCGCGAGCGCGGCCGCGATGGTCGTGAGGTACGGCACGCGGTACTTGATCGCCGCGCGGCGGATCGAGTTGTCGTCCGCGCGCGCGTCGCGGCGGTTCGACGGCGTGTTGAGGATCAGCGTCACCTCGCGGTTCTTGATGAGGTCGAGGACGTCCGGACGCCCTTGCCCGATCTTCGCGACCATCTTGGCGGGCACGCCCTTCTCCCACAGGAACTTGACCGTGCCCTCCGTGCCGACGATCTCGAAGCCGAGGTCGGCGAAGTTCTTGGCGGCCACGGCGGCATCCTCCGGCTTCTCGCTGAGCGAGACGAGCATGCGGCCCGGCTGGATCGGGAGCGGCAGGCCCGCCGCCTCCTGGCTCTTGTAGTACGCGAGGCCGAAC
>CACWIW010000170.1 GCA_902761035.1 uncultured bacterium | reverse complement strand
CGTCACCTTGCCGAAGTAGTCGAGTTCCTGTCCGGGGCGGAGGCGGATGACGGGATAGTTGGGGTTCGCCGGCTCCAGGCGCACGCCGTCCTTGTCGCGACGGTAGGTCTTCACGGTGAAGTCGCCGTCCACGCTGGCGATGATCACGTCGCCGTTGGCGGGGCGGAGTGAGCGGTCAACCACCAGCAGGTCGCCGTCGCTGATCCCTGCGCCGATCATCGAATCGCCCTCGACGCGCACGAAGTACGTGGCGGCCGGACGCCTCACCAGAAGTTCATTCAGGTCAAGCGGCGGTTCCAGGTACTGTTCGGCCGGCGACGGAAACCCCGCCACCACCGATCCTGATACTTTTGCTTTTGCACTCATGGAAAAAGTATAGCAGCCCTTGCTGCTGTACGCTTGCTGTCCCTTATCCCGCCACAATCTCTTGCAGTTGCTTCGCCAACCGCTCATCCGTCCAATAAGCGCAATGCGACTTCATCGTGGCGAAGGATGATGCGGTCTGCGCAGGAGGCAAGGGAAGAAGCACATTTTTGACCTCCTTGAACTTCTTCTTCGACAGTTCTCTGTGGCGCGTGACGTAGTCCTCCTTGTAACGGAAGTTCAACCACGGGATTCCCCCGATTGACGTGAACTTGCCCTCGTCCTTCTCCTCGGTCTTCCGGAGGTCATGCGTCCACTCAAGCGGGGAGCCGAATGTGACGAGGTGCTTGACGGGGAGCGCTTCGCCGTTCAGATGAGCCTCCGCTAGCACATCGTATGCGATGACAGAGCCGAGACTGTGTGCCGCGAGCACGATGCCGTCACGGCTGAACTCGGCGACTTCCGCGATTCTCGTGCGCAGGCGGTTGCGGACTTTTCGACCATGTTGCGAATCGAGATACAACACGAAGTCGAGGGAAAGGTCAAGTGCATACTCCGCGATATTACCAAGCGCGGTAATCGCGGAATTTGCTAGGAATGGTTTGATCATGCTCCATAGCTTTCCCAATTTGCCGTCTCCCTCTGTTGTCCACGGCAGCTCGTACTCGTTGACGGCCTCTTTCACGATGCCGCCGATGTACTTGTCGATGGCGTCGTTCAGATCCTCCCACACACATTCATGCCAGCGCCGGTCTGCTTCCGCCTCGTCCGGGAACACGAGCTTCTTCAGCTCCTTGGAAAACCCCTTGCGCGCTGCTCCTTCCCCAGCGCCCACGCCGTGGACGGCCAAAACGGACAATTCGCTCATTGTACGGTCTCCTGTTGCTCTTCGTTCTCCTTAAGCTTTTCAGGCGCAACCACCGTCGCCACATACTCGAACATCGACTCCGTCTTGCGTTTGACGCCAGCGGCACGGAGACGGTTCTCCAGCATGAACGCCGAAGGCATGGTGAATAGCTGATTCGCGATTTCACCATGTGCCCCCATCCTCGCAGCGATATTGCCCTGGTTCAGCAAGCCGCTAATCAGAGGCTTCTCGTCAGGTAAATAGAAGTCCAGCGCATCTGAAATGATATCCTGAATGGAATAGAACGGAATTGGGAGTTCTTCGAGCCCCGTAAGCGCGTCGTTCGTGGCGAGCTTAACGTGGCCATCCCAGTTGCGCTTGTAGTCGTCGAACCAGCCGTTGTCTTTGAGTACCTTCTGTGAGAGCGGGAAACAGACGGCGAGCGAGAACACCATGGTCACCCACTGTACGCAGTTCAACATAAAGGGCAGAGGCGGATTTTGATCGCCGTATGGATGCTTGATACATTCTTTGGCGAAGCCTCTGAGTTCTGCGACTGTGGTGAAGTCCACGGGATCGATGTTCAGCGTTTCCTTGGGAAACTTCACTGGGCGCAGAATCTCCTTCCAGTGCAGTACTTCCGCCTTGAGCTGCTCTTCGCGCTGCTCATCGATTCCATAGCCACGAAGCGAAACACGGTAGATTGCGATGTCACCGCCCGTGGGACTCTTAGGGAATGGGCGTTCGTACGGTATGTGGAGAGGGCGGTCGTAAGGCCAGGAGTCATGTTCACACCAGAGTGAAACCTGCTTCGGGCTACCGTCATCTTCACAGTATCCGAGTTCGGCATGGGATGCGCGTCCCTTGATGATTTCAAAGGCGTCTTTCTGATTCGGAAAGGGAACCAAGTTCAGGGACTTGCGCAACGGCTCTCTCACATACGCAAGCAAGTCGCCGTTCTTCACCAGACCGACGAGCTCGGGGGTGCCCTCAACATTTGGCAGCAGACGGAGAACGTCCTCACCGTTCTGCGACCCTATGCCGTCTGGGATCTTGTGTTCAACTCCGTTCAGCGAAATGGTCGAGTACCAATAAGCCTCGTCACGAGGTTTCCATTTTCCGATGTAACGCGGGCGGGTGGTTGGCTGCTTCATTTTCTTTTTGTCTCCTTTTCTTCTTTGAAAGCGGTGTCATGGCCGTGCGATGAAGTCGCGAAGGATTACGGTCATGTAAGCGTTGGCGGCGGCAATGCACTCGGCGGGCGAGGGAAACCCCGCCACCACAGATTCGGGCATTTTCGCTGTTGTGGACATGGGAAAAGTATAGCATAATTCGGCGACTTCCGGAGCGATGTCCTTGCCCGTTCTGTTTGAAAATCGATGCGCACTTCACACCCTATAGGTTTTTTGGTAAACTATGTTTCGCCTTTCAGAAAGGAAGCGAACAGGTTTTGAAGTTTACCTACCAGTACAAGACGAGCGACGGCGTCCGGCACACGGGCGTTCATTCCGCTCGTTCACGCGAAGCCGTGTACAACGAGCTTCGCGCAAAGGGCATCAAGGCTTTTGGCGTCGAGCCTGCGCCCGGCTTCTTCAACCGCCTGACCGGCATCCTCGGCTGGCGGCTGTTTGCTTTCGTCGTACTGGTGGTGATTGCAGTCGCGGCGACCATTGCGTATCTTCGTGAATCCGCTCAGCTTCGTGAAAAGGAAGCAGAAGTCCCCGTCGTAGAGGAGTCCGTGTTCCTCGCCAAAACGCGGCGGCAGATTATCGGCGACACCGCTGTCATCGAGGCTGGCATGAAGAACGGCTGGAGCGACGTTTTCCCGGAGGAGGGAGAACGGTTCCTCGCGTCCTTCGCCATCCCCGGCGTCCCGGCGGGAGTGCGCACCACCAACGTCGCGGAGCTTGAGAAGGCGCTCAAGCGGACGGTCGCGATCAAGCCCGACGATTCGATGGAGGCGAAGCAGATCAAGTCGATGGTCGAGGGCATGAAGGACGAGCTTCGCGCCTACATGGCCAAGGGCGGGACGATTGCAAAATACGGCGAACGCCTCGTCGAGCGGCAGGAACAGGAGCTTTCATACTACCGCCGCATCAAGGAGGAGATCGAGTCCGCCGCGAAGAGCGGGCTTTCCGACGCGGAGGTGGAGGCCAAGTGGAAGTCAGGCAACGCTGACCTCCGCAACATGGGCATCCGCCTCGTCCCGATGCCCGAGTCCAGCGAGTAGCCCTCCGTAGAGTAATAACACGCCGACACTCTCCTCGTTCCGACCGCAAATCGGAGCGAGTATTTTTTTCTGCTTATTTTTCACATCTCCCGTTGCTATTCCAAAAACCTTACGGCATCATGTGTCGCGTTTCAACCACTAAAAAGGAACAGGCAAAATGATGACGATAATAACGCCGGGAGGCGGAACAGAAGCGGAAAGGAGCGAGGCCGAATTTGTGTCGCGTATCGCATCCGAAGTGTTCGTCAAGGTCGAGAGTTCGCTGAAGCCCGTGCTGGAGCGGATAATCGCCTTTAATGCGGATGGGGCGTTCAGGGCGTACCGCACGAGGGAGGCGTGCAACCTCACGGGGTTGAGGCTGCGGCAGTTCGAGCGGTTCTGCGAGATCATGAAGGCGAAACCGACGGAAGCACCGTTTAGGGCGGCGCAGGCGGTTCTCGAAGAGCTTCAGGGACGGGGCGGGTATCCGTGCGCGTCCTCGCTCCAGCGGTACGCCATCAAGCACCGCAGGCATTGGTAAACAACAAGGAGAAAGTAAAATGAAAACAGAAACAGAAACGGCAGTCAGGAGCATCGCCTCCATCGACCCGGAAATCACGAAGGAGATGATGGAACACGCCATCGACATCCTTCGCGGGAATGTTAGGTCGGAGGACGATCTCGTACACGTTGTGAAGCGCAAGGAAGTGATGAAGATTCTCAGCATCTCGCGTCGCACGCTCGACTACTACCTGAAGCGCGGCTACCTTGACCGGGTTTACGGCGGCGGGCGCATCAACGCGATGGGCGTGTCCCGCGAGAGCCTTCTGCGTTTCCAGCGCCTGCGCGTCGGGCATCCCGCGCCGCGCCCCTACAGGAAGCATACGGATTTTGTGTGAAGGTATTTTGCGGTATGAAAGGGACGTATTCTTGTAGGCGTTACAACTGTACAGTTGCCTCCCGATGCTCATGCCGACACTGATTTTGTGCTATGAAAATCATATCGGCATGAGCCATGCCCAAAAGCATACTGTTTTATACTGCACAAAGATTTAGGTATTACGCACACCGCCAGCACGATAGTAGGGCATAAAAATTCGTGTCGTTTTCGCGGCGAGTCCAAGGCGGATGTTACTGGCTTGGCGTTGATTCTCCGATGGGCTTTGCGCTCCTTGTAGAGGAGGCGTAGAACTTCGCAAAAGGGGCAGTTTTCGGGCAGCATTTCCCCCTCGTTTGGAGTGCCTTTCCGCACGGCGGATTTCGCTGCTTTCGCGCACGGCGAAACGGCAGTTTAGGCAACACAAAATCGAGCGCAGCCTCCCGGCTCTTCTTTAGGCGAAAAATGCCATATTTCCGCCGAAACCGCGATGTAGAAATGTCGGGTACCAGTTGAAGGCTGTTGGGAAGAACCTCTCCCAGCAGGTCTGCACGTTTGACCAGATCGGTGTTGCGGGCGGTGCGCTCGACATCCAGAACCTCCTCCCCGTCGATGGCGACGGCGACTATGTGGGCGATGGTGCGGTAAACATTCAGTTCTTGTCCCCGCTCGGTAAAAAGTTGGCTGCTTACGCCTATTATGGTAAGAATGAATATGATGATGACACGCCTGCAGGGTGGTACGATGAAAAGGAAGATGAATTGGCTGTTTATACATTCAATTCCGCTGAAGGGTTCATGGTGTCCGCTGACGAAGCTTTTAATTTCCAGTATTCTGGCGAGGTGAATATGGCGGAAACCGATGTTCCGTTCCGCAAAAACCTCTCTCCGCAGGGCAATATTCGTCCGACGTCTGTTGACATTCAGGACATCACTCCTGTCGATGGCGATGGTGATTACATTGGTGACGGTGAAATCAACATTCAATTCCTTTCCCCGCTCGGCAAGAAGCTGTCTGCGTACGCCTATTACGGCAAGGATGAATATGATGATGACACCCCTGCTGGATGGTATGACGAAAAGGAAGACGAGTTGGCCGTGTACACATTTGCGGCTGGCGAAGGATTCATGCTTTCTGCAGGCAAGGAAGGCTTCCTCCGCTTCCCCGAACTCTAAACCAATTTTGCAAGGTACATAGTGTGCCGTGCAGAAACTGAAAAAGAAAAGGAAAATGAAAATGAAGAAACTCATGTTTATGCTTGGCATGGCTGCGTGTGCGGTCGGCGTTCAGGCAGCAACGGTGTCTTGGACATGCACCGACGCTCTCACAGAGCGATTTCAAAGCCCTAAGTGGCGCGACCGCGATGATTGATGCATTGAAATTCGACGTTGATGATGGCGCGGGCGGCACGAAGAAGCAGGCAATGTATTCTTTCAATCCTTCCGCTGCTGGCAAGTACTCGGAGGCTGATGGCGTTGCGAATGCCACGTTGGGTCTCAAGGATGCTACTGCATCGTCGGCCTATCTCGTGGTCTTCGACACAGCGACGATTACTGATGCGTCCCACTACTACCTGACCGAAGTCAAGTCGTTTGAAACCTATGAAGGTGATTTCGACCGTTCTGTCAAGTGGGGTTCGCAGTCGACCGCTTCACAGGCCGCTGGTGCTTGGGCTAATGTCAAGACCTCTGGCGGCGGCGGAACGAGCGGTGGCGACGCCCCGGAGCCGACCTCTGGTCTGCTGCTCCTCGTTGGTGGTGCGATGCTCGCGCTCCGTCGTAAGCAGAAGTAAGCGTTAGCCGCTAAGGTTGCCGTCAAGGCAACTGCAAGAAAGCCGCCCATCCATCCGACGGGCGGTTTTTGTCCCCAAATTTGAGAAAACAGGTCTGACCGGTTTTCTCACGTCGGTGGTGCGATGCTCGCGCTCCGTCGTAAGCAGAAGTAAGCGTTAGCCGCTAAGGTTGCCGTCAAGGCAACTGCAAGAAAACCGCCCGTCCATCCGACGGGCGGTTTTCGTCCCCAAATTTGAGAGAAAACAGGTCTGACCGGTTTTCTCCGCAGCACGGTAGAGAAAACAGGTCTGACCGGTTTTCTCAGATGTACCAGTAGAGAAAACAGGTCTGACCGGTTTTCTCCGCAGCACGCTAGAGAAAACAGGTCTGACCGGTTTTCTCACGTTGGCGGCGCGATGCTCGCGCTGCGCCGTAAGCAGAAGTAAGCGTTAGCCGCTAAGGTTGCCGTCAAGGCAACTGCAAGAAAGCCGCCCGTCCATCCGACGGGCGGCTTCTTTACATTCGTAGAATATCCTCTCACCAGTTCCTAATTTCCACCCCCAATTCCCTCTCTTTTTCCCTTTTTTCGCACACCCCCTTGAATCCGCAGGACGGGTATGATATAATATGTGGCGGCAAGGGTTAAAAGCCCAAGTCACCGGCAAGGGTTAAAAGCCCAAGTCACCGGCAGGCGGGGAAGCCCCCGCCGATGGCGAGGAGCAATCCTCGCCATCAACTTTTCAGGACACATGTCAGAGACGAACATAAGCGTATTTGTAGATGAGTCGGGAAGTTTTGATTCAACTTCCGACTCGTCCAGATATTACTTGATCTGTCTCGTTCTCCACGACCAGTCTAATGACATAGGTAGTGCCATAGCTGATCTCGAAGATTCACTTGAAGCATTGGGCGTTGGGCGCAAACATTGTGTCCATGCAGGGCCTCTCGTCAGACGTGAGCGTGAATACGCAAACATGTTACGTGAGGACAGGCGACGGATATTCGGGAGGATGATGTCGTTTATCCGCAAGGCAGATTTCAGATACAAGTGCTTCACCCTTGACAAGAAGTTCGTTTCCGGAGAGACGGCTATACACGATAGCCTTCTACAGCGACTTGTGCGATTTCTGATTGACAATTCACAGGTTCTGAATGGCTATGATCGGCTGAAGGTTTATTACGATGACGGACAGCCGCAGATAAAGCAACTGCTAAAGGAGGCGTTTGCCCTCTTCGCATCAAAGACGGTTTTCGTCGAGAACGTGATGCCGGAAAACTATCGACTGTTCCAAGCCGCTGATGTTCTATGCACACTTGAATTGGTGCGCCTCAAACTCAAAACAGAGGAGCGGCTTTCACGCTCCGAGTTCGACTTCTTCAGTGGCTTGCAAAATCTGCGAAGAAACTATCTCAAACCAATATCCAGCAAAGAGTACGCATAGACATCCAAAGCTAATGATGTAAAGAAGCCGTCCTCGTGCGAGGGCGGCTTATTTGCGTTCGTAGAATATCCTCTCCCCAGTTCCCAATTCCCCATTCCCTCCCTTTTTTCGTGAGAATTTAGGCTTCTAGGGCGTGGCGGGTATCCGAGTGGAGAAAACAGGTCTGACCGGTTTTCTCCGCATCCATGATGAGGCATTTGCAAAAAGGCGGCCTTGCCGCACCGTGTACGAACCAGCTCCATATATATAAGGACGCGCGCGCAAGGGGCAGAAAACGCCCCACCTCTTCCGAGCGCATTGTCGGGAGGACACGATTTGCTAATCGGATTCCGCCCCCCGCGCTGCGCACAGGAAAGTTTCACTGCCAACTCGTAGGAAAGGGGTAAGGTGCAGCCGTCCTTGCCAAGACTGTGTCATTTTGACACACCCCGGACGTTTAAACGCTGCGCACCGTCGAAGGTTTTGGTGCGCACCATTTGATGCTTTGCTGCGCACCATTTCATGCTCCGCTGCGCACCAAAGCAAATTCCGCTCCAAACCGGCCTTTTCACCCAAGTCAAGTGTGTCAAAATGACACACCCAGCCGAAGGCAAAATATCGGAGAAAACCGGCCAGACCTGTTTTCTCCACTGCCTAATCGTCGATGCCGATGTTCATCTGGTAGGAGCGCAGGGTGTCGGGCAGGGCGAGGGGGTAGATGCCCATCGCCTGTAGCTGCGCGTTGGCCTTGAGCCAGTAGTCGTATGCCTCCTTCGGCTTCGAGAGCAGTTCGGCGAGACGGCGCTCCGCGTTCTCGCGGTAGGAAACCTCCAGCCTCTGCCGCCGCTCCAGCTCCGCGACGTAGCCTTCCACCGTGCCGCCTCCGGCAAGGTACAACTGCATTTCACGCTTGATGTCCGTGACGATCCGCTTGAGGTCAACCGCCTCCGTGAAATCGGCGGAGGCAACGTGTATCGGCTCACGCAGACACGCTGCGAAGTCGGCGTCGGACGGCCTTGCGCCCTCCGGGGCGGCAACCGCCCGCCCCGGTTCCGCGAAACGCGCGAGGAAACGTTCCGCAGTCGACTGGAACGCCGTCTCGCGGGCGGCGTCTATTCGCGCCCTGTCTCCTGGAATCGTCTGCCGCGGCAAAGGCGCCGCCGCCGTGTAGGTGACCGGCCCCTGCGGCGTGTTCACGGTGAACCGGGCCGGCGGCCGCCCCCGGCCGCCGGTTCGCGCCGCCCACCACCATACGCCGCCCGCAATCGCGGCAAGAACGACCGCCGCGACAAGCGCGGCCCTCCCGTGGCGGCGGTCGCGGGGCAGCGGCCCTGCATCCTGCCGCTGTGCGCTTGCCGTCTCACCGCCCGCAGCCGTCACCCTGATGGGCTTCACGCCCATTTCGCGGCGGATCGCCGCGAACGCCGCGTCGCGGCTCGCCGCCTCTATCTCGCCCGAGTGCCGCTGTCCGTCGCTGGAGCGGTATGTGTAGGTGAAGCGCACCGGCTACTTCTTCTGGTTGGGCGGGAGGATGCGGATCGGGTTCGTCGGCCCGCGCTCCTTGTCGGCCTGCACGCGCTCCCATATCGCCCGCTGCACGCCGTTCGTGGGCGACGGCGCCCAGCCCTCGCGGCACGCGCCGGCGTAGGTGTTGCGACGGGCGTGCAGGTATCCGGCGTCGTCTAGGAACTTGGCGACCTTCGTGTACGATTCCGGCGAGAAGCCCGTGCTGATGAGCGAGTCGAGTCCGGCGGGCGAATGCACCGGACGCATCACGCACTGGGGGATCATCATCGTGCTGTAGCAGCCGTGGAGCATCCCGAAGAGGCGGTTCACCTCGCGAGCCACCCGGACGCGGGACTTCTCCGCCGAGGGCCCGTCCGCAAGGAGCGGCGCGACGTTCAGCACGCCCCAGCCGTCCTCCGCCGCCGCGAGGACGAGCGGCAGCTTCGGGTCGTCGACCACCCACACCGCTCCCTTCGCGCCGAGACGCCCCAGTTCCTCGCGCACCCCTCGCAGGTCCGGAGCGCGCCCGGCGACAAGCCGCGCGTCGATGTTGAACTCGACGCCCAGGTGCGCCACGGGCGCGGATAGGTCGCCGGCGGGTACGCGCCCCTGCGCGTTCACGAACACGAACGTCCCCGCGTCCTTCGGCCACAGGACGACCATCCCTCCCTCGTCCTCGCGGCTGGCCTCCCCGCCCGCCGGACCGGCCCCGAACGTCGGCGCCGCGACGGCGCACACGGCCGCCAGGACCCCGGCGGCCAGCAGTTTTCTGTCTTTCATGGATTATTCTCCTTCGTTTCTTGAACTTCCTCCTCCAGCTCGGGGACGACCTCCTCCGCCGGAATCGTCTTGATCCCCTCTTCTGCAAGCTTCGCGTTCAGGTCCGCCAGCGCCTTGTCGAAGTCGGCGCGGGTCGGATTCTCCGCAGCCCACTCGCGGAGGGCCGTGATCGCGGAATTGCGGTATTCATGCGCCCTCACCCGGAACTCGTACGCCGCGCGGATGGTGTCGTTGACCGACAGGCCCTCCTTTATGCCGTCCAGGAGGTCCATCTGCGCGGTGACGATGTCCTCCTTGTGCTTCGTCAGGCTTTTCGAGTCCGTATCCTTCGCCCTAATCTGGAGCTTGCGGAGCGATTCAAGGAATGCGTTGTTGCCGTTGTCAGCGGGCTGCCCGCTCTTCTTCTGGTCGTCCTCGACGAGGAACGAGTACGGGAACGGCGGTATGGGGTCGCCCGGCGTGACGGAAAGCAGCGAGCCGAGCTCCTGCGCCGTCCGCGTGCGCAAGGCGTTGTCGGGGTCGTCCGGCTCCAGCGGCGGCACGATCCACTCCACGCGGTTCGTGGGCGGCGCGTTCGTGACGGTAGCCACGGAATCGCCGTCGCCGGGAGGCGGGGCGTCCTGCGGCGGGCGAGGGCCGACGGCGGGCCGGGCGTCCCGGCGCGCCGCAGCGGGAGCTACCGCACCTGTCGCGGGTGCCGTTTTCCCTGTCCCGTCCCTGACAGCCGCAGCCTTGGGCTTCGCGGACGCCTCCGCCTGGGAGGGCCGCGCCCCGTCGCGGCCGCCGAACCACCACCACGCGCCCCCCGCCACGGCGGCAACCACCACCGCAGCGGCCACCCACCTTGCTGTTGTACGCTTGCCGTCTTCCGCCCCAACGCGGGAGGGCCGCGCTCCGTCGCGGCCTTTGCCCTTGCCACCCTCCGCAATCCCCTTGGGCGCAATCCCCCTCCGGCGACACTCCGCCATGCACCCGGCCCGGCTTGCCGCCTCGATGCGCTCCTCGCGCAACGCGCCGTCCTTGGCGCGGTATGTCACCGTGAATACCATTTGCCGCTTCCTTTGCGGCGGTCGCGGAGCGACCGCCATACAGGACTGCGGCGGAGAGTTTTACAAATCTGCGTCCGTGATTTCCACCCAGCCGTTCTCCTGTGCGATCCGCGCCATCTGCTTCCCGGAACGATGCTTCACACCGCCACCTGCATGAGAGCGGAACGCTCGATTGTGACGTTGTTCTCGGCTGCAACCTCAAGATAGCCGGCTATCGCCTTCTTGAGCATCTCGTTCAACTCGTCAAGCGTGTCAGCCTCCGTGACGCAACCAGGCAGCTCAGGCACTTCTGCCCAGTAACCGCCTTCTTCCGCCTCGTGGACTATTGCATTGTAGATGCTCATTTTTAGCTCTTCTTTCCATGAACGCAGCTATTATCCCACATCTCTCCGCCTAAGTCAATCCCTTCTCCTAAGTTCCATCAAAATCGAAAGCCCGCCCGCTCACGCGGACGGGCTCTCTTTCAGTTGCTCTAAGCTCTTAGCTCTAAGCTTCAAGCTCCAGCTTACTTCTGCTTACGACGGAGCGCGAGCATCGCACCACCGACGAGGAGCAGCAGACCAGAGGTCGGCTCCGGAATCGGGCCAGGGCCAGGAGGCGTCGGACCCGGAGGCGTGGTGCCGGCAGTCATGGTACTCCAGTCGCTGGCACCGTAGGCGGTGTAGTCGTTGAACATAGCCCATGTGGCACCGCTCATAGGATCTTTCCCTTGATCACTCGTCCCGGTTACGAGGATGTAGTTACCATCGTAGGAGGCAATATCCTTTCCGTTGTCCTCAACGAGAATTAGCGTATAGGCTTGCCCTGCGGCGGTACTGGTGACATTGGCGTTGTCAACAGGATCCATCGCACCGAACGTGTAGTCGGCATTCTGACCGCCTTGAGCAACAAACGTCGCCGAACTCGTGTCGAACGCCTTTCCGTCGGACGTCACCGTGCCGAGGTACAGATAGGCAATGCCTTGCACAGCATCACCCATGTACTCGTCATTGACATCCTTGATTTCCGCATTGCCAAAGCCCCAGACAATGGAAGCGGCCTGCACAGAGCAAGCTACAGCCATGCTGGAGACTATCATCATTAACTTTTTCATTTTCATTGTTCCTTTGTGTTTTAGGCGCACCACACTGTGCGATACGCATAAATTATCAGTTAGTTAGCAGCTGGAGCCGCAATCGAGATTGTCGCCGCGCTGCCCGCACGCTGGAAGAAGAAGCCCTCTCCTGCGGGAATCGTGTCGGTTGTCTCAGCATCTGTGTTGGTGGAGACAACCCAACGCGCCGTGCCACCGCGGGGCTTGTAGCAGAAATACTTGATCCAAGATGCTGTCGCCGTGTCCCAGCGCCAAATCTGATCGGATGCTCCCATAGCAGTACTTGCTGTCGCAGTGCCGGAAGAGTAGTTAGCACTGAAGTTAGCAATCGAAACCGATGTCGGCCACGGATTCGCCATGAACGCGAGCTGACCGTTTGATACGGATACGGAGGATGCCCCCGTCATTTCCTTCACGGCACCTGAAAGCGTTAGGGTCGTTGCCGCGCCCGCACGGCAGAAGAACACCGTCTCACCTGCTGGAACCGTGTCGGTTGTCTCCGCCGATGTGTCGGTAGAGACCACCCAACGCGCCGTGCCGCCGCGTGGCTTGTAGGAGAAGTACTTAGTCCACTCAGCGGCCGCCGTATTCCAGCGCCAAATCTGGTCTGAAGCTCCCATAGCAGTACTTGCCGTCGGCGTACCAACGGTCACGAGGTCCTTGACGGGGATTGCGCCGCCCGCGCAGTTCTCAAACTGTACGCCGAGTGCGACATACTGGCCATTACCAATCGACGGCACCGTCGCATAGCCGACCGTGTTGGCGGACTCAATCGCGCCTACTGCGCCGCAGTGGGGAATGGCGGTATAATTGACGTTAAAGGCGGCAATCCTCGTATTTTTGGATTTCGGGGCATTGGAGCGGTGGAGAATGACGGCAGCCGTGGAGAAAACCGGTCAGACCTGTTTTCTCTACCCCGCTGTTCGGCAACGGCGGTCGTTCCTCTGCGCGTGGCGTATGTCTGGACGTCATGTGCGACGGCTGGTGGGACTGTCAATGTAAGAGTGTTTCCTTTGTTGTTTTACGGCTGATGTTATAACACACGTCTAATTGAGAATGATGACGAGAATGAAAATTATCACGTGGACGTGATAATCATGTGATGATTATGTGATGTTTGTGTGATGATTATCACGCGGCGATTAGATATACTAATGGCGCCAAGGAGAAAAAAGTATGTCGAATTCAAACAGCAGAAACAAGAACCCGGAAACGGTTCACCACCTCACGAGCCGGATTGCGCATCGTGTCTATTTCCTCAAGGAAAGCGAGCGGAATGACTTCATCGAGATCATGCGCCGAGCGGCGGAGTTCACGGGAATCTGGCTTTTGGGGTGGTGCGTCATGTCAAACCACTTCCACCTCCTCGTCTATTTGCCACAAGTGGCCGATGTCGGAGAATTGGAGGTCCTTCGCCGTTATGGCGTACTGCGGGGGCAGGCCGCCGCCGAAGCGGTCGCCGCGTCGTTCGCCGAATGGCGCCGGTCTGGACCGGATGGCGAGGCACGTGTCGGCAGGTGGCTTGAATCGCAGCGCCGTCGGATGTATGACGTCGGAAGCTTCATGAAGATCGTCAAGCAGTGGTTCACTGAGGAGTACAACAGGCGCAACGGCCATTGCGGAACTTTGTGGGAGGCCGCGTACCACGACAAAGTGGTGCCGTGCGAGTTCCAGGCCATGGCGGCGTGTCTGGGCTACATCCATCTGAATCCAATCCGCGCGGCCGCGGCTGACCGATTTGACGGGTATGTCTGGAGCAGCTACGCGGCCTTCTGCCGGGGGGACGTCGTCGCCACGGAAGGCATGCGCTACATCTACGGAGAGGAATGTTCGAATCTCGACATTCGCGTGAGGCATGAGGGACTTCTCGAAGGTCTCCTGGAGAAGGAGAAGGCGCGAAGGGCTGCGGAGATTGTCAGAAGACGGGCGTCAGGGCTTGAAGTTCCTGCGGACCCGCTCACCACGGAGGCATTCATCCAGCAGACGGCCAGAAGGCTGGAGGAGGTTCGACGGGAGTCCGTGCGGCTGCGGGAGGAGAGGATGTGTGCTTCATCGGCGGCATCGAGACGGTCTGCGCTTGAGCGCGAGGTCGTTGCGACGCTCACCTTGAATCCGATTTCCGACGCATTGGACTTGTCCAACCGCCTCGCCGTGCCCGTGAAGTCCATTTACAAGCTCCTCCAGTCGATGGAGAAAAAGGGGATGGTCGTGCATGACAGTCACAAACGCCTCTGGTACATCTGAGAAAACAGGTCTGACCTGTTTTCTCCCGGTTTTCCCCGCAGCACGGTAGAGAAAACAGGTCTGACCGGTTTTCTCCATGCAAAAATAACTTGAACACTCCATTGAGTATTGTTCACAAATCTTCATTGCCAACATTGTTCACAAATCACAAATATCAATTGCAGAGTGGAGGAGTGCCCTCCTATTTGTATTGGTGGCAATGGTGACATTTGTGAACAATTGAGATTTGTGAACAATTGCAATTGTGCCTACAAGTGTGCAAGTTATTGTTGAGCAACGAGTTATTGCACAGAATCGAGTTCTGCCATAGTTGTCTCATCCAGAAGCATGCTACAGCGACGTACCGTTACGATGTAGCAGACGTCGTCCGCCTTCCGGTAAATGAGCCTGAAGTTCTTTCGCACAAGAATCTCAAGATAGCGGGCATCTGGAAATTCGGGAAGGCAATGCCCCATACTGGGGAAATCCGCTAGGTTCTCTGCTTCATCGAAGATATCGGACGCCCATTTCCAAGCGATTTCAGGAGAACACGATTGTTCGGCAATATACCGAGCCTGTTCCCTCACGCAGTCTATCGCATGGTCTGACCACTTGACCGTAGCCATCAGACGGACACTCCCAGGTCGGCGGCTATGGCGCGACGGGCCTCATCGGTAGAATGGACACGCCCTGCGGCTATGTCCTGATCCCCCTTGCAGATGTCCATCATTAAATCGAGCTTGTCAATGAGTTTCTGGTAATCACCGACATCGAGGAACACGTTGGCGGCGCGTCCATTCTGCGTCACAACGATAGGCCTGTGCGTCTGCCGCGTCTGCGACATGAGACGCGTTACGTCCGCCCTGAAAGACGAAAGAGGAACGATGTCCTCGGCATAATTGACTTGCGGCATAATTCTCCTTTGATTGGCTGGCGGATAGTTTACAATATTACGTACCGAAAATCAATGTGACATTTGTAATGTTTTTCTAAAACTGGTGACGGCACCCCGCGCTCTTACTGGCGACGGCTCAACGAGCGTACCACCTTGGAGGGAATGTTAGCATGAGTTCTATTTACGATGATTCTCCACCTCGTACACCCATTTTATCCGGCGCTTTGGCGTTTCGCTGCGCGAAAGCCGAGGCGGGGTAGTTACGACAAAATCCACCTGGGAACGCTGATGGCCTGCCCCCCAGATGGCTGCGGCACTCAAAAGGCCAAAATAGTATTCTTCTGCTCTTGCATCAGGGCATTCATGAAATAGTAGGGCGGAACCTCTACCACGGAGGGAATTGGGAATTAGAGAAAACAGGTCTGACCGGTTTTCTCCACGGTTTTCCCCGCAGCATGGTAGAGAAAACAGGTCTGACCAGTTTTCTCACGTTGGCGGCTTCATAGAAACCGAACAAAACGCCCGACCGCATACGTGGTTGGGCGTTTTTACTTTCTGACGGAGGCATAAGCAAGTGTGCAACAACAAGAATAGGCGTACGGATCCCAGTCACGCCGCTGTCACCTCTCTGAAAGCTCGTTGTTGGCTATCCGCGCGATGAGTTCATTCGCCCAGGCTACTGGGTTAGTCCTTGAATTGGGAGCATTCTTCATCCGTCAGAAGTCCTTCCTCGTTAGCCTTGTCCGCCGCAGTTTGAATTCTATAGGCCCC
>CACWIW010000169.1 GCA_902761035.1 uncultured bacterium | reverse complement strand
CGCGCACCAACGGTGAGCAAATGCTCCGCACAAGGCAAAGCGCTCCGCAAAGACGCGCGCGGTACAGGGATGGCAGAGGAAAGAATCGAGCGAAGCACCCACCTTTCACAAGCCTTTGAGGGTGGGTAGAACGGGCTGGCAGCCCGTTCTACTAGGGAAGCCGTCAGTAGTACAACGGGCAGCTTGCCCGTTGGAGAGGGTTTGTGCGAAGCACTCGGCCAATGGCAAACCAAATGCCTCGCCTGGGGTGTGCGACAGGGCGCGCACGGCAAAACTGTTTGCACTCGGTCCGTTTTTAAAACTGAGGCTTTACCAAATACGGGGTATGCAGGTGTAAGCGACAGGTGGACGAGCCGCTGTACTACCACAGCTTGGGACTCGCCACGGCTCGGCGGGACGCCTCGCCCCACCGCTCCTCGCCCCACCGAGCGGTCGCGACAAGCGCGGCCTCTCCCGTAATTGGCCGGGCTGCCATAGGAGAGGGGGATTTATGAGCTACGCAGGGGGGATTTATGAGCTACGCAGGGGGGATTTTTGAGCTACGATAAGAGAAAGAGCGGAATACAACAAAGGGATTTTTGAACCACATAGAGCATCGGGGGCGAGCCTTGGGCGCGAGATTATGGTGCGGAACGTGGTTTTGGGGGAATTGTGGCGCGGCTCGCCCGGAGGGCTCGCCCCACCACTGTTCGGCGAGCCGCAAGGATGTGACAAGGTCAGAATGTCAGCACAGCCTTGAAGAAGTGCGCCGTCGCCAGGTCTTCGGCGGCATCGGACCATGTCCCGCCGCCTTCGAGCGTCTGGGAGCCGAGTATCCGCACCCTTCCGTTGTAGAGCGTTGCGTCGATCGACGGGACGGTGCCCGGAATGATCTCGTTGAAGCGGAACAGCGCCTTCTTCGCCGCCACCGCCTCGGCCGTCGGCGAGCAGTTCAGGAGGTAGGCCTCCTCGAAGAGCGTGTAGCCCGACTCCGCGAACGCGACGCCGTTGACAGCTTCGCCGCCATACGGCACGCCGTTCGCCTTCGCCCACTTGGAGAGTTTCCGCAGGACTTCCGCTGTCGCGTTCGTGAACGCGCCGGTGGTGATGGCAAGGTCCGCCGCCGTCGTCGTTGACGTGATCTCCGTGTCCGGATCGTCCGGCCAGTCGGCCGGCGCAGGCGTGTATTCCACCCAGTCCGCCGTCGTCGTCTCGCGGGCGAACGAGGTCGCGCGCAGGACGGGTCCGCCATTCGTCGAGGAAGCCTTCGCTTTGTAATTGGCGAATGCCGCATTGTTCTGGTCGGGCGTGGAGACCTGGACCGTCGCGCCTTCGGCGTCGTAGATCTTCATGACCAACGCGCCATTGGTGATCTTCTGCTTCGAGCCGTTCCAGTACGTGGCCTGGTCGAAGCGGACGGTTGCGCCCGGCGCGAGGGTCATCTCGGGAATCGTGACAATGCACTTCGCGGAGGTCTCGGGATCGCCCGACTTGCAGATGTTGACCACGACGCCTGTGAGGTCCAGCGTGACCGAGTCGGAGAGGTTCGTCAACACGAAATACTCGCCCGTGTCACCGCCGTTGCCATCAGCCGGAACACCGTCGAACTCGAAGAAGCGCAGGTTCTTCTCGACCCAGCTCACGGACGGCTTCCAGTCCGAAACAGTCTTCGCCTCCGCGCCGAACGTCTTCGCCACGAAGTATTCGCCCGTTCCGTCACACGCGCTGTTCCACCAGTCGGCATCGAGATAGACATCCTGCACGAGCGCCCCGCCCGCAGCGTAGATGCGCAGGCCCACCTGGCTGTTCGTGAGCTTGCCGCCTGCAGGGAACGAAGCGGCGTCGATCCGCAGCGACTCGCCGGCGCCGAGGCTCGTGCCCGTGGGGAAGAAGTAGGTGAGCGACGGATCCGCCTCGCTCTTCTTCTTCGCGTTCCACGCGACGATCTTCACGCCGTCAAGATGGATCTCGCCCGCCGCCACGTTCGTAACGACCAGGTAGTCGAGCGTGTCGTCGCCGCCCACGGCCGACGTGAGCGCCTCGGCGAGACGCAGACCGTCCGCAACGGACGCCTGCGGCAACTCGCCCCTGACGTTGACCGTCGAAAGCGCGCTCCACTCGCCGGACTGCGAGAGGACGCGCATCGTGAGCGTAAGTCCCTCGGGAGGCACGGCGATTCCGCCCTCCACTTCCACGGCCTGCGCGTACGAAAGCGCGAGGTTCCACCAGGCGTCGGTCGAACTCGCGTTGCACTGGTGCACCTCGACGGCGATGACGTTTTCGCCCTCGACGAGCGTGCCGGCGGGGAACGTGAACGTGTCGTTCTTCTCGCCCATGTTCGTCGCCGTGGAGAACGCGCTGTACTCCGTCGAGGCGACCTGGTCGCGCTTGACCTCGACTCCGTTGATGTAGGCGACGTAGCCGTCATCGCAGTCAAGCGCCGCCTTCAACTCGGTCATCAATTCTGCGCCGGCGGGCATCGTGAACGTCTTGCGGAAGTAGAAAGTCGTCACCTGCGTTCCAGATGAGCCGCCGCCGACAAAGCGGTTCAGCGTCGTTCCGAACGTACCCGAGCTCGCGAAGCCAAGGCGGCTTGCGCCGGAGCTCCACGACGAATCGTCGTAGTCGGGGGCGGTCCAGTTCTCGGCCGGCTTCGCGCCCGCGTCGGAATACTTCCAGACATCGCCCTTCGCGATGACCGCAACGTCGATTGGCGCGGGCGAGGCGCCGGAATACTGGACTGCACCCCCGGCGACCGCATCGCCCTCGACGCGCGGATCGCTGCCATCGAGCGTATAGTAAACGGTGCCGGCGCCGGAGAGGTAGATCTTGTCGGTCGACGCAACGACCATGCCGTCAACGATCGTCGCGCCTGCGCCGTTGAGCACGACACCCGCGTCGATGGACGGGTACCAGCCGCGGTTGCGGTACTGCGAGAGCATGTACGGCATGCGGTTTGTGATGAAGGTGAAGCAGTCGCCGCAGGCGCTCAGCCACGTCTGGCGCGTCTGACTGTCCGTCGCCCAGCGCGCGGACTCGCACACGATCACGTCGTCGATCTCCGCCATGCGGCTCTGGAAGCGCCTGGTCGCCTCGGGGACGGTGAGCGCGCCGCCCTGCGCGAGGCAGTGCTTGTAGAACCTGTCCGCAAACGCCATCTTATATTCCGGGTTGGCGCAGAGCTTGTAGTGGAGTTCCCCAGGGTTGAATGCGTTCAGCTTCTTGAAGTTGGCGTGGGTCGCCTCGGTGCCGTACAACGTCGGATCGTCCTTGGCCTCAGAATTGGCGTGTTTGCCCATGGTGTGCTCTGCGTCGTGGCGCAGGAAGTAGAAGCCCTGGGACTTGAGTCCGTCGTCGTTGTCGTCGCGGTCGCGCACGGCGTAGAGGTTGTTCGCCATGCTCGCGGCGGCGGGCGAGTCGTAGTCAACCATGTAGTGGAAGTTGATGACGTAGTCCATCAGGTTGGTCGGGTTGAGGTACACCGGATACTCGGGATTGCGCGAGCCGTCCGGGTTCTGTCCCATCGCCTTGCGGTAGTTGTTCGAGTACGCGCCGGAGAAGCCCTCGTTCACCGCCATGTTCCAGAGCGCCTCCCAGGCGTCGATCGTGCCCTCGGATGCGCCGGTCACATAGCCGGGCTGCGAGGTCTTGATGACGTCGTAGAGGTCGGCGTCGCCGCCGTTGTACGTCTCGGCGTAGTCCTCGTCGCCGCGCTCCTGCGTCTGGTAGAGGCCCCAGTAGTGTCCGTTGATGAACAGGTTGTAGTAGCGGCTCCGCGTGTAGAGCTCGCCCATGTCGCGCTGCGTGTCGCGCGCGAACACCTCGTGGATGAAGGTGTCCTTCTTGTAGGTGGCGCCGGTTCCGTTCGCCCAGGCGTAGTTCTGCGACGTGCGCAGGTCGACCTTCTTGAACTTGCCCGCGCCCTCGTCGCCGAAGAGCGGGAACTCGAGCGGCCCGTCGCCGTAGTCGTTGCGGAAGAAGAGACGGAGCGAGTGCTTCGGGTACTGCGGGTTGCGGCTGAACGCACCGCGGATGCGGATGCCGCCCGCCGTGGAGAAGCCGTTGGCGTCGTTCGTCGGGTCGATCTGCTCCACCATCGTGGTGCGCTCCCATTCGCGTCCGTCGCACGCCTTGGCGTTCACGTAGATGCCCTCGACGGGATCGAAGAGGTTGTGCGGATCGATGACGAGCGAGATAGTGGAGACGGAGTTCGTGAAGCCGCGGAGCAACCGGTCGCGGTCTGCACCGTTCACGACGCTCTGGTTCATGCCGTAGCGCATGACCTGGCTGTTGATCGTGGTCGAGGGGAAGCCCGCCGGGACGACACCGCTCGTCTGCTGGAGGATGTCGTCGAGGAAGAGGTACGTCGCCGCGGCGTCCTGCTGGATCACGCTCCCCTCCTGCGGAACCGCCGCGCGGATGCACGTGGTGGACGCGATGTGGATCGGACCCGTGTAGGGCGTGGAGGACGTGGTGGGCGACGTGCCGTCGAGCGTGTAGTAGATCGCCGCTGTGGGGTCGTCCGTGCAGGAGAGCGTCAGGTCGAACGCCTCCGTCTTGTAGCCGTGCGGCACGCTGAACGACACCTTCGGGGACGCGGGGCCGTAGCCGGCCGAGGTGTTCTTCGTGCCCGGCGTGGGCTCGCGGAAGAACACGAGCTCCTCGGCAGACTTCGTGACCGAGACCTCGGCCGAGAGCAGGAAGTCCGGATCGCTCGCGGCGTCGTTGACGGCGGTGATCTCGAGGAGGTTGTCGCCAACGTTGAGAAGTCCCGACGGGATTGGGACCACGACGGGCGTCAGCGCGTCCGCAAGCGCACGCGCCTCTTCGACCAAGGCGTTCGTGACGACCGTGCCGTTGACCTTCGCCGTGAAGCCGTCGGCGTAGCGCACCTTCAGCCTGAAGGCGTCGTCCGAAGCCGGCGCCGCGTCGAGCGCGAACGTCGCCTTCCATTCAAGCGCGTTTGTGACGTTGAGCATGGCGGCGGAGACGTCGGTCGAGACGTGTCCCGCCCACGCGCCGACGTGGGTGACGCCGCTCGCGGCCGTGCCGACAAGACTGAATCCGTCGAGCGTAAAGTTCTCGTAGTCCTCGAACTCGCCCTCCTTCACGCAGAAGTCAAGCGCCGCGCCGCCCGTCGCCTGGAAGTAGAGGAGTCTCACGTTGTACGCGCCCGGCTCCTGGACGCGGAAGATGGCCGGGGTCTGTCCGTAGCCGCGCGCGCCCGTGTACTCGGACTGGAAGTGGTACTTTTCGTTCCACGCCTCGAGCGAGAAACCGTCATCCGAGCCGACGCTGAACGTCCAGCTGCCGGCGCGCGGGATGTCGACCACGCCCTCGACGAGGATCGCGTAGTAGGTGCCGTTGTCGGCCATGCCGACCTCTGAAACGGATCTGTAGTTCGAGCTGAACTCGGACGAAATCGTGGCGGACGCGTTCTTGTAGGCGACCGTCTGTACGCCGGCAAGGGTTGTCCTCGGGCTGTACCTTCCGCTCGCGAGCGCGCCCTCGACGGCAGGGATGTTCGCGCAGGCGTCCTTGTTCAACTGGTAGGACGTCACCGTGAAGCCGCCCGTCGCCGAGCCCGGCATGCCGACCGGGCCGGACGCCGCCTGCCATTCGCCGCTGCCGACGCGCCACTGCGCGGCATCGAGCTTGCCGAGGATCGTCTTCTCGCGGTTGCCGCGTCCGTACGAGACGTCCTTCATCTGCGGCGGCAGGGCCAGCGTCGCGACGATCGCGTCCACGCTGTTGGAGCTGGCGAGGACGACCGTGCTGTCGCTCTTGCCGACGCCGAACTTGGCGTGGGCCTCGCCCGCCGCCCAGTTGGTGTAGCTCTTGTCGCACCACACGAGCTTGTAGCCGTGCCCGGGCACGACGCACGATCCCTCGATCTGCACCCACTTCGTCGGCTTCGTGGCGTCGTCGTACATGTACCAGCCCGTCACGTCGATGTCGTCGTCGTTGTCGTTGCGCAGCTCAACCCAGTCGAGCTCCGCGCCGCCATTCACCGTCGCGGCCGTCTCGCCGTTCGAGGCCATGACCTCGTTGATGAAGAGGAAGCTGGAGGGCGGGACGACAGACGGCCTGCCCGCCACGGGCAGCGTCATCGCGCTGTCGCCCATCTGGAACACCATCGTGCGGAAGTCGAGATACTTGCCCTCGTCCGGCGCGAACGTGACGGCCACGTATGCGCCTTCGGGCACGAGGTACGTGCCATTTGCTTCGGGCGACACCTCCACACCGTCCACCTTGACCGAGACGACGCTCATGCCGTCGATGTCGGGAATCGTGAGCGGGGACTTGACCCGAACAACGGTCGTCTCCGCCGCGAGGTTGAAGAGGTCGCCGTTGCCCACCATGCCGGCGGACGTCACGTCGTCTGAGGAGCCGGTGTAGGCCGTGGGCGCCCATTCGCCGTACGAAGATGTGAGAACCGTGTTGCCGACCGCGTACTTCACCTGCCGCTCGCCGTTGTAGTTGCGCAGGGACACCCTCAGTTCAACCGCGTTGGCGAGGTCGGGCGTAGCGCCGGAAAGCTCGCGCCAAATATTGGTCGCGCCGTCCGGGTCCTTCATGATGCCCATGTAAACGGAGCCCTCGCCCTTCTCGACGACGGTCACGGAACCCTTGATCGTCTGGTCAGCGACGAGCGGGGACGTGCCCTCGGTGAACTTCACGTTGAACACCATCGTCGGCTCGTCAGTCACGACCGACCGCGTCTGCAGCGGCGTGAACAGGAGCGGAGTGACCTCTTCG
Organism: uncultured bacterium; assembly: GCA_902761035.1. Classification (GTDB taxonomy): domain Bacteria; phylum Verrucomicrobiota; class Kiritimatiellia; order RFP12; family UBA1067; genus RUG572. The sequence goes on along the minus strand of CACWIW010000169.1, from coordinate 5,152 downwards.
GCGAAGACTGACAGCCACGACTGCCCCGCAGAACTGCCAAGTTCAGCGCTGGCAGTGTTCGTCCACACGCCCACGCCCGGCACCTCGTATGCGCTGTCGTCGTCGGGCCACGACGTATACGACGGGATCCCCGCGTCAAACCAAGTATCGGCAAACAGCGGAAGCGACGCGCTCGCCGCGACCACAAAAGCCGCCACCAATCCTCTACGGATGCTGCAAATAACTTTTTCCATGGTTTTATCCTCGTTCAAACCTTTGAAGGCTAATCCTTGTCCAGTTGAATTGTTAGTATAATACCATAATCACACCGCTGCCCGCAAGACGAAAATCAGCCGAGGAGTATTTCGATCAACCAGGGAGACGCAGTCCGCCGTCAACGAGGATAGTCGAACCGGTGATGTAGCGTCCCGCGTCGGAGGCGAGCAGCAACGCAGCGCCGGCGGCGTCCTCGGGTTGGGCATAGTCGTGCATGGGGATCGCGGCCTTCACCCGCTCCGCGTAGACGGGGTTGTTGAGCGCAGCCGCGTTTCGGTCGGTCGCGAACACGCCCGGACAGAGGTTGTTCACTGTGATGCCCTCGCTCGCGACCTGGCGCGCAACGTTCCGCACGAGGTTCTCCTGAGCGGCCTTGGAGGCGGCGTATGCGCACATCTGCGGATGCGGCCGCGGCTCCTGCACGCTGCCAACCGCGATGAGGCGTCCCCACCCCTGCGCCTTCATCTTCGGGTACGCGAGCTGGAACATCCGAAGAGTGGCGTGGAAGTTCACCTCCATCTCGTGGTGCGCCTCGGCCGCGTCGAATTCCGACCAGGGGATGTTCATCTGGATTGATGCGTTTGCCACGAGGATGTCCGGCAGCGCGTCAAGTTCCCGCAGCCGCGCGAACATCGCCTCAACGGCAGCAGGGTCGCCTAGATCGCCTGTCACCACGTCGCATGCTGGGTTAAGCAAGCGAACGTCCGCGAGGCTCTCCTCCAGCCTAACGCTCGGCTTCGCGCCGTGTACGATCACGCGCGCACCGAATTCGGCGTACGCAGCCGCGATTGCGCGCCCAATGCCGCGGGCACTTCCTGTGACGAACGCCGTCCGGCCCGTCAGGTTGAACTTTTCCTTGTACATCTATATTCCTTTCTGAAAAGCGGAGTTAGTATTATATCAGATTTTCGCGTATTCCGCTTCCCGCCCGAAAAATACATCACCAGCGTGCCAGAAGTCAGTAGATATGGTAGAATATGCGCCCTGAGGTAACAGGTACCATGAACAAAACCGTCTATTTCGACAACAACGCCACCACGCAGGTCGCGCCCGAGGTGCGAGAGGCGATGATGCCCTTCTTCGGCGACCTCTACGGCAATCCATCGTCGATGCACGCCTTTGGCGGACAAGTCGCCAAGTACGTCGCGCAGGCGCGCGAACAGGTGGCAGCATTCTTCAACTGCTCTCCGGACGAGGTCTTCTTCACCTCGTGCGCCACGGAGTCGGACAACACCGCCATCCGCGGCACGGCCGATTGGTTCGGCAAGGACATGAAGATGGTCACCACCGCCGTGGAACACCCCGCCGTGCTCCAGCCCTCGCGCCGCCTCAAGGCGCTTGGACACACCGTGGTGGAACTGCCCGTCAACCACGTCGGCCAGTTCGACCTCGACCAGCTCAGCGCCGAATTGAAAAACACGAAGAACGCCCTCGTCTCCATAATGTGGGCCAACAACGAAACCGGTACGATCTTCCCCGTGCGCGAAGCCGCCGAAATAGCCAAGGAGTTTGGTGCGACCTTCCACACGGACGCCGTGCAGGTGGCCGGCAAGGTGCCGATCGACATGCAGCAGGTCCCGGCGGATCTCCTCGCCGTGAGCGGACACAAGTTCCACGCGCCAAAGGGCGTCGGCGCGCTCTTCATCCGTCGCGGCACTAAGCTCAAGCCCTTCATGCTTGGCGGACACCAGGAAAACGGACGCCGCGCCGGCACCGAGAACGTGCCCTACATCGTCGGCCTCGCGAAGGCCTGCGAGCTCGCCATGAAGAACTACGAGACCGAGGCCCGGCAGCTCACGGCGATGCGCGACAAACTCCAGGCCGGCATTCTCGCCACTTGCCCGAACGTGCGCGTGAACGGCGACCTCGACCACCGCCTGCCGAACACGCTCAACGTCAGCTTCGAGTACATCGAGGGCGAGGCGATCGCCTACCACCTCTCGGACGAGGGAATCTGCATCTCCACCGGCTCGGCGTGCGCTTCCGGCTCGCTCGATCCCTCGCACGTGATCCGCGCGATGGGCGTGCCCTTCATCGCCGTCCACGGTTCCATCCGCTTCTCCCTCTCGCGCTACAACACGATGGAGGAAGTCGACTATATCCTGGAGAAGCTCCCGCCCATCATCAAGAACCTCCGCGATCTCTCGCCGTTCGGACCCGACAAAGGCCCGACGACCTACACATGAGCGTCCCCTTCCAAATGCCGCGTGTCCTCGCCTGGGAAGTGACGCGCCGCTGTCCGCTCGCCTGCAAGCACTGCCGTGCCGGTGCCGCGAACGTCCGCTACGAACACGAACTCACGACGGACGAGTGCCGCCGCGTGATCGACTCCCTTGACCGGACGATGATCATCTGGACGGGTGGAGAACCGATGTTGCGTCCCGACATCCTTGACCTCGTCTCCTACGCCACGTCCCACCACCTGCGCAGCGTGATGGCCCCGTGCGGTATGCTCGTTACCGAAGAGCGCCTCACCGCGCTCAAGGAGTCAGGCGTGATGGCGTGCTCGTTCTCGCTCGACGGGCCCGACGCCGCCTCGCACGACGCGTTTCGCGGCGTACCCGGTGCCTACGACAGCGTAACGCGCGCGATGCGCATCGCACACGCGATCAAGATGCCCTTCCAGGTGAACGTAACCGTCTCCACGCTCAATGCGGACAAACTTGACGCTCTCTACGACCGAGCCGTGGAACTCGGCGCATCCAAGCTCGACTTGTTCTTCCTCGTGCCCGTCGGACGCGGTAAGGGCATCGCTGACTACGCCCTCTCGGACGAGCAGACCCGCCAAGTGCTGAACTGGGCCTTCGCGAAAGCGAAGACGGGACCGCTCGCCATCAAAGAAACATGCTGCCCCTCCGCACCTGCCTATTGGACGGCATGTGGTGGAGAGGCTGTTTGCGGTCCGCGTCCTTGCGGATGTCTGGGAGGACGCGGCTTCGCGTTTCTCTCGCACGTTGGAGATCTCCAGACGTGCGGGTTCATCGACGGTTGCTCAACAATAACTTGCACACTTGTAGGCACAATTGCGATTGTTCACAAATCTCAATTGTTCACAAATGTCACCATTGCCACCAATACAAATAGGAGGTGACTCCTCCACTCTGCAATTGATATTTGTGATTTGTGAACAATGTTGGCAATGAAGATTTGTGAACAATGCTCGATTGAGTGTTCAAGTTATTTTTGAGTGATGACTAAGCTCAGAGCTTGTCGTTCGAGCCGAGCACCTTCACGATCTTGTGGATGTAGAGCTTCTTCATCTCCTCGCGCGCCGGACCGAGGTACTGGCGCGGGTCGAAGTGGCCGGGGTTCTGCGCGAAGTACTGGCGCACGGCCGCGGTCATCGCGAGACGGGAGTCGGAATCGATGTTGATCTTGCACACCGCGCTCTTCGCCGCCTTGCGGAGCTGCGCCTCGGGGATGCCCACCGCGTCAGGCAGCTTGCCGCCGTTCTCGTTGATGATCTTCACGTACTCCTGCGGGACGCTGGACGAACCGTGGAGGACGATCGGGAAACCGGGGAGCTTCTTCTCGATTGCCTTCAGCACGTCAAACGCGAGCGGCGGCGGGATGAGAAGGCCCGTCTTGGGGTCGCGCGTACACTGCTCGGGCTTGAACTTGTAGGCGCCATGCGAGGTGCCGATCGAGATGGCGAGCGAGTCGCAGCCGGTCTTCGTGGCGAACTCGATCACTTCCTCGGGCTTCGTGTAGTGGCTCTCCTCGGCGGCCACCTCGTCCTCGACGCCGGCGAGCACGCCCAGTTCGGCCTCGACCGTCACGTCGTACTTGTGCGCGTACGCGACGACCTTCTTCGTCAGCTTGATGTTCTCCGCGAACGGAAGCGACGAACCGTCGATCATCACGCTCGAGAAGCCCATGTCGATGCAGCTCTTGCACGTCTCGAAGCTGTCGCCGTGGTCGAGGTGGAGCACGATCTGCGGGTTCTTGCAGCCGAGTTCCTTGGCGTACTCGACGGCGCCCTGCGCCATGTAGCGGAGGATCGTGGGGTTCGCGTACTTGCGCGCACCCTTCGAGACCTGCATGATCACCGGGGACTTCGTCTCGACGGCAGCCTGCACGATTGCCTGCATCTGCTCCATCGTATTGAAGTTAAACGCCGGGATGGCGTAACCGCCCTTGACGGCCTTCGCGAACATCTTCTTCGTGTTGACGAGGCCGAGCTCCTTGTAGCTGACTTTCTTCATGGTTCTTTTGTTTCCTTTCATTGGGAAATTGGCTGAATAGTATACCACCGGACGCGCCGGCGCGCAAGTCACTCGTGGTTGAATAGGTCGTTGACGCTCTCGTTGCCGTGGATGCGCTTGATGGCCTCACCGATCAGCGGGGCCACGCTGAGCACGGTGAGCTTGAACGGCAGCTTCGACGGGTCGAATCCCTCGCGGAGCGGAATCGTGTCCGTCACCACGAGCTCGTCGAGCTGGGCCTCGCCCATGAGGCGCTCCACTCCCTTTGCCGTGAGCGGGAAGTGGCTTACGAACGCATGCACGCTCTTCGCGCCATTGTCGCGGCACATCTTCGCGGCCGCGCTGAGCGTGCCGCCCGTGGCGGTCATGTCGTCAATCATGACCACGTCGCAGTCCTTCACGTCACCCACCACGCTGAACGCGTCCACGGTGTCGCCGCCAGTGCGCTGCTTGGCGACGATGGCAAGGCCAGTGCCGAGTTTGCGGCTATAGCCGTAGGCCGTCTTGGCGCCGCCCGTATCGGGGGCCACCACGATCGGCTTCGGGAGATGCATGTCGCGGATGTACTTGAGGATCACCGGCTCGGCGTGCAACTGGTCGAGCGGGATGTTGAAGAAGCCCTGGATCTGGTTCGCGTGCAGGTCGAGCGTGAGCACGCGGTCCGCGCCCGCCGCCGTGATGAGGTTCGCCAC
>CACWIW010000168.1 GCA_902761035.1 uncultured bacterium | reverse complement strand
CATCATGCGGTCGCCCGCCGAGAGGATCGCGAGGAGGTTGCCGACGTCGCCGAACTCGATCTGGATGCCGTAGTCGTCGCGGAGATGGTCGTACACCTCAATGCCGGCGAGGCCGATGTCGCGGGTGTGGACGGAAAGCTTCGTGCGGTCGAACGCAAACACGGCGTCTCCGTCGATGATTTCCGGACCGAAGGCGTAGTAACCGCCGAGCTCGTTGATCTCCTCGCGCGCGTAGTCGGCGAAGTCCATCGTCTTCTGATACATGTCGCGCCCGCGGAAGAAGAGGTTCTTGCGCGCGATGTCGAGCGAGGAAAGAAGCAGGTAGGAGGCCGAGGTGGACTGCGTGAGCGTAATCACCTGGCGGACGTAGTCGGGGTTCACGGGACGCCGCGTGAGCAGTACGGAACTCTGCGTGAGAGAGCCGCCGGTCTTGTGGATGGATGCGGCAGCCATGTCGCAGCCGGCCGCCATCGCGGAGATGGGCAGCTCCTCGTGGAAGTAGAAGTGCGTGCCGTGCGCCTCGTCCGCGAGGACGCGCATCCCCGCCGCGTGGGCGAGTTTCACTATCTCGACGAGGTTCGAGCAGATGCCGTAGTAGGTGGGGTTGTTCACGAGCACGGCCTTCGCGGAGGGATGTTCCGCGATTGCCTTCGCCACGTCCTCCACGCGCATCCCGAGCGGGATGCCGAGGCGCTTGTCCGTGCCGGGGTTCACGTACACGGGAATCGCGCCACACACCACGAGCGCGTTGATGGCGCTGCGGTGGACGTTGCGGGGAAGGATGATCTCGTCACCCGCCGTACACGTGGCCATGATCATCGCCTGCACGGCGGACGTTGTGCCGTTCACCATGAAGAACGCGTCGTCCGCGCCGAACGCCTCCGCCGCGAGACGCTGCGCGTCGCGGATCACCGAGACAGGGTGCCCGAGGTTGTCGAGCGGCTTCATGGAGTTGACGTCCATCGCCATCGCCCGCTTGCCGAGGTACTCGGTGAGCTCGGGGTTTCCGCGCCCGCTCTTGTGGGCGGGCACGTCGAAGTGCGCGAGGCGGTTGATCCGCTGCGCATCAAGCGCATCGGCGAGCGGCGTCGCCCGCTGGCGCGCCGTCCGTGCATCTTCCGTCCTCGAGGATACGGTTCTTGCCATTTAATTGACCACCTTTTAAGTGTGTGAACCTTGGTAGGGCGCGCTCGCCGAGCGCGCCGAACAGCCTGAATCCCATACTCCACGCGGAGCTGGTCAAAAGCGCGGAAATTATACCAAACCATGCGGGGAAATCAACAGGGAAAAGCGAAACCACGAAACATTTGACTTCGGGGGGCGTGTATTGGTGCGACTGACTGGGATCGAACCAGCAACCTTCGGCTTCGGAGGCCAACGCTCTATCCAGTTGAGCTACAGTCGCAATATTTTCAAGGTTTTTGACGTTCATTGCCAACTTGACGCCAAATTGCGTCGGTCAGAAACATCTCAAACCTACCGAAAGCTTGCCTTTTCCTTCGGTTGCGGAGTAGTTTACCACATTCCTTTGTGGTTTGCAAGTCAGTCGAAATCGCCGTCCTAACTTTCCGCAACTCCATGCCGCGCTACTTCAGCTGGAGCGCAAGACGGAAACCGCCTGATCTTTCACTAGGCGGCGTGAAATAATGGCCTATTGAAGAACAAGCAACTGCCCCAGTATTCCAACTACCGCCGCATACCGCCCGCTTACCATCCCCGTCATTATTTCCGACTGGATCCGTGCCCCAGGAATCATACCGGCGCGAAAGGCATAGTTCCCTGACATTCCCATACATGTCGTACAGCCCCCATGGATTTGGCGCGTACATTCCCACCTTAGTTGTGTGGCGGTCATACCCGCCCCTGCCATCCGACTTGTGTTTCCACTTAAACACCCAATCGGGTTCAGAACCATGTTCCTTTTGATTCACTACGCATCTTCCAAGATGCCATATACGGCGGAGTGAAGAGTCGCTCCAATGATCTTTGCCCCTAGGGATATTCGAGCCATCGTATCTGTCTGTCTTAGTCCCCGCTCGGCAGGCGTACTCCCACTGCGCCTGCGAAGGAAGGTCGAATCCGTCCAACCTCGTCCTCGCGCGGATGAGTCCGATGAAAGTGTCCGGCGCAACAGTCTTTACCTTGGGCCAGTCGTGTTTCTCGGCCTTGCCACGCAGCGTTTCCCATGAAATGTTCTCGACTGGGCGCATGTTGCCAAGATACTTTGACGGATTGTCGCCGGTTACAAGTTCGTACTGTTTCTGCGTAACCTCGAACACCCCGATGTAGAACGGATTGGTGAACGTGACGCGATGCGATTCATCATTCTGGTCTTTACCCATGATGAAAGTTCCCGGCTCGATACGGCGCAGAACAAGCTTCTGCGTCTTGTATTCATTTGACCACCCGCCCTTCGGTTCGGAATTGAGGTATGTGACAGGATATCTGTAGGCTTTCGGGCCGCTGGAAAGCTCAATCACGCAATAAAGGCCCTTGGCAGCCGACATCCTTGGCAAGGCCGCCACCGCAGGGGGTGCCGCAGACGAGGAAACGGCAGGACGTCCAATGGCCTCCGCCTCCGCTATGCGCTTCTCGGCGCGCGTCTTTAACAGGCCCTTCACCAGACCTTCGTCCGTTGCCTTACGGTAGAGCGCCGCCGCATGTATCTTATAGGGCTCTGTGTCCTTCGCCGTGAAGCCCCACCAGTAGTCCGCAGCCTTCAACGCATTGTAATCGCCGGCATCGTCCCTACCGAGTTCAAACACCGCAGCCTTTACCCCCATCTTCGCGAATACCTTGAGCGCCCTCGGCCAATCGTCCGCCTTGACGTATGCGTTGGCAAGACCGCTCAGGGCTGTATTATCGGAACGGTTCTTGCGCAGGACTGCCGTGAAGAATTTGATTTCCTTCTCCGCGCTCACACGTGCCGATGCCTTGCGGAGCATGGCCCTAATACGCTGCGCCTCTCCCTTTCCGGCACGGTTCAGCGCCATGGATGCAAGTGCCTGCACTTCCGACGCTGGCAGAACCTTGATCTGCGATTGCATTGTCTCCAGCGCATCTGCGGCTTTGTCGAAGTCCTTCGCGATTGAATAGTAGTTGACGGCGTATTTGAAAAGTAAATACTTGGCCGCATCCCCTTCGGCTTCCCCTACAAGGCTGAAAGCCACGTCGCCGACATCCTTTGCCGACTTCTTCCTAGCCCTGTATGCATTCTCGTGTTCCGCCATGAGTTCGTTCACCACTGGCTGAACATCTTTGATCTCCTCGTTTGTCGGCATGGCCGACGCCGTCAATGGGACTGCCACGGCCACACAAAAGCACATCTTTCCGATGACGGCGAATACATTGCGGACTAAGGCCGCTTTTAACAAGCATTTTTTCATTACCATACTTCTGAAACTCCTGTTAAGGTGTGAGTGTATCAAATAGTTCCCGCATCGGCAAGCGGAAAATACGAGCGTACTTATGTTATCGCCGCTCGGCACGTGGTTAATTGCGTCTTCGCCTAAAAATGCAAAAGCAGAGGTTGGATTGCGCTTTCGCGCTCACAACCTCTGCTCTGTTGCTTTGTTATCCAGTTGAACTACAGTCGCAATGCTGCGACCAAGGCCCCGTGCCGATCAATCGCCGAACGGGAAGTAGCAGTTGAAGATCGGGAGGAAGGGAACCTGGTTGTCCATGATGAGGTTCACGAGACCGATCTGGAAACCGGCCGAGCAGGTGGCCGCGTAGTTGACGATGCCGATCTGCGCACCGCGAAGCTCATCCGTCATGTTGCAGATGCCGACCGTCTGGAAGCCATGCACGCGGCGGGCGAAGTTCGCGCCGAGCGCGACCTGCCAACCCCACATGTCCTCGCGCACTCCGCTGCCGAGACCCGCGATGGAGAGGCCGTAGAGAGAGCGGTCGGTCATCGACATGAGACCGTCAACGCGAACACCGAGGAAGTCACGGTTCATGCTGAACGCATCCACCGTGATACCATAGGCCGTGCGGTTGCACAGCGTGACAGCCGCCACCTGCGCACCAATCGCGTCGCGGTTCGCGTAGCAGAAGCCAAGCGCCGCCTGAAGACCGATCATGTCGAGGCGCGCAGTATCGCCCACGCCCGCGGCCTCAATGCCGTACATCTTGTTGCAGTCGCTGTACGCAAAGTTGGCGTTCAGGCCAAACACGTCCCAGTCGAAGTCCCACGGCAGGGAGACCGGCGTTGCAAGGCCAATCATCAAAACGGTGTAGCCATAGCTCTTAGGATCCGGCGCACCGGCATACTCACGTTCCTGTTCCTGCGCGAGGACAGGCTGGGCGGCCAGCGCGGCGAGCGCGCCTGCAAACAGACCACACTTCATGATACGGTTCATTTTTGTTGCTCCTTATTGATTTCTGAAATCGGTGAAACGGCATTATGATACCGAAAATCCGCCGCGTAGTCAATCCCCAAATAATGAAATTATTTTCCTTTCGCGACGCGCCTCAAGCCGAGTGCCGGCAGACCCACGCGAGCAGGTCGTCGTAGCGCAGGCGGCGGTTCGCGAGAGCGCGCGCCGCCACGACCACTTCATCGGACGGAGCGTCCACGGAAAGCCCGTTTGCCTCAAGAAAAACAAGCATCGCAGCCATCGCCATGCGCGCACCGTCCGCGCCGAACACGCGCTTCGCCGCGAGCTCGTGCCCGAGCTTCGCCGCCTTCTCCTCGCGCGTCGGGAAAACGTCCGCGCCGTCCGCGCCGCGCGCGAACGGCGCCGCGAGCGCGGCATCGAGCGCGGCGGCGTCCGGCGACGGCGACTCCACCCCGGTGCGCTTCGCCACCGCTTTCTGCAGCGCAAGCACCTTGTCTTTCGTAAGACGCGTCATGACGAAAGTCCCTCCAAGGCGGCGCGGTGGCGCTTCAGCACGCGACGCACCGCCACGTCCACGCGCTCGTCGTCCGTGAGGTCGAGCGGACACGACTCGACGCCGTACATCACGTATGCCGGACGGTTGTTGCGGAATATGAGCACACGCCCCCGCGCGTCCACCTTGCGCGCGACGGACGAGAAGTTCTGGTTTGCCTCCGTGACGGAGACGATCTGCCCTGTGGATACTTCCATCGGCCTCTCACCTTTTCGCTATTTGTTCCATGCGGCTAGTATACCAAATTCTTCCCCCTTCGTGAACGGCCTACGCGCGCGAGGAAACGCGCGTGGGCAAGGAACGGCGGAACGGTCGCAAGACACGCCAGCACGTCCGATATCGGCATTGAGAGCCAGATCGCCGTAGCCGGCGCGCAAATGCCCGTGAGGCGCGCAAGGTACGGCAACAGCCAGATGCACGGGATGAGGCAGACGACCTGGCGCAGCAACGAAAGGAGAATGGCGGTGCGGGGCCGACCTACGGACTGGAAGTACGTGGACGCCACAACGTTCAGGCCGATGCACCAAAGCATGCAGTTCGAGACGCGCAGGTCCCCTGCGGCAAGACGGACGAACTCCGCGTCAGCTCCGTCCGTAAACAGCCTCACAATCGGCACGGGGGCGAACACCTCCACGGCAGCCGCGAGCGTCACGACTACCGTGGACGTCCACAGCCCGAGGAACAGAGCCTCTCGCACACGGCGGAAGTTCCGCGCGCCCCAGTTGTAGCCCATCACCGGCGCAATGCCCTGCTGCACGCCCATGAGCGGCATGACGAAGAACATCGTCACCATCTGGAAGATGCCGAGCGATGCAACCTGCGCGGTGGCGGACGCCTCGTCCGCCGCCCAATACGCGAACGCGAGCTGGAGCGACACGTTCACGAGACTACCCGCCAGCTGCTGGAGCGCCGGCGAAAGGCCTATCCCGCACGCCTTCGCTAGGTAGGCGCGGTAGAGTCCGATTCGCCTCCACCGCAGGCGCACGGCGCTGTGGCCCGGCCTGTAATGCCAGAGAGCCCACGCACACGAACACGCCATCGCGATGTTCGTGGCCCACGCCGCACCCGCCACGCCCATGTCGAAGGCGAAGATTAAAATCGGATCAAGCACAATGTTCACTCCGAACCCGACCACCATGCACATCATCGACTGCACCACCGCCCCCTCGCTGCGCATCGTGGCGGAAAGGCCAAAGGCGATATGGGCAAAAAGATGCGAGAATACGACGAGGCGCAGGTACGTCTTCGCCATCTCGAAGGCACCTGCCGTCACGGACGCACCGCCCGACAAGCGCAGGATCGGATCGATGAAAGTGAATACGAGCGGCGGCAGGATGAAGAAGAAGAGGAGCTTCAGCGCAATCAGTTCGCCAAGGATCTTCTCGCACGCAGTGCGGTCGCCCTCGCCAAGCTTGATGGAGAGCACGGCCGCATGCCCCGCCCCCACGAACACGCCGAACGCGCCAAATATCATCATCACGGGAAAGACGAGCGTGAGCCCCGCCATCGCGTCCTGTCCGCACCCCTGCCCGATGTAGATGCGGTCAACGATCGAGTAGAGCGCGCTCAGCGTCATCGAGACGAGCGCCGGCCACGAGAAGCGCATGACTAGACGCCCCAGCGGGGCGTCCGCCAGATCCCTAAGCCTCTCGTTCGGCTTCATGCCGCGTCACTCGTCCTTCGGGTACGGCTTGCCGCGGCCTAGGTTCTCCGGGTACTCCGCGCGCCGCATGAGCGCGGCATCGGCCTTCGCGGCGTCACCGACGGAAAGTGCCTGACGCGCAACGCCCGCCCACGCCTCCTGCCAAAGAGCATGCGCGTCATTGCTGTTCTCGCTCGGCAGCACGCGCATTCCCTCCAGAAACTTCACGGCGTCGTCGAAGCGCTTCAGTCCGCAGAGCGACTTCACGTAGAGCATGCCGAGGGGGCTGTTGCCCGGATGGCGCGCAAGGTAGGATTCCGCCGTGCGCGCAGCCTCTTCCCAGTTTTTCTCGTCGGCATACGACCGCGCGAGGTCGCGGCCGATGCGCCATCCGTCCTCAAGCTCCGCCGCGCGCCGAAGGTCAACGCGGCGTTCCGCTCCCTTGCGCCGCATGGCGCGGAAATGGAACAGTACGGCGTCGTCCGCGTCGTCGCAACGGGAGAGGAGAGCGTCCACCTCCTGCGCCGAGCCTCCCTGAGCGGCGCGCTGCACGGCGAGCAGGTAGCGGAATTTCCAGGATGCGCCGGACTCCGCAGCCCATGCAAGCGCGGCGCGCGTGGAGTGCCGGAACGGAAACGCGAAGCGCACGGAGAGCTTGGACGCCTCCTCCAGCGCGCGCGCGGCGGCGGCGTGTTTCCCTGCGTTGCGTTCGAGGTAGGCAAGGCGAACGCGCGCGACGATGCTCTTCGGCGCGAGGCCGTAGAGCTCGCGCGCCTCGTCGAGAAGGCCTGCGTCCTCATACCAGTCGGCAAGGCCGATGTAGGTCTGGTCAGGAAACTCGTTGCGCACAAGGAACTTGAATATGTCCTCATCGAGATCGCCGATAAGCTTCTCCTCGAACCGCGCGCCGTGGAAGAGAGGAACCACCTGGCGAGCAAGACGCAGGATGCTGCGGGCTGCCTTGACGTCGCCGCGCCGACGCGCCGCGATGACGCGCACGAGCCAGGCGTCGAAGTTGAAACTGCCGGCCTGAGTGGCCTTCATGGCGTAGTCACTCGCCGCCGCCCAGTCGCCCTTCCGCAGCGCGCTCTTCGCAAGCAGCACGTAGGCGGACGCGCGGTAGAGCGGCGAATAGGCAGCGAGTACCAGGCGCTCGCGCGCCTCCTCGTCCGCGCCCTGCGCGTGCGCGGCGAAGCCGTCGAGGTAGTTAGCCTCGGCGTCGTAGGTATCCACGGCAAGCGCGCGGGCGCAGAGTTCGCGCACTTCCGCGTAGCCGCCGCGCCGTGCGGCAAGGCCCGCGAGCGCGTTGAGCGCGGGGACGAAGGCCGGCTCCTTCGCTAGGCATTCCCTGAGGGACTCCTCGCCCGTCTTGTCGTCGCGCGTGCGCAGCGCCTGCTGTCCGCGGAGGTAGAGTCCGTATGCCGTCGTCCAGTCGAAGTCGTCGGGCATCTGGAGCGGACGCTCCACGCACGCGCAGCCTGACGTGAGGGAGACGAGCTGGGCAGCGTCGCGCACCACGCCCCAGCGCTCCTCGAACATGTCCGTGGCACCCGGGGCGAACGTGGGATGCTTGAACGGTGTTTTCCACGAATCGCCGTTAGGCTGGTTGAACGCGCGCCCGCTCTGCAGCTCCACGTACTGTCCATCCGAGTCCGTTAGCAGGTCTTCCCAGATGCCGCCTTCGCGCGAAAGCGCCCACAGCCAGATTTTGCGCCCGTACTTCTCCGCCGCGTAGTGGTAGGACCCGAACGCGGCCTCGGGCCACCACAGCGCGAAGACGCGGTTGTCGCCGTTGAGTACGTGGTAGCTCTTAGAGCGGCCGAAGGCGTTGTTGGCGTAGACGGAGAGGTCGCGGTCCTTCCAGTCCACGTGCCAGGAATGCGCGTCGCCGCCATGCCCGATGTAGGCCGAGCCAGGGAACGCGAGCGATGGATTCCCGCGCGCGGAATACGCGGCCGTCATCCAGTGGTAGTAGGGGCCGGGCAGGTTCGCGCCGTTGAACCACGTCGTGCGCGTGAGGAAGTAGTCGGCGTCCGCAGGGAGGTTCACCTCCACCTGCCATGTCGTGCCGTTCACGTACTCCGTGGCGGAGGCGAAGTAGCTCGCGCTGCCGTCCTGGTTCTGCCGCACGGCCCAGTCCACGGGCGTGGCAGTGGTGGGCGAGTGGCCGATGATGCCGAAGTTGAACTCGATGCCGCCCGAACACCAGGGGCCGCGCATCGCGATGTCGCGGAACTTGACGGCGTGGTTGAAGTAGATGAACTCGCGCCCCGTCGCCTTGTCCAGCGCACCCCACACCTTGCCGCCGATCTGGGGCAGCATCGTCACCACCACGCGGTCGTTCTCAAGCGTCACGCACGTCCACGACTGCGTGGCGGAGGTTGCGCTCGAACCGTCGTAGCGGAAATACGGGTAGCGCCGCTCTGCAACGCACGGCACTGGGTCGGGGTCGGAGAACGGATAGGTGGGCAGCGCAAGCGTCCCCTCCGTCACCTTCGACGCGGCGAGCAGGTTGGACGCGCACAGCGCCCCGAACAGGCAAACGGCTGACGCGGCGGGCTTCTTCATGTGCGCTCCCTAGAACAAGATGGCAACGTTGTCTCCGAGCGCCTTGCGCACGCGCACGACCTCCTCCGAGGGAAGCGGACAGTTGGCCAGGCTGAGCGTGGTCAGACCCCGCAGACCGGAAAGATCGTCTGGCATGCGCGAAATCGGGCAGCCCTTCAGCGAGAGCGACTTGAGTTTGGGCAGCGCCGTACCCAGCCAGTCAGGCACGCTCGTAATGGCATTGTCGTCGAGCGCGAGATCCTCCAGTTCCGACCACTCCTTCACGACCTCTGGTACGGAGGTCAGCAGGTTCTTGCGCAGGTAGACCCGGCGCAGGTCCTTGAGCGCGGAGAGCGATGGGGGCAACTCACGGAGCTTGTTCTCGTTCAGACGCAGCCAGCGGAGCTTAGTGGCGCCAGAAAGCGAGTCTGGAACGGCCGTGATTTGGTTGCCGTCGAGGTTGAGGTAGGTGAGCGCGGGAAGCTGGGCGACCTCGTCCGGGATCGCCGCAAGCTTGTTGCGCACAAGCCAGAGCGAGGTAAGTCCTTTCAGCCCCCACACTTTCCCCGGTACTTTCTCAAGATTGAGCTCGGAAAGGTCAAGCTGCTGGAGAACGGAGTCGGAGAGGCCCTCGAGATCGGCATCCGTTACGGGGCGCGCCGCGCCGCGCAGGAAGAGCCGCACGATCTCGGCGCGGTTCGTATTGGCGAGCGCGTCAAGCGACGTGACCGTGAACACGTCTGCCGGACGGTTGTGGTTGTCAAAGCATCCGGCGCACGCAAGGCACGCCGCCACCAAGGTAAAAAGACAATTTTTCATGGCGGGTAGTATACCATAAAAGACGCGCGCACGGCCAAAATTCTTTGTCCGTGCGCCAAACGCCACGCATACGTTGACGTTATTCAATCGTCGCCTTGTAGAACTTAATGGCGCCCTTGTCGATGATGAACGTCGCCTCTTCCCCGTCGCGGAAATGCAGGTCGTTGTCGTTCAGCTCGTAATTCTGTATCTGGGTGTTGATCCCCGTCACGTTCGCGCCGCCGTAGACCTTGAGCGTCCCGTTGATCGGCGCCGCCTTCGCGCCGTCCATCACCGCGAAGTTGCGCACAAGCTTCACCTTTACGGTGACTGCAGAAGCGCCGACGTCAATGTCGGTGATCTCGAACGAGCCCCAGCCGTCCACGCTGTAGCTGGCGTTCATGATGTTCTCGTTGAGCAGATACGCCCTGGCGAACTGGTCG
>CACWIW010000167.1 GCA_902761035.1 uncultured bacterium | reverse complement strand
GGAGGAGAGGATGCGCAGGCGGTCCATCCACCTGCCGTCCGGCATCCGCGCCCACCAGTTCGTCGCGCGGATGTAGAATGCGTCCTCGAACGCGCCTCGTGCGCGCCATTTCGCGTTCGTCACGGCGCCGGGAAGCGGCAGGAGTTCCGCTTCCCCGACGGAACGCGGCGTAATGCTTACCGTGTATTCACCTCGGGGAAGCGGCGCTCTCGCCGCTTCGTTCCCTCGCTTCTGCGCCTCGCAAGTGGCGATGATCGCCGCCGATGCGAACGCCACGAGGGAAATGGGACACAACCTTGCGCGAAGCCACCTTCCGACCTGGCGGAACCCCACGAACGCGCAGACGCACGCAAGCAACGCCAACGCGGCGAAGCACGCATACATCACACCGTTCTGGAAAGTAGTTGCCATCAGCTACCGCACGATGATCTTGAAGCCGTCAGGGGCTGACATGCCCAATGGTGCTGGGCCCACGGTCTTTGAAAATGCCGTGGAGACCATGCACGCCGCAAGGATCAGCAAAATGTTTTTCATGGCACAAGTATACCATTCTTCGCGGGCTTAGGTCAACCCCGCCCAATTTGGGCATCGACTCTTGAACCTTGCAGTCTCTCTCATGAGGCACAGGGTAAATCGTGCCTCTACTCTATACTACCGAGGAGTGGCAAAATCTCACGCGGGAATTTTGGGAAATGTTGCCAATTCGTAATCGGGGTTAGCGGCGGGCGCGCGCGGCACAGCCTACGGGGAGCCAATCCATCCAGCAACGGCAAGCGCGACCGCTCCCGCTGGTAACCGGCGCGGAAACCGAAGACTGGCCGGAGGGAATGTGGCGCAGTACGAGCTTGGAGGTCTTGTATTCATCGCTCCAGCTGCCGCCGGGGATTTCATCGAGGTATTCGATCGGATAGTGCGTGGCCGCCGTGCCTCCGCTCAGGTCGATTGCGCTGTACTTCGGCTTCTCGCGCTTCGCGGGATACACCTTCACCACGGCATTCGCGCCATCAAGCGCATTCGTGGCCCATGCGCTCGAATAGCTGATCGCCTCGCTCGTCCGCGCCGTGCGCATCTCCCACGGCCCCATGCCGGAAAGATCCATGCGGAACTCCGCGCTCGTACCCGTGGCGGCCACCGCCGACATGTCCCATACTGCGAGCGTTAGCGAGCAGAGTCCGTGCAGTCCGTGGTTAATCTTCATCTTTCTCATCCTTTCAAATCCTTTCATGCCGCCTCCTTTTCGACCAACGCCTCGCACGCCGTGCGGCGAAACGCAGCGCGGCAAACCGAGCGACAAGGCGCAGGGTTAGGGACAACCCCAGACATTGACATGTTTATGATGGTTTTCAACAAACTGTCAAATAACGCCGCCGCACCCCTTGACGAAGGACACGTTCTATGATATACTACTGACATCTTTATGAAAAAACCATAAACATGTAAACGGAGCATCTGAAATGACGATCCAAAGGAATGACCTCCTGAATCGCATCGTCGAGGCTAAGCACAACGGCTTCGTAAAGGTTCTTACCGGCATACGGCGTTGTGGCAAAAGCTATCTTCTGTTCAACATATTCAAGACCCATCTTTTGGAAAACGGAGTGCCGCCCGACCACATCATTGAAATCGACCTTGAACATCCCATAACCGCCGATCTTGTCAATCCAATCAAACTTGACCGCTACATTCGCTCCAAGCTTGCTCACGACGGGAAGATGAACTATGTGCTCATTGACGAGATTCAATACTGCGGCAAGGCTCTTCCAGAAGGGATTGACCTTTCCAGAATCCACCCTGACGACCGAGAGAGGATGTTTGTAGACTTCTATCGGGTCCTGAATGGATTGAGAACAACCCAAAATGTCGATGTATATGTGACAGGCTCCAATTCCCGGCTGCTCGCCTCCGACGTCGCAACGGAGTTCAGAGGCAGAGGGCATGTAATACAGGTTGCACCGCTGTCCTTTGCCGAGTTCATGCCTCTTCGCGCTTCCGAACGGAACCCCTTCAAGGTAATCGAAGAATATCTTCTCTACGGGGGGCTCCCCGATTGCGTCCTCGCCCAATCGCCTGCGGCAAAAGAGGCGTACCTTAAAGATCTTTACGCAACCATTTATCTCCGCGACATCGTGGAAAGATACCACGTCAGGAACGATCTGCTCCTTGAGAAGGTAATCGACATCGTGATGAGCGACACCGCCACGCTCACAAACCCGACCAAACTCGCCAACGCCGCAAAAACCGTTGCCGGAATCGATGCGAGCAGAAACACCGTCGTCCAATACCTTGACCACCTTGCCGACGCCTTTCTCATCAGCAAGGCAGAGCGCTTTGACGTCAAGGGGCGCCGCCACCTCGACTACCCGGTGAAATACTACGCCACAGATACCGGCCTCCGGAACGCGCGCATCAACTTCCGCCAGCCGGAATTCACGCACCTCATGGAAAACGCCATCTACAACGAACTCATCCGGCGTGGATATTCCATTGACGTCGGCATTGTGCAACGCCACGACTACTCCGCCGGGAAGCACACGATACGACAATACGAAATCGATTTCGTCGTCAATCGCGGTCCGAGGCAGATATATATCCAGTCCGCATACTCCATCCCCACCGCCGAGAAGCGGGAACAGGAGACCTTCTCGCTTCGCCACACCGGCGATTCCTTCAAAAAGGTGGTGATAACCAACGACCCGTTCCAGACCCGAACCTACGACGACAGCGGCATCGCCTACATCGGTCTTGTTGACTTTCTCCTCGACCCCCGCTCGCTCGAAACGCTGTAGCCCGCCACGGTGGGGTGAACCGTCCCCGGCGAGCCTCCGCCCGCCCCGCCCGCGCACCGGCAACGCCCCGCCCGCCACGCGGCGAAACGCAGCATGGTCGCCCCTTGACACAAATGTACAACAAGTGGTACAATATCGGCGTTCTCTCAATCCACAAAAGAGGTTTTCCATGCCAGTCCTTGAACGAACGATGAAAACGATGCGACTTGCGGATGACGTGGTTACTTTCTCCACGTTCCGCAAGACAATGGCCGAATGCTTCAACCGCAACACCAAGACCCGGCGCCCGCTCCTCATCACACAAAACGGCGTCGCCTCGAAAGTCATCATCGACGTGGCGGACTTCGACAACATCCGTGAAACACTTGAGCTCATGGACGACCTCTGGACTGCCGAGGCCGAGCTGGATCGCGGCGAATTCACCACCCAGGAAGAGGAAATCCGCGAAGCGCATGCCGAGCGCGAGCGAATCAAAAGGAAACTGGGCCTATGATTCGCTGGTCCAAGCGCGGCAAACTTCGCCGCAAGCAATGCGTTGAGTACATCGCGCGGGAGAGCGGAGACTGGCCGACGGCGTGGAAATGGGAAGATGCCGTATTCGATGCTGTTGCCCACCTTGAGGGCTTCCCTCTTTCCGGCAGCGTAGTCAGGGAGTTTGGCCGTAAGGACATTCGCCAAGTTCTTCTCGGCGACTACCGCATCATCTACCGCGTAAAAGAGAACATCCCGGAAATCATTTCCATCCGCCACGGGCATTTCCTCATCCGTTCTCCGCGCTCGCTTTAGCCCACCATGGTGGCTCCAAAAAGTTTGGCCGCGCGTTCGGAACCTTCACCATAGCGGAAGGACGTACTAGCGGCGGGATCGCCGCCAAGATGGCGGCTTTCCCAGTCAGGCGTAACCGCAACGGGCAAGATGCCCGTTGTCCCAGTGGGAGGGTCACGCTCCGTCGCGACCGCAACGGGCAAGATGCCCACTTGTCGAACGGTACAGAATGTGGTACAATGTCCCCGTTCCCTGAAGGAGAGAAAGAAATGAGAACCATGTCAAAGACGATAGAGCGCCCTCGACTGGATGAGGATGTTGTCCCCTTCACGGAATACCGCCGTACGCTCAACGACTGTTTCGCGCGAACAGCGCGAACACATCGTCCGATTGTCATTACGCAGAATGGCCGTTCGACCAGCGTGATGATGAGCGTCGCCGACTTTGAAAGCACCTGGGACGAAATCGAGGCCATGCGGAAGCGTTCATACCTGAACCAATTGGTAGAGAAATCCCGGCAAGATTTCGCAAATGACGATACCGTTGACGAGGATGAGCTATTTGATTCGCTTGAAAAAGAGATCAACAAAAGCGTCCTGCCGTGACCAACAGGTGGTCTAAAACAGCGGCGAGCCAACTTCGCGGAATCGTCCGGACAATCGCGCGTGAACTCTCCAGAGACGATGCGCAACGCTGGAGAGCCAAGATACGCGATGCCGTCATCTCACTTCGCGATTTCCCGGAAATGGGTTCTGTCATTCCCCTTGAATGTTACGCCTACCCTCCTGCAAACCACGAACGCATCCGTCAAGTGATCTGCAATCCGTATCGGATCATTTACGAAACCGTAGCCGACACCAACCGCATACTCGCGGTTCTTCATGGCCGTCAAATGATTTCGGCCAGCGATACGCGCTGGAATTGACGGACGGTTGCCGGCGCGAGAGGCGTCGGTACGCAAACGGTAACGATTCGGTCGCTGCTGCAACGGGCGAGACGCCCGTTGTCCCAGTGCGGAATCTGGATGCGTTACGTTCACTTGGTTACCTTGATCGAGTAGAAGCCAGATGTGCCGCCTTTAACCGTGATGGGCGGGGTCTAGGGTTGGCCGTCGCCCTGCTTGGTGGCGCCGTTGGACATTGATTTGAGCGTCGTGCCTTCGCGCAAGGTGTAGGTGAGACCTGGGCGCGTGGCGGGTGTGGTGAGTGAGGGAGCGGCGGGGTTGCCGAGGTGGATGACCGCGCCGTTTTCATTCGTGGCCCAGCCCTGGAAGATATGATCGGCCCACGTGAAGCAGTTCGTGCCGACGAGGGCGTCGCGGTCGTATGTGCAGATGGTTGCATCCATCGTGCCGGAACCGCCGTTGGCGTGATAAACGAGCGTGTAGGTGTTGGCCGTCCATGTGGCGCGGATGGTCATATTGCCCGTCACGTCGGCGGAGATCCCTGCGGGGTCCCATCCCGCGAAAGTGTAGCCGGGAATTGTCGTGGGCGGTGCGAACGCGCACGTCGTCCCCTCCTGGTAGGTGGAGGGGTTCGTATGCGACGCGCCGCGCAGGTTTTCGTATGTGATGGGCGAAATCACGATGGGCTTGAGCTTCTTCCCGGCGCACGGGCGAGTACCTACTGGTGCCTACACGAAAAGACCTTCGCGAAGGATGCGACGCGGACGGGAGAGAAGCGTGGCTTCAGCAGTCCAAAAACGCTTGCCTCCGCCTACCGGAACCGCAAGGCGTAGTCATCCTTGCCCTGTTTGATGCCCCGCACGACTATTGTTTTTTGCTATACGGCGAATTGGGCGGCGGCACTGTGTATTTCTCGACTTCTTTGAAGCGGCGGAGAATGTCAGCCTTCTGCTCTTCGGTCAGTCCCTGGCTAAGCGTATTGGAAAAGACCGTCCTTGCATTATGCACCAAATTCTCTACATGCAACTGAAGGTCTTGCAGGTATCTAAAATGTTTATATTTATAAGACAAGTTAGTCTGCGGTTGGTCTAGCTCCTTAATACGCTTTTCCTCGGCCGTTATCTCGTCGGTGTATTTCTTGAAGAAACGAAAAACCTTGTCCCATCCCTCAAAAGAATTCGCCCGTAATCCTTGCGACGCAATAAATGGACATAGAACTATTTCAAACAAATCTTTATGCTTCCCCAATATTGCAGAACTGTTTGCGTTCGTCACCGGAAACTCGATTGCCATTTCAAGTAATCGGTCAAGCAACGGCAGTGCCTCTTCCTTTGTCAACTTGCATATTTCGTTACACAAGTCGCAACTGACCGACCATGTCCACCCTTTTATTCGCCCAGCCTCAGCCACCAAGCGCCTACACTCCCCCTCCAGTCGCTCAACTTTCGTCAGTTCTCGTGGTACTTCAGCTACAGTGACGACCCCAGTTGGATTTTCGCCGCCGACATTCTTCGCGTCTTCGTTTCCTTTGCTGCACGAGGTCATCGCAAGGACGACGCAGAGGCACGCCTCGCATAAGCGCGCGGCCCTAATTACTTCCGTTTGCTTCATTTATCTCATCCTCCGTCAAAGGTGTTCCAACGATAATATATCTGATGGAAGACGCCGTTCACTTTCTTCCTCCGGGGAAATTTGGTGGTGTGTCCATGTACTTCTTAAGTTCGTCGAAGCGGCGGAGTATGTCGGCCTTCTGCTCTTCAGTCAACCCCTTGCTGAGTTCCGGGAAATAGAAATCCCTCATAACATGAACCCATGTCTTGAAATCACCGCGGATACCCAAAAGATACATTCCCCTATCCTCATTTTTCCGTCCCCAGAACCGAGAGTCGGTCAACGGCAGAGTCTTTTCCACGGACGTAATCTCGTCTGTACACTTGGCGAAAAAACCAAAAAGTTTATCCCAACGTTCATAGGATTCCTTTTGCAGATATTGAGCGGAACAAAAGGCATCATGTATAACGTAAAACAACTGCTCATACCAAGCCGACCTTAAGGTATAATTAGTCACCGTTACTTGCTGACTGATTGCCATGTCAACAAACTGGTCTAGCAAAGGCAATGCTTGCTCTCTAGGTAAGCTGCATATTTCGTTGCACAATTCATTAATGATTTTCCTTGTTGACTTCTCGCCAGTTTTCGTTCGTTTCAAAACCACAAGATGCTTGCAATCTGCCATGATCCGTTCTTCCTGCGTCAGCACACGTGGTTTCTCAACTGTTGCAACAACACACGCAACATTAGTCGTGCATTCTCGATCGCTACTGTTGCAGTTACGTTTTCCACCTACCTCATCTCCGTTACTGCACGAGGTCATGGAACAGACCATGCATAAGCATGCCACACTCTGACATGTTATCCTAATCATTTCCAAATGCTTCATTTAGCTCATCCTCCGTCAATGGCGTAACCCTTACAATTATAGGGATGGGGCTTCGGCAGCTGATTTCTCTTCCGCAGTTGCTTTTGCACGGCGGCAGAACTCGTCCCATATCGCCTTATGCTCCACATCAGTACGGTCTTTGTAGCCTTCAATTATAGCACGATGCAGACATCCCAACGCCTCCTTGCGAAACTCCGCCAGTCGCCGGTTGTATTCCTTTCGGAAACGAAACTTTGCCTTACACGCCCTAAATTCCGGTTCCCAGTGCCATGCCCATGTTTTGGTAACCGTACCCGCGAAACAGGGTCCCCCTTTCCTCTCGTAGGGATTCTTTCCCCCATAAAGGATTATGCGGTCTTTGCGCATCGCCTCTGTCAGTTCCCTGTATCTAGTATCATCGTCAACTGCTAGCGGCACTGCGCCAGAGAGCCAATCGGAAATCTGAAACAGAGTATTAGTATCTTGCCTAATTAAATCGAACTCTCCAATCCGGCGCAGACAGTCCAGCCTACCACCGAACTCCGCTTTCACGGGATCGTCATCGTATTCACAGGCAAACGCATAAAGCGTAAACCAAGAAACGATTCTCGCCTCGACAGAGGCCACTTCCGCCTTGGTGACACTTCCTCCATGCTTAGCGACACGCTCGAGAAGCGGAATGAACAATGTCCAGTTGTCCCGCCCCGGCTTAGGGTGTATGAATCCGCCATGAACTTCGTGCAAAGCGAAACCCACAAGCGATTGCGAAGGAAACTTGTCTGGCTCCCTCTCTGCAAAGGGGATGTCCGCGCCAGGAAGCATCGTTCCCAAAACGGCTAATACCAACAATGTTGCGATTATGCGTTGTCTCATCATGTCATTTCCCTCTCAAAAGCAATTCCACCTCTCGGGGAGAGAGCCTTGCGCGCCTTACAACATTTGAGCAAAGATTATCGAATTTTTCATCCGTCAACTCGGATTTCCTTTCAAGCAGAACCTCATGAAGATTGCTTATCGCCTTTACACGGCGTTCTCCGATGTCCCAATTTCTATCCAGTTCAGACCGCCACCTCTCAATGCAAGCCCTAGAACTCGGGCCAAGTTTGCTGATGTCAATACGCCTTTTCCGCCCCATTATGCTTATTAATCCTGATTTACGGTGCCCCGGATAGGACAACTTAGAGGGATAACCGTTTCGCGCATCTTCTTGATCCGCTGCTATTCGTTCCCTCCAGTATTCCTCGTATGGGATCGTTCGTAATTCTCCGATTTTATCTGCGGCAATAAGGATGTCATCAAAATGCCCTGATTCGCAGGACACGAAGAACGACATCCCTATAATAATAAAGAATGGTGCTCGTGTTCCACGGAAAAATTGCTTGCTAAGTTTTTTCATCGTCCTCATTCCTCAATTTTATGGCTCGTACCGTCAAGACATCGCTCCCATGTCACACCGTTTTTGCTTACACGCATGTTACCATTAGAATAGACCTGTATTGTTTGTACATTATTCGCAATGTGATTTGTAACGGAACCGTCTTTTGCGAACCAATATGCTGGGATTGACAACTGATAAGAACCATTATAGTATGTATTCGTTGGTATCATTAAAGCTGCGACGACATCGCCACCATCTATCAAATTCCCCGTCGAGGACACTTCGGCGTAATTGCTGAAAGCACCGGCTGCATCGCCATGTTCCAACCATGCAATTGAGAAGGCATTTGTGTCTTGATACCATCCATTCCGATTTATCGGCGGCGCATAACCTTCATAAATACTGACATTCTGAAATGAAACAAACAAGGGTTCGAGCCATGTGTCAATGTGCATCGCCACACCAACGTCGCCCACGTTAAACTGCGGTACATCATGATGTACCAACTCGTAGTTGTTCAAGTCTCTTGGATTACTGCCTTTTATTTCTGTCGGAGCTATGCAATTGAACAGCAGGTTATTTGTGGTTGTGCCAAGGAAGGCGGCCACGGAAAATGGGCCTGCTCTGTCTGGGGCGATAACCGTGGTCTCGTCATTGGAGACAGTTACATAGCTGTTGGACTCCGCGTGCAACGACACATGCGGCGTCGTTGTTATCGTGAATCGTTCCTTCGGGCCAAACACGTGGCGCACCTTGTTCGACGGCCAGTCGGCCTCGGCCTCGACCTTGATCTTGATGACTTGCAGCGACAACGTATTGGTAAGGGGCATTCCCCCATCCTCTGGCGTGAAACTGAAGGTGAATGTTCCAATCGTCCCGGTATTTGACATATCGGTACAATATACCAGAAAGTCCCTAGCCCCTACTGCATCGCAATCGGCATCCCATGTCCAAGCCAAAGGCACCGGCAATTCGATTCCATCACCTAAGTCTTCATAGACGGCAACGCCCTGTGCACAGTCCGCATCGAGCTTCAGCTGCCCGGCCTCGGCAAGAGCCCAGGCAAGGTGGAGACCTGTCGTAGTGGAATTCTCAAAAACAACCTCACCAGGTGCATTCGTGTAGGATTCCTCTACAAAGATCACCCCGTTGCCGCCGAGTGAAATGTTGCTTGCCCTGACATGGCGCGCGATCATAATGACCCCATGCAATGTCACGTCACAGTACGTCGCAAACACGTCTATCGCGCCTAGATCGCCATCCTCCATGCCGGTCAGGACGAAAGTCTCACCAGTCCCGACAACATCCTCTCCCCTTTTCCAGACAACCGACGGATTCGCGTCAAATGGGATGTCAAAGATGCATGCACCGAAAGTCACAGGCAATTCGGCGGTCGTCACTGACGACGGGGCAATTGACAGCCACGGCCAGCAAAGGACATGACCATCGCCGCTCCGAGTTGGGACGACAAGTTCCACGCCGTTCCCGCTGTCCACCATCGCAGTGATGTTAACGATGTACGGCGAATTCCCTGAAGTTTCCCTCATTGGGGGCGCGCCACTTCTCAACGGCGCGTCGCCTTCCGAAGTTTCGTCACTGCATGAATACTCCACGTCATCAAGGTAAGGAAACAAATGAAGCCGATGGCGTATTCCCTTCTCCAGCAGAAAAACGTAGTCGCCCGCGTTCGTCACTGCAACGGAGTAGTCGCCTACGACGAGCTGGACCGTCTCGGGCGGAACTTCGGGGATTGTGACCGTGAACTTGTAAAGTCCGTTCGTGAGGTTCTCGCCTACTTGCGCGTCAACCCATTGTGGATAACCAATGGAAAGTATCTCCGCTGCGTTTGTGAAGTTTCCCGAAACCCAGTCATCGTCCTGCCCGAAGCCATCGTGCGGGAACGGCAACACGCGCGGAATCAGCTCCGTAACGCCGTTCGTGGTGATCGCAACGTCGCCGCTACGGAACAGCTCGATGGATGCGTCAATGGTCTCGGCGCTCGAAATGTCTTCATGCAACACGCGCCCGACTACTGCGTTCGTCCAAGAGAAGATACATGAGTTCCGCTCGGTAGGTCCGCAGCCGAAGGAG
>CACWIW010000166.1 GCA_902761035.1 uncultured bacterium | reverse complement strand
GACCCGCAGAAGGCGCTCGCCTACGCGCTCGACTTCATGGTCACGCGCATCCCGCGCAAGTTCCGCATGGAGCCGCTGCAGGACGTGCAGGTGCTCACGCCCATGCGCAAGAACCTCCTCGGCGCGGAGAACCTCAACGCCGTCGTGCAGGAGCGTCTGAACGGAACGGGTCCGTCTCTCCAGCGCGGCGGCACGGTCTTTCGCGCGGGCGACCGCGTGATGCAGCTGCGGAACAACTACGACAAGGACGTCTACAACGGCGACATCGGCTTCGTGAAGGCGGTCGACGCGGAGAGCCGTTCGCTCGTGGTGCTGTTCGACGGGCGTCCCGTGGAGTACGGACGCGGCGACCTCGACGAGCTCGTGCTCGCGTACGCCACCACGATCCACAAATCACAGGGAAGCGAATACCCCGCCGTGATCCTGCTCCTCCACCGCCAACACTACATGATGCTCGAGCGCAACCTGCTCTACACGGCGATCACGCGCGGCAAGAAACTCGTCTTGGTAATCGGTTCCGCGTGGGCGGTCAAGAAGGCCATTGAAACAAACACGGTGCGCGAACGCCGCACGACCCTAGCCGAACGACTCAAGCGCTGATTCCCTCCAAGCTCTAAGCTCCAAGCTCTAAGCTCTAAGCTCTAAGCTCAAAAATATGATATACTATTCGCCGCTATGAACATTGTCATTCTGTTGGGAGCCCCGGGATCGGGGAAGGGTACGGTGGCGGGTGCGCTCGCCGCCGCGCATGATAACCTCAAGCACGTGTCGAGCGGCGACCTGCTGCGCGGCGCCGTCGCGAAGGGCACGGAGGCCGGTAAGCAGGCCAAGTCGTACATGGAGTCCGGCAACCTCGTGCCCGACGCCCTGATTGCCACGATGATCAAGGACGTGGTGGCTGAGACGACGGGCGACGTGACTATGTTGCTCGACGGCTTCCCGCGCAACCTCGCGCAGGCCGAGATCCTCGCCGAGATGGGCACGCCTGTGAAGAGCGCCGTCTTGATCGACGTGCCGGACGAGATCATCCAGGACCGCATTGCGGGCCGTCGGACGTGTCCGAAGTGCAAGGCTGGCTACCACGTGCGTAATCTGCCCCCGAAGGTCGAGGGCGTGTGCGACGTTTGCGGCGAGAAGCTCGTCGTGCGCAAGGATGATAACCCCGAGACCGTCAAGGACCGTCTCGTCGTGTATCACCAGCAGACCGAACCCCTCATCGCCTACTACAAGGACAAGGGCCTGCTCCGCACCGTGGATGGCACCACGGGCGTGGAGAACGTCGCCGCCGCGTTCCTCGCCGCGATGTAAGGCCATGAAAGTAGACATCAAGACGAAGGCCCAGATCGACCGCATGCGCGTGGCGTGTCGCATGAGTGCCGAAATCCGCGACATCTGCGCGGCGGCGGTCGAACCGGGCATGAGGACGTCGGAGATCGACGCGCTCGTGCGCGACTACTGTCTCCGCAACAACGTGAAGGCGAGCTTCTTCGGTTACGAGGGCTTCCCTGGCGCGCTGTGCGTAAGCGTGAACGAGGAAGTGATTCACGGCATCCCCGGCGACCGGATGATCATGCCCGGCGACCTCGTGAAGTGCGACGTGGGCATTCTCACGCAAGGCTACAACGGCGATACGAGCCGCACCGTGATGGTGGGCGTGAGCGACCCCGAGGTGATACGCCTAGTGGAGACCACAAAGAAGTGTCTCGCGGCCGGCATCGCCGCCGCGGGTCCGGGCGTACATCTCGGCGACGTCGGCTACGCCATCCAGAAAGTGGCGGAGGACGCCGGCTTCGGCGTGGTGCGCGACTGGATCGGACACGGCGTGGGCCGCACCGTACACGAGGACCCCGAGGTGCCCAACTACGGCAAGCCCGGCACGAAGCTCGTGCTGAAGCCCGGCATGACGATCGCCATCGAGCCGATGATCACGCTCACGAAGAAAGGCGCGAAGACGTATGTCGACCGCGACAACGGCTGGACCGTGATCACGGGCGACCACTGCATGGCCGCGCATTGGGAGCACACCGTGGCCATCACCGACGACGGCTGCGAAATCCTCACCCTCCCGGCCGACTACCCCTAACGCACTTTCCCCGGCGGATGGACCCGAAGGCGCCAAAGGTCGAACGGTGACTGATTGTCCGTCCGTCGGGGATTTCCATTGAGAGGAATTGTCGTTGTGTGCAAGTTGTGGCTGGCGCCGTTGCGCGGCGTGACGATCCGCGCGTTCCGCGAGGTATTCACGGAGGCAATCCGCGAGGCCGGGTTCGTCGGCGCGTTCGCGCCGTTCATCCCTGCCAACCCCGGCATCCGCGTGTGCGACCGCCTTCTTGCCGACCTTGAGCCTTTCCCGCGCGATGTGCAGCCCTCGCTGCCGCTCGTCCCGCAGGTCATCACGAAACATCCCGACGCCATGCGCACGCTTCTGCGCGCGTTCCGCGAACGGGGTTTCGACCGCGCAGACCTCAACGCGGGGTGTCCGTTCCCGATGATCGTGCGGCGCGGACGCGGCTCTGGTCTCCTGCGCACGCCGGACTTGCTCGAGGCGCTGCTCGCGGCGGGGTGCGAGGAGATGGGGCCGGGAAAGTTCTCGCTCAAGGTGCGCCTCGGGGTGGAGTCGCCGGATGATCTTCGCGCACTTCTGCCGCGCATCAACCGCTATCCCCTTGCCGCGCTCACGGTACATGCGCGCACGGCGCGGCAGATGTACGAGGGTGAAGTGGACCGTGCGCGCTTCGCCGAAATTCTCGCCGAATCCGCTAATCCCGTGATCTACAACGGAGACGCGGAGCTGGAGCGTCTGGGTGATTTGCCTGACGGCGTGTCTGGCGTGATGGTGGGGCGCGCGTTCGTGCGGGCGCTTGGCGCGCGCGCCGACGCGGACGCCCTGCTGCGCGCGTACGTCGCGAGGTCCCGGGAGGAACTGTGCGGCGACGTGCCGGTGCTTGGACGGATGAAGGAACTTGTCTCCTACTGGTGCGCCGTGCCGCGTTGGCGTCGTCTCTGGTCCGTGGTTAAGCTCTGCCGCACGGTTGACGAGTTGCTTTCGCTGGTGAACTAACATGCGGCACACGCCTGTGAAATATGGTATACTGTGCCGCGTGAAGAAAGAAGATAGACTGAAGCTGTTTCTGGCGAGCGGGTTTTTCCTCGGCCTCGCCCCCATCGTGCCAGGCTCGTTCGGTGCGCTCACCGGGCTTGCGTGGCACCTTGTCGCAGTGTTTGCCGGGTGTGGCGACGAAGCCGTGCGGGCATGGTGTTTCTTTGGCGCGTTGCTTTTTTCCGCAATTCACTATTGGCTTACGCCGTGGGCGCAGCGGCGGTGGAACAACCCCGATCCGCGGCACTTCGTGCTGGACGAGGTAGTGGGCTACCTCTGCGTGCCGCTGTTCTGGGTCCTGCCCGACCGTCCGGCCTTTCCCGTATGGCAGCTCGCGATAGCGGGATTTGCGGTGTTCCGAATCCTTGATGCGATCAAGCTGCCGATTGCACGTTACATCGACCGCAACATCCACACGGCGTCGGGCGTCCTGTTCGACGACGTGGTCTCGGCCGCCTACACGGCTGCGCTGATGACGGGGGTGGCGTGGTGCTGCTGAAATCCGACGCGGAGAAAAAGAAATGAGAAGAATAGGAATCACCTTGCTGTTGCTGTCGGCCTACGCGGCCGGTGGCGTCACGTTCCGTCGCCCGCTGGAGCGCGTGGCCTCGATGGATCCAATCCACACGTCCGCCGTGTACGATTCCCGCGCGGCCGCGCTCGTTTACGAGCCGCTGCTGGAGGTCGACTACGAGGCGCGCCCATACCGTCTCAGGGCGGGTGCGTGCGACCTTCCCGTGATGAGCGCGGACCGTCTCGTGTACACCTATCGTCTGCGCGACGGCGTGCGCTTCCAGGACGACCCCTGCTTCCCCGACGGGAAGGGCCGGTTGGCGACTGCGGAGGACGTGGTGTATTCGCTCAATCGCCTGCGCGACCCCGCGAACGCGTCGAGCGGCATGTGGACGATGGACTATGTCGACAAAATCGAGGCCACCGACGCGCGGACAGTTGCCATCACGCTGAAGAAGCCGTTCCACGTGTTCCCTTGGCTTACGGCGCTGTCGTACTCCGCAGTGGTGGCGCACGAGGCGGTGGAGAAGTACGGCACGTCGTTCGGGCAGCACGCGGTGGGGACCGGTCCGTACCGCCTCGCGGAGTGGTGGCGCAACTACCGCATGATCTTCACGCGCGACGTCTCCTGGCGCAGGTGGCCGGAGATCAAGAACCCAGCGCCGTTCGACAAGATCGAGTATGTCGTCGTGGGCGACAACTCCACCCAGTGGCTGATGTTCCTCGGCAAGGAAGTGGACTGCCTTGGCGGCGTGGACCGCAACAACTGGGACGCCGTTGTGGACAAGGACGGCAAGCTCATGCCGTCGCTGTCAGCCAAGGGCGTGCGCCTCCTCTCCGCGCCCACGCTCCAGGTGGGGTACGTGGGCGTGAACATGGACGATCCGCTGCTCGGCAAGAACAAGAAGCTCCGCCAGGCGCTCAACTGCGCGTTTGACGCACCTGCCTGGAAGCGGTTCTTCAACGACCGCGTGGATCCGGCGGACGGTCCGGTGCCGCCGGGCGTGGATGGGCGGATCGAAGAACCGTTCGAGTATGCGTTCAACTTGGAGAAGGCGAAGAAGCTGCTGGAAGAGGCGGGGTTCCCGGACGGCAAGGATCCGAGCACGGGCAAGCGACTCGTACTCCCGATCTCGCTGGGGCGGGCCGACCAGGGCGCGCGCGAGGAGGTGGAGCTGCTGCAGGGCTTCTACGACCGCGTGGGCATCAAGCTCGAGCCGCAGTTCATGACGTGGGCGGCGTACCTCAAGGCCGTCTCGGACGGACATGCGACGCTCTTCATGCTCGGCTGGGTGGGCGACTACCCGGACGCGGAGAACTTCCTCCAGCTCTTCCACTCGAAGAACTGCTCGCCAGGCGCGAACCACGGCAACTACAGAAATCCGGAATTCGACAAATGCTACGACGAGGCGATGTCTGCCGCCACGCCCGAGGCGCGCCATGCGGCGTGGAAGCGCGCGCAGGAGATCGTGCGCGAGGACTGTCCGTGGATATTCCTCTCCTTCCAGAAGGGGTACTCGATTCTCTGGGACCACGTGGGCAACTTCCGCCTCACGGACTTCCCCTACGGCACGGAAAAGTACTTCAGTTACGGAAAGTGATTACTCTTGCAACTCGATGGGGAATATGAGACAATATCGCCAAAGCACGCGCTGGGGTTCCTAGGCGTGCCTTAACGTGAAAACCAAAACGACGGTAGACTCAATGCTGGAGGAAACAAAGGAGCGCGTCTGCGCAGCCAACCTCGCGCTTGCTCGTGAGGGTCTCGCCATACTCACCTGGGGCAATGCAAGCGAAATAGACCGCGAACGCGGGCTCGTGGTGATCAAGCCGAGCGGCGTTCCGTATGACGGCATGAAGCCCTCCGACATGGCGGTGGTGGACCTCGATGGCAAGGTGGTGGAGGGGAACTACCGCCCTTCGAGCGATACGCCCACGCACCTTGTCCTCTACAAGGCGTTCCCTTCCATAGGGGGCGTCGTCCACACCCACTCGGCCTACGCGACGGCGTGGGCGCAGGCGGGGCGGTCGATTCCGAACATCGGCACCACGCACGCGGACACCTTCCACGACGACGTGCCGGTTACGGGGGAAATTCCGTCCGACCGCATCCGCGACGCCTACGAGGAGGCGACGGGAGACGCCGTAGTGGAGACGATTCACCGTCTCGGCATCGACCCCGTTGCCACGCCGGGCGCGCTCGTGGCCCACCATGGTCCGTTCACCTGGGGCCGTGACGCAGCCGACGCCGTGGAGCACGCGGTGATCCTGGAGGAGGTCGCGAAGATCGCCTTGCTTTCCGTGGCGCTCAATCCCGCCATCCAGATGAATCGAGACCTTATTGAAAAACACTATTCCCGCAAGCATGGCCCGAAAGCCTACTACGGGCAGAAAGGAAACAGCAAATGACAGAAGCACAGGCAAAGACATTCAAACGCGCGCAGTGGAAGTTCATCATCTACAGCATGATCGTCTACATGTTCTTCTACGTGACGCGCAAGAACCTCTCGATGGCACAGCCGGGAATGCTGGACGAGGGCGTGATCACCAAGGAGGCCCTCGGAGTGATTCTCACCGTACACGGCGTGCTGTACGGGATCAGCCGGTTCGCGAACGGTTTCTGGGCGGACAAGCTCAACGGCCGCATCTTCATGGCGATCGGACTTGCGCTCTCGGCGCTGATGAACTTCCTGTTCGGCTGTACGTCGCTGACGATCCTCTTCGCGGTGTTCTGGGTGATCAACGGCTGGACGCTCGGCATGGGCTTCCCGGCGTGCGCGAAAATGCTCACGCACTGGATACACCCGAAGGAGCTCGCCACGAAGATGTCCATCTGGAACACGTCCCACTCCTTCGGCTCGGCGCTCGCGCTCGGCATCTGCTCGCTGCTGTTCGCGATTGGCATGAACTGGCGCTGGTGCTTCTACGTGCCGGCGGCGCTGGCGGGCCTCGCTGCCGTGTTCTGCTTCTTCTCCGTCAAGGACGGTCCCCACGAGGAGGGGCTGCCTGAACTTGATCTCTCCGACGTGCGCGGAAAGGCAGACGCGGCGGAGAAGCGTCAGGTGACGGACGCCGACAGGCGCAGGCTCGTCTTCCGCAACCGCGTGATCTGGCTCTGCGCGCTCGCGAACTTCTTCGTGTACGTCGTGCGCTTCGGGTTCCTCGACTGGGGCCCCACCTTCCTGAAGGAATACAAGGGCATTCCCGTGTCGAAGGGCGGCATGATGATCATCGCCTTCGAGCTGGCCGCCGTCGTGGGCACGATTTTCGCGGGGTGGATCACGGACAAACTGTTCGCCGGACGCGGCGTGCGGACGTGCGTGTTCTGCATGTTCTTCGCGGGACTGTGCGCCCTCGGGTTCTGGTATCTGCCAGCCGGAGCGGCGATCTGGCAGGCGACGCTTCTCCTGATGGGGACGGGCTTCTTCATCTACGGTCCGCAGGCGCTGATCGGCATCGTGGCGGCGCAGCAGGCCACGAACGACGCGGCGGCGATGGCGAACGGCTTCATGGGCATCATGGGCTATGCCGCCACGACGGTATCCGGCATCGGCATTGCGCTCATCAGCAAGCACTTCGGCTGGAACGCCGCATTGCTCTCAATCGGCGGATTCGCCCTCATTGGCATGGTGTTCTTCCTATTCGCGTGGAACGCACAGGCAACGGGTTACAGGAAAGCAGCTGCGTGACGTAGAATTATCCGCAGTTACCCGCAGTGGAAAATTCGGGCGCATCCGCGAATCGTGCACGATTCGCGGATGCGCCCGAAATCTTGAATGCCGCGATTTTAGAATAGTCTGCGGAACGGGGTTTTGCTATACTTTGTCCCGCTTCGGGGAAGCGGCGCTCTCGCCGCTTCACCAGCAGACATAGGCCGGGAACTGGCCCCAAGCCCACCCCCGACCGCATTATAGTTTAGCATCAACGCTAACAAGCTGTTCAAGAGGAATACTACCACATATTTCGTCTAAAAAGCGGACAGCATGAAAGTTGAGATGCGCCCATACGGGCGCGCTCTTCTTTCATGCATCCGCTTAAGCCTGTGGTAGGGCTTCTCTTGAGTGCATGAGGAAGAAGTGCGCTCCTTTTTTATGCATCGGACATGGGGTCCGGCGGCCTCGCGACATGAGCGCAACGGAGCATCAGACCATGTCAGACACTACCGCGCTGCAAAATGCGAAGAGGGCGAAGCTGGACGAGTTCTGCACGCAATACGCGGACATCCAGACGGAGATGAACGCCTATCTTGAATACAACCCGGATACGTTCCGTGGCAAGACGGTCCTTCTTCCTTGCGACGATCCAGAGTGGAGCAACTTCACGCGGTACTTTGCAGAGAACTTTGCCGCACTTGGCCTGAAAAAGCTCATTTCGACGAGCTACGCGCCAGATGCCAAGCGGGAGAGATACGGAATCCTGTTCGACTATGCCGCCGAAATGTCAGGTGAGAAACCGAAGAACGAGCGCGGGAAGATATTCGTCCTCGACCATGACGTGACCGGTGACGGCAAGGTGAACTTCGAGGATATCGAATGGAAGTACCTCGACGGCGACGGCGACTTCCGCAGCGGCGAGGTGAAGAAGCTGCGCGACGAGGCTGACGTCATCGTGACCAATCCGCCGTTCTCGCTGTTCAGGGAGTTCCTTGCGTGGATAATGGAATCAGGCAAGGAATTCGCTGTCATTGGCAACCGCAACGCCATAACCTACAAGGAGGTGTTCCCGCTGATCAAGGCGAACAGGATTTGGCTCGACAATCCTTTTGTCAGAGGAGCTGGCTACTTCAACTCGCCGATAGAGGTGGACAAGAAACTGAGCTACTACAACTCGCATGACTACCGCGAAGGGTTGATTCGTGTTCCGGGCGTGAGGTGGTTCACCAACCTTGAACACGGCAGACACCATCAGCCCCTGCAGCTTATGACGGTGGCGGACAACATCAAGTATTCACGCCACAAGGAGGTAAAAGGCATCGGCTACAGGAAGTATGACAACTACGACGCGATTGAAGTCCCGTTCACCGATGCGATACCGAGCGACTATGACGGCATTATGGGCGTGCCGATTTCATTCCTCGACAAATATTGCCCAGAACAGTTTGAGATTGTAGGCGCAACGGAAAGTGAAGGCAAAGGTTTTTCGCTTGGATTATGGGATGAGGCAAGTGGCGTAGCGCAACCAGTAATCAACGGTGAACGATTATACAAGCGTTTTTTCATCCGCCATAAACAATCCTGAAATCCTGTTAATCCTGTCAAAAGAAAGGTGTCCGACAAATGAAAACCGAACTTCGCACCGACATCACAGTTGGTGACATCTGCAAGGGATTCTCCTACAACTCGCTTGAAGGCCGTGGCCTCTACGGATGGAGCGGCAGGCTCACGATCCAGCCGGAATACCAGCGCAACTACATCTATGCGAACGGCAAGGACGATGTGGCGGTGGTGGATTCACTGCTGAAGAAGTATCCTATTGGTCTCATCTATTTCCTGAAGGTCGGTGAGGACAAGTACGAGGTCCTCGACGGACAGCAGCGCATCACGAGTTTCGGGCGGTTCGTGACTGGGCAGCTTGACGTCCTTGACGCCAACGGGATGCCTCACAAGTTCGATCCGGCACACCATGCATGGATGCTCGACATTCCGTTGACGATATACATCTGCGAGGGCGAGGGCGACGACCCCGAGGCGGAGATAAAGGACTGGTTCCGGACAATCAACATAGCGGGCAAGCCGCTAAACGACCAGGAACTCCTGAACGCGACGTATTCCGGGCCGTTCGTCACGGCGGCCAAGGCCGTATTCAGCAACTCGTCGAACGCGAACATGCAGAAGTGGAAAGCTTTTGTGGCGAGGGACGAGAAGCGTCAGGCGATTCTTGCAAAGGCGCTGGAGTGGGTATCGAAGGGGAACGTCAGGGACTACCTGAAAGACCATCGCTACAGTTCGGACATCACTGAACTTACACGGTATTTCGAGAGCGTCATAGCTTGGATAGACGGCGTGTTCAAGGAGACGAGAAGTGAGATGTGCGGGATTGAATGGGGGCGGCTCTACGAAACGTACCATGTACAACCGTATGATCCCGACAAGGTCTGGGAGCGCATCGAATCTTTGTTTGCCGATGCGGACGACGGCAAGATACAGAATAGGCGCAACATCTTCGAGTACGTCCTTGGCGGAGAGTCTGACAAGAAACTGCTGAAGGTGAGGATGTTCAGCGTCGAGATTGCGCGGAAAGTGTACAGGAGACAGACCGAAGAGGCGAAGACGCGAGGTGTCTCTAACTGCCCAGACTGCGCAAACGGACACGAAGCCAACGCAAGGCGCATCTACGCCTTCAACGAAATGGAAGCCGATCACGTCTCCGCTTGGTCGAGGGGCGGCGACACTACGGAGGCGAACTGCCAGATGTTGTGCAAACACCACAACCGCGTCAAGGGAAACTGCTAGGCACACCACAGGAATAATGGTATGTGGTATAATAACTTCCGCCTGAAATGGAAAGCGACAGACATGAAAACGACCTTCTCAATTCTGTGTTGTGCGGCGGCCACTGCGGTTTTCGCCCTGCCGCCGGTACGTCCCGTGCTGCCGCCGGTGGTGTATGACGACACCGAGACGGCCACCAATGTGTCGTTCGCGGCTTGGCAGGATTGCGCCGGGAAGTTCAATTTCAGCCTGACGTGCCGGACTACGCCCACCAACAACGTCCAGATCGCGTTCGGGACGGATGCGGACGGCGACGGTGTGCTGTCG
>CACWIW010000165.1 GCA_902761035.1 uncultured bacterium | reverse complement strand
TCCGGCGGCTTGCCCCAGCCGGGCAGCATCTGGACGCAGCCCTTGGGTCCGGCGTGCGCGCGCGCGGCGTCGAAGAGGACGAGCTTTCCGCTCTTGGGGGAGTGGTGGCCAGTCGCGACCGCGATGAACTTGCCGTTGTCGCCCGGAATCGCCAAGGGACTGCCGAAGTGGTTGGGCCAGTAGTCGTTCGAGCCGTAGAAGCCCATCTGGCGCGTGCCGTCGGGGTTCATCGTCATGAGCACGCGGCTGAAGAAGTGCGGCACGTCACAGTATTCCCAGCGCACGTACTGGATGCGTCCGTCGTTGAGTACGCTCGGGTACCAGTTCGAGTCCTGATCGTAGGTCAGGCGGTCCACCTTGCCATTTGCGGGATCGAGGCGGTAGCTGTTGCTCATGCGCAACCGTCCAGACTCGCAGGGAAGCCCCTGTTCGCCGGCGTCCGACGTGAACACGATGCGCCCGTCGGGCAGCCAGCAGCAGTCCGCCGCCTCGTGGATGAAGTTCGTCGGGAGGAGCGTCTTCGCCGACGCGCCGTCCGCATCCGTCTCGAAGAGCCGCCAGGCCTTGCCCCGCGCCGGATCCGGGCCCACGAAAAGGATGCGGCGTCCGTCCCAGTTGAGGTCCACCGAGTGGATCGTGCCCGTGTGCTTGTAGAGTTCGCGCTCGGCTGGCTTCTCGTCGCGGAAGCCGGAGAGGACGACCAGCGACGCGGCCCTGTTCCGGTCGACGATGAGGTGGTTGTAGCACGAGAGATTCGGCTGCGCCGGATGGACGTCCCGGCGCGGATCGCCGCCGCGGTGCTTCACGGCGAGGATGGAAAGGTTACGTACGAGCGGATGCGCGGACAGGAGACGGCGCTGGCGCGCGAGCAACTCTTGCGCGGGAGCGTCGCGCCCCGTCGCGACAGCCGCAAGCGCAGCCTTCTTCTCGTTCTCGACCGTCGCGGCGAACGCCCGCACGGCGGCAACGTCATTCGCGTCGGCGCTGGGCGTCTGGGCCCAGTCGTCCGCAAGGCGTTTCAACGCATCGGCGTTCATCAGCCGTACCTGCGCAGCACATTCCTCAAGCACGTCCTTCGACGCGCCATGTACATCAAAAGCCGCCAACGCAGCAACTGCTGCAACCAGTAAAAGTGTTTTACATCTCATGTTTTTGATCCTTGTTGTTATGCATCTCAGAAAAGCGCGAAAATGGCCAAGAGGATACCGCAGAGGCCCTCGCCCGCGATGAGGCCGGCCGAGAGAAGCGTGACGGAATCTTCGCCGGAAGCATTTCCGCCCCTGCGCCAATCAACAAACCAACGCAGAAGGCCGCCGACGAACATGGTGACGCCCAACCCGACGGGCAGGTACATGCCGATGGCGACGGGCATCACCGGCACGCGGAAGATAGTCAAAACCACTGCGAAGACCGCGCCGCCCGCGATCAAACCCCAAGGCAGGCCGTCGCCCATGATGCCCTCCACGATCGACTTCATCATCATTGCCTGCGGAGCGGAAATGGCATCGCTCCCGAATCCCCAGGCGCGGTGCAGGAGAATGAGCACGCCGCCGATCGCGAGCGACGAGGCAATGACGCCAATGACCTCGCCGGTCTGCTGCTTCCAGGGCGTTGCGCCCAGGATGTTTCCTGTCTTGAGATCCTGCGCCGTATCCCCGGCGATGGCGGCCACGATGCACACCACGCTGCCAACAGCGATTGCCGCCACCATGCCCGCCGCGCCAGTGGTTCCCGTTTCCCGCAGCGCCAGCGTCGCGACCACCAACGTGGCGATCGTCATTCCCGAAATGGGGTTGTTCGAGCTACCGACCAGTCCGACCATCCGCGCCGAAACGGTTGCGAAGAAAAAGCCGAAGAGCGCGATGAGCACCGCCCCCAGAAACGATACCGGTATGGCAGGCACGAGCCAGATGAAAAGCACCAAGAAAGCAACACCGCCCACTACGGCCTTCATGGGGAGGTCGAGAGTCCTGTGATCGGCGAGAGTCCTGTGATCGCCGATATTATCGGCGATAACTGAACTCCGCCTAAACGCGCTCAGGAAAACCGGCAGCGACCGCATAAGCGAAATGAAGCCGCCCATCGCAATCGCCCCCACGCCCACATAGCGCACATAGTGCTTCCAGATATACTGCGCGCTCTGCACGTCCCACGCCGAGCCAGCTCCGGGGATTGCCACTGCAAGAATGGGCAGCAGCACGAGCCAGCCGAACAGCGTGCCGCCGAAGAGCAGGGTCGAGACCTTCGTGCCCACGATGTAGCCCACGCCGAGAAGCGCGGGCGAGACGTCGAACCCGAGTGCCCCGCGGATGCCATGCACCGGGAAGAGGAAGTTTTCCGGCATCCACTTGAGGCCGCCCGTCACCGTCTTGACCGCCGCACCCGCGCCCAGTCCCACGAACACGTTTCGCGCGTGCTTCGCGCCGGCCTCGCCGGCCTTCAGCACGTCGGCGCACGCCACGCCCTCCGGGTAGGTCAGCGCCTTGTCCTCGACGATCAGCGGCCTTCTAAGCGGCACCATCAACAGCACGCCGAGCAACCCTCCCGCGAGGGCGATCAGCGTGACGGACAGCATCTCCGGCGCGGAGAACTCCATCGGACGCTCCTCCGCCCAGAGATAGATGGCCGGCAAGGTGAAGATCGCCCCGGCCGCAAGCGACTCGCCGGCACTGCCGATCGTCTGCACCATGTTGTTTTCGAGAATAGAATCGCGCCGCAGCACGAAGCGCAATACGGCCATCGAAACCACGGCGGCGGGAACAGAGGCCGACACCGTCAACCCCACACGAAGGCCCAAATAGGCATTCGCCGCGCCGAATACGACGGCCAGTATCACGCCGAGGATCAACGCCGTCGGCGTAAGTTCCCGTTTCGCTTTCACTTCAGGATTCGTCTGCATATCCTCACCTACTGCTGTTCTGGCTCATCAAGGATCGCGATGAACTTCTCGGGCGGGGGGATGGGACGGAAGGTGGTGGTCGAGACGAAGCAGTGGCGCGTGAAGCCGTCCACGAGAAGTTCGCCGTTCACGCGCACCTCGCAAGTGATCTCGAGGCGCACGCCCTTGTGGCTGCTACACCAAGCCGTGACCTCCAGCAGGTCGTCGTAGCGGGCGGGGCGGTGGTAGTTAACTTCCGCGTGCACGACGGGGAGCATCCACCCTTCCGCCTCGCACTGTTTGTAGGTGTAGCCGCAGGCGCGCATCAATTCGTTGCGCGCGCGCTCGAAAATGGTGAGGTAGTTGCCGTAGTAGACAACGCCCATCTGGTCGGTGTCCGCATACGGCACGCGGTACTGCAAAGTTGTTTTACGCATGGCACGTATAGTATACCATAAATTTGCCGTCCGTTGCGCTTGCCGTAGTCTAAGGACGACCGCGTTTCTAGGGATACGCTTCTAGGGATATATGGCAAGGCCATCCTAGCGAGTTGCAGATACGACCTTGGCGGAAAGCGCAGTCTTCTTCATCCAGTCGTCGCGGAACGACTTTGCAACCTTGCTCGAACCCTGCACGTTCACCATGTAGAGACGGGCCTTGCGCGTTTTGACGTTGGCCTCTGCCCACGTACCAGCGGCACCGCCATGGGAAAGTGAGCCCTTGCCGTCCACCTTCATGCCGAAGCTGTAGCCGACTTTCACGCACTTGGGCGTTTGCTTGGCCGTCCACTTCTCCATGAGCGGAGAGGAGATCAACCTGCGGCCGTCGGGCGTCAGACCCCCGCGCGCGATCATCTGGAAGAACTTGATCATGTCCCGCGGCGTTGAGAGGAGTCCGCCACCGGCCTCGGGATGGACGCCCACTTCCATGTACGGCGGCGCGAGCTTGCCGCGCACGATCTTCGCGGCCTTCGGTGGCTTCTTGTCCGACAACTTGTAGAACGTGGCACGTCGCGCGTTCTGCGAGGCGTTGGGGATGAACGTGGAGTCGGTCATGCCCAACGGCTTGAAGATGCGTTCGGCCATCTCGACATCGAAGGGACGCCCCGTGACCTTCTCCACGATGGCTGCGGCCACGTCGATGTCCCAGTTGCTGTAGAGATATTTCGTGTCCGGCTCGAACTTCAGCGGCTCCACATGCACATGCTCGGCAAGCGCCTCCATGCCGGGGCGCGCAATGGCCTTCTTGGGGAACACGTCAAGCCCGGAGGTATGGCAGAGAAGCATGCGCAGCGTGGGTCGGTTCTTGACGGGAAGCTTCTTCCATGAGGGGAAGTATTTCTCCACAGGGTCGTCAAGGGAGAGCTTTCCCTCCGAAACCAGGTTCAACACCAGCGCAGCCAACACGCCTTTCGTGTTCGACGCCATCCAGAACACGGTGTCCGGCTCCATTCGCCTCCCCGGCGCGGCTTCGCCCACGCAGTCGAAATGCGGCACACCATCCGCATCCGTCGTCACCAGCACCGCACCAGGGAATCCCGCCGGCGCGGCGCGGTAGGCCACGATGGGAGCCTCGGCAAAAGCCGCAAAGCAGGCCACGGCAACCGTAGCCGACAACATCGCCTGCATAAAACTTTTCATCGTCATGGACGCACCCCCTGCCAGGTCTCGAAGCGTCGGCGGGCGAGCGAACGGTATGCCGCGCCTGCGCCGCCGTTCACGAACGGGTCGATCGTGATGCCGCCGCGCGCTGCGAATTTGCCGTAAACCTCAAGGTATTTCGGATGCAGAAGTTTCCAGATGTCATCGTAGACAACGTTCACCACGTCCTCGTGGAAGTCCCCGTGGTTGCGGAAGCCGAAGAGGTACAGCTTGAGCGACTTCGACTCTACGAGCTTCTTCGCGGGGATATAGCGGATGGTGAGCGTCGCAAAGTCGGGCTGGCCCGTCTTCGGACATAGCGTCGTGAACTCCGGGCAAGTGAACGTCACCCAGTAGTCGCGCTCAGGATGCTGGTTTGAAAATGCGTCCAGCACCGATGGATCGTAGTCCCCAACCGCCTGCACGCTCCGTCCGAGCGCTTTGAGTTTCTCAAGGTCTTTACGCATGTTTTTGATTCCTTATTTCTTGCTTCAGCGGGATTTTACGGGCGCGGCGGGTCGATAGAACATCACTATGGCCTGCGTAGTCCGGTGGAGGACGTCTTCGAGCTTCATTTCGCCGCTATGACGCGTGCCACGGTCCCTTCCGCCTGGGAACACGACGTGGAACGACAGTGGATCGCCGCCGAGCCCGTCGATGATCGCGATGTCGAGCGGCCAGCGTTCGGAGATGTCGTCCTTCATCGTCTTGTTCTCGCGCACGACGAGAACGGGTTGGGACATGAAAATCCAGCGGCGGATTTCCGGGGCGAGCTTGTTGATGTCATCTGCATCGCTGCAAGGGAAGAACGTCGTCTCCGGCGACTTTATCCCGAGCGCTGCCGCGCACTTCTTCACCCATGGCGACAGCTCGCCGAATTTGTCCGGCTTGCCGGAAGTGGTCCGCCGAGGACTCGTTCTCTTCTTCTTGCCCTTCCCCTTGCCATTGTCCTCTTCCTCCATGATGAAGTCGCTCTGCGTCAACCCCGCATCGGCAACGACGCGCCTCACGGCCCGGTACAGCTTTTCCGTCTCGGCCATGCGGAACTTCGGACGCGATTCGGTCGGATGGGAGTGGACGAGCGTCAGGTCCAATGCGTCACCACCCCGTGAGCCATACTTTTGAGCAGGTCCCGGCATCACGCGGTAGTAGTTGGCAAGGGCCATGAACGCGAAGACCGGGTTGGCCGAGTTGATGATGTTGTCGCCGTTCGTGCCGAAGT
Organism: uncultured bacterium; assembly: GCA_902761035.1. Lineage (GTDB taxonomy): Bacteria > Verrucomicrobiota > Kiritimatiellia > RFP12 > UBA1067 > RUG572. The sequence continues at coordinate 4,723 of CACWIW010000165.1, read as the reverse complement.
ACCACTTCTGGTAGTACCAATTCGAGAGCAGATGGTCTGACGGACCAAACAGCGTCGAGGTGAACGGTAGTCCGGAATCTTCCTTTGGCAGCGTGATTCCCTTTTGGTTGCGGCTGTAGCGTATGCCGTTCGCGTTGCGCGCATAGCCGCGGACATAGTACAGGATGCCTGGCTTGAGGTCGAGAATGCGCGCGTCGTAACGGTCGCGGTGGTGGAGCGGGAAGAGCTGCCCCGTCTTCTCCGTCGGATCCTTCTTCAATCCGTAGCATATCCCGTATTCAGTCATAAGCGGCTCGCCGCGGTAACGCACGTTCAGCCTGGCCCGGAAAGACGTGGGAAACCAGTCGCAGAGTTCGATCAGTTCCGTCTGGGGCAGAAGCGAGAAGTCGAGTTCGGCGCGCGTCAGCTTGACGGGCGGCAAGTCGAGCTTGAACGTGCATGTGCCGGCGGCGGAATCGGTGCGCACGTTGGATATGGCAATTCCGGCGGGCAGGAGATTGGGCAGGATTGCCGCAGGGTCGCTCTTGGCGTCGAACGTGTCGCCCGGACGCATGAAGTACGCGCTGCCGTCCACTCCCTTGTGGTCGCGATCGCCCGTGCGGTACGTGTAGCAGAGGTCGGGCGGACCCATCATCGGGGAGGACATGGTGACGTTGATCGCATGTATAAGGAGCCCCTCCGCAGAGGAATTGCCCACGAGTTCGCTGTCGTTGTGGCAGTATTCGATGCAGAACACGTAGTTGGGATGTGAAGACGGCACGAGCAGCCCCAGCGGCGGCAGGCCATCGTTGTCCTTAAACGGAAACTTAGCCGAACGCGGCGCAAGCGTGTATTCGCCTGGAGCGGTGATCTTCGGGTATGCGGCGGCTGGCACGTAGGCGTTGTAGATGTAACGGCAGTACGCTGGTCCGGTGGGGCCGTAGGACCATGGAAGACACGGCGTCCCCCCTATCCCGTCGTGCTCCTCCGACGCATGGTAGAAGTCCGGCGCGCCTAGAAGATGTCCTATTTCATGCACCAGCGCGCCGCCGGGATACATGACCTGTGGAATGGAATTGGGCCACAGGGGATCACGCCACGGAACTTTCGGCTTGTATTTCCTCAACTTGTCCTCCGCGCCTTCCGCAAGGCGCTCGGGCGACGGCTTAGGCGGATAAAACGGCCGCACCACCTTCTCCAGCACCTCGGAATCTTTGTTCAAGCTGTTGCAGTACACGTAGCATGTGAAATCACCCTTCTTCTTCAGGCCGCCCTTGGACTGGGCGAAGCGCAGTGCGTCCTCGCGGAGCTTCGCGGCGCGGCCATAGCCATCACCCTTGAAGCCGATGAGGTTCGTGAATGTATCGTGTCGACAATAATAGCCGTAAGGATGCGGCGCCATGTAAACTGCGGGGTACGCCGCAAGGACAGGCCATGTAATGCCCTGCGAGTATTCTTTGTAATAGTCGGCGATCGTGTACGAGCCCTTGTACGACGTAAGGGCAGCGCAGACCTTCTCCGCAGACTCTGGCGTATGGCAATCGGGAAAGGCAATAACCACCAGGTCTACCTGGAATTCGCCTCGCTTGACAGGCGTCCTGCGCACGGGCGAAAAATCCTTCGCGGTCGTGCGCCTGACCGACGGCAGGCCTCGTTCATGCGGAGCGACATGCGAATGTTCCGCCTCCTTCGTGCCTCTCGACGCCTTTTTGGCGGGAACGGCATAGAGGTGTGCGGAAGCGAGAAGCGCGGCAACGCCGAAAATGGACAATATGCGGGAATTCATGGTTTAACAGTATATCGGAGTGCGCTTGCCTTTGTCAAGTCACAGACCGAGGATGCGTTCGGCGTTCTTGTGGAAAATCGCCTCGTAGTCGGCGGCTGGACGATGCGCCTTGACCCATTCCACAAGACGCCGCTGACGGTTCCACGGATAGTCGGTGCCAAAAAGGATGCGCTCAGTCGGCCATGTCTCCATGATGCGGATGGGCTCCGGGGCATCCTGCAGCATCTCCAGGCACGCCGTGTCGATTAGGCAGCCAGACTCCAGCAGCATGTCCGTTGCGCCAGACGGACTGCCAAGGTGTCCGCCCAGGTGCGCGGCCACGAAAAGCGGACCCAAACCAGGCACGGAAGATAGCAGCGCCGCGATCTCCGCAGGTCCGCAGCTCATCGGTTCGTCCGGGAATCCGTGGTCGAAGCCGCAATGCACGATTACGACAAGCCCCAGGTCGCGCACGGCGGCGAAGAACGGAAAGACAGAAGGATCGCCGAGCCGGAACCCCTGGTAGTACGGATGCAACTTGATGCCGGGAATGCCCGCGTCTGCAATCGCCTTCAGTTTGAGCTTGAATTCCGGATCGGCAGGATGGACGGACGCAAGCGGGATTATGACGCGGGCGGCCTCTTCGCCCAGCGCGCCGTCGCGGATATCGAGCGCGGTGCGCAGGATAACGTCCGCCTGAGACGGCTTCGTGGCGATGGGACACATCACGCATCGGTCGATGCCGTCCGCTTTCGCGGCGGCAAGCTGGCACGCGAGCGTGCCGTCGCCGAACGGGACGAATTGGTGCCTGAGATTTTCCACCATGGCCGCAATCGCGCGCGGCGCAAGGGCATCTGGAAAGTTGTGCGTATGAAAATCGATTATCATATTTACTGGTGCCGGAGGCGGGACTCGAACCCGCACGCCAAAGACTTGGCAAGGGATTTTAAGTCCCTGGTGTCTGCCATTCCACCACTCCGGCTGTGTGCGTATAGTTTACCACAAATTCAGACGGAGTAGAAGCCTCCACTGTGGGGGAGCGGCCGCGCTTGTCGGGGTGGCGGGCGTCTCGCCCGCAACTAGGGCAACGGGCGTCCCGCCCGTTGCGGTGGGGCGAACCGCCCCCCCACTACGGCCCACCACCACCTTGAAGAACCTAAAAGCCCCCTTGCACTCCTCCGTCGCCGCCCGCCAGTCGCCGAAACGCCGACATAATTGAGCGGAAACGCTCTTCGGGAGCGTTCTCCGTCTGGACGAATCCCAGAACGGCATCCTCGAGATCTGCACTTTTGACGTATCTGGAAAACTTTGTTCTGATTCCATTGCAGACAACGGCTTCCGAAATGATCTCCTCGACGCGGCCCGGCCGTCCATTGAAAAGGCAGATCACATCTTCAAAATCCGTACTGGCGATGAAATCCCCGTTCCCCCTGTCCTCAAACGCCTCGAGTTTCAATGCCACAAAGAACGGTGCCGTGACCACCTTGACCCCGTGGCCTTCTATGTCCACCGTCTGCGCGGCGTGAAGCGCCTGTTCAAACCATTCCGACTTCCAGCCAAGGACCTCCTCGCGCACCGGCAGTACGTCCACCTTGACACCATCCGCGATCCAACGGCAGATCGGCGCATCTTCGCTTGTGTCATGCTTAAAGCCGAGCGCTTCAAGTTCCCTCTCCTCCCTATGGAACTCGCTTCTCGTTCGAACACCCATGACCACGTCAACATCCTTCGTGACGCGAATCGCATCTACCGTCGGGTCGTTGACGAGAAGCGACAACACCGAACCGCCAAGGAAGGCGAAGTCAAACGAAGTGCCCGTCAGTTTCTCGTTCAATGCAATGATTGAGGCCGTGATTCCGTTCATGGGATCATCTCCGCGATTTTCGCTTCTGCAAACCTACGCTCGCGCAGCCTTCCCCCGCGAAGCATGTCGATGACGGCGAGGCGATCATAGAGGTCCCTGTCCTTCGCGGCCGCATGTGGCGCAGTGGCATACAAAGGCTCAAACGCCTGTCCGTACATTTGCCCAGATTGCGAACGCCAGACCGGACACGTCCCGGCAACGGCAAACGCGCCATCTGCCACTGGCGCCGCATACGACGTCGGGATTCCTTTTGCCATGACGCCTGTCGACCGAAACGGAAAGGCATATCGAATTCCATGAATGAGGAATTCGAGCACGTTGCGTCTCAGCACACGCCGATCCAGTCCAAGCAAGGAGGCGTCCTGCAGACGTTTTACCGCGGCATGGGCTTCCGAAGCGCTCAAACAGGTACGCGCACCCAATTGAGCATACGATTCACCTTGCCGCCGCCCATCCATGATTGCAGCCAACACGACTATATCCTGACCTTTAAGCACTACAACCTCTCTTTCATTCGCGATTCGCGAATAGAGTATCACGTCTTTTGACGAGGGTCAAGCCCAGACAGCAACGACTTTACCTCTATCGCTACCTTCATTTGGCGATCTTACCCTTATTAGGACATACGACAAAAGACAGAAGACAAACGATGTTTCACGGACCGCGCTTGTCACGGCCATCTGGTAGGGCCCGCTCGCCGAGCGGGCCGCAAGGTGGGGTGAGCCGTCCCGGCGAGCCGCAAAGCGGTAGGGTCACGCGTCCCGCGTGACCGCTACTGCACATCCACCACCACCTTGAAGAACCGCATCGCCGCCTTCTCCGCCGCCGTCGCCCCTTCAACCGACTTCCACTCACCATCCAGCGTCGCCACACCCTTCAGCACAGCCTGTATCTCCGCGCCCGTCCAGCGGTTCACCTTCGGCTCCCACTCCACCTTCGGCTCACCATCCACAATCTCAATGGACACAATGCGGAAGTCATTGGTGGCATCCGCCGGATCAAGCCCCAGCGCCTAACACTCCGCCGCCATATCTAGTCAATCATGCCTGTACTATCTTCGCAATAAACTCATTCGCCCAGACCACCGCTTCATCTACAGTATGGCAAATGTCTGA
>CACWIW010000164.1 GCA_902761035.1 uncultured bacterium | reverse complement strand
CCCGAGCCTGTCCCACAGCTCCGTGCCGAGCCAGACCTCGCCCCAGTTCCGCGCGTTCCGCACCGTCAGGCGGTCCATGCGGATGCGCACGACCTGCGCGTCGTCCGTCTCCGGCGCGCGGTCCTCGGGGAACAGCTTCAGCTGGCGCACCTTGCCGTCGTCGCCGTTGCTGGAAAGCCAATTGCCGTGAAGATGGCATTTGCCGCAGAACCGGAGTCGGGCTAAATACCGTTTTCCCACACGCGCGGCAAGTCCTTTGCAAAGCGCTTCGGAATGCGGTCGAACGGCAGTTCCGCGTCACTCCAGCCGCGCCCTTCCACGTCCTTGCCGCCGACGTCGATCCACAGACGTCCAGCGTCATTTCTATTCGGCTTCACGCCTTCGGCCAACGCCGCCGCGCAGAGTGTGACAGCAAGCGTACAACTGTAAGTCTTTGCAATCTTCATCATTCTCGTCCTTTCACTTCACCTGTTACAACTTTCCACTTTACATTTTTCACTCGTTATTTCGCGATGGCGGCGCGCTTGGCGAAGAACGTGATGCCGATTTCGTGGAAGGCCCTGAAAAGGAACTCCACCCACTCGAACTGGGCCATTTTCCTGCAGTCCTTGGCCAGCTTCGGGACGACACAGGCGTTGAACATCTGCCAGAGGTTGTTCGCGAGCTGCATGAGCAGGTAAAAGTTCCTGCTGCACCACCAGTGGTTGCAGAACACGTGCTCAAGCCCGTAGCCGTTTTTTTTCTCGACGTCGAAGCTCGACCCGACGTTCCAGCTGCGCCGACCCCATTCCACGACCTCCAACGCCACCTCCGGGCAGCCGACGTCGTAGTTCGTGACAAACATTCCGCAGTATGTTCCCCCTTCGTCTCCTCGCAGGCGACGACGTTGAACTCCTTGCCTTCGGACTGGGTCGTGAACTTCACACCGCCTGTCCAGGCCACGACGCCGGTCTCGATTTTACGCTGGTTCCCGCCTCTCGTGACGAGAGGTCCGCAACAGTCCTTCGAGACCTCCATCGAATCGCACGCCATCTCGTATGCGTCAGGCGCTCTCGGTGATCGCGCCCATGTGAACCGGTAGAGACCGACCACCGGGCGGCCCGGAGGTGGGGCGAACCCTCCGGGTGAGCCGTAACGGCTCGGCGGGACGCCTACAACTAAATCCTATTTCTCTCGTGCCTTTAGCTCTTCCACAATGGATACACCGGCGCTGGTGCCAATGCGCGTGGCGCCGGCGCGGATCATGTCGAGCGCGGCATCGAGCGTACGGATTCCGCCCGCCGCCTTCACGCCCATGTCCGGGCCCACAGTGCGGCGCATGAGGGCAATGTCCGCCACCGTCGCGCCACCCGTTCCAAATCCGGTGGACGTCTTCACGAAATCGACTCCCGCCTTCACCGCGAGCTCGCACGACCGCACTTTCTGTTCGTCGGTGAGATAGCAGTTTTCGAGTATTACCTTGGAGATTACACCATGTTCGCGGCAGATATTCGCAAGGTCTTCCAGCTCGGCAAGTACGAGCGCGTCGTTGCCGCTTTGCAGCGCACGAAGGTTCTGCACCATGTCAACCTCGCCCGCGCCCTTCGCGATGGCATCCCTGATCTCGAACGCCTTGGCGGCGGACGTCATCTGCCCGAGCGGGAAACTGATCGCCACGCCGACGCGCGTCTTCGTGCCTTTGAGCAGTTCGGCGCAGCGTTCCGCCTCTGCGGCGTTAACGGCCACCATCGCGAAACCGTACTCGCGCGCCTCGGCGCAAAGTTTCTCGATCGGCTCTGGACCGCCATACGCCTTGAGGAACGTGTGGTCAATCATTCCCGCAAGTTCCTGCGGCGTCAACTTATCAACGTCAATCATTTCTTTTCTCCTTAAATCACTAAAGCCACGAATCACTAAAACCTCATCATCACCTTGAGCGCTTCGCCGGCCTTTACGGCGGCGAGCGCCTTGTCGAGTTCGGCGAGCTTGAAGCGGTGCGTCACGAATTCATCCGCGCTCAGACGCCCCTCCTTGATCCACTTGCAGATCGGTTCCATCGCCATGCGCTCGCGCCAGCGCGTGGGCCACTGGTGGATGATGAGGTTGAAGTTGTACGGTCCTTTTCCTTTCTCAATCATGAGCGTGGGCTGCGAGATCACGCCGTACACGCCAATCGTGCCACCGAGCTTGATCATTGGAATCGCAGCGTTCACGATCTTCTCGTTGCCGACGGCGTCAACGATCACGTCGAACGAACCTGCGGGGAAGTTCACCTCCTCGGGTGCGAACGCGGCATCCGCCCCCATCTTGAGGGCAAGGGCGCGTTTGTTCGCGAGCGGATCGACAAGTCCTACCCACTTGACGCCCATGAGTTTCGTGAACTTGACGAAACTCATTCCCACCGGACCCGCCCCGTAGATGAGGATTTTGTTACCAGGCTGGATGCCGAAGTCGCCGATACCGCCGTACACCTCGCGCCATGTGCAGAGGAGCGCGGCCGCCTCGGGCTCAACTCCCTCGGGCACCTTGCGCTGGATCTCGTAGCAATCGAACCACCCGTGATCGGCGTCCGCCACTCCGTCGCGCACCATCGCGTCATGGTCGTTCACCAGCACGTATTCGCTAAAACCACCCCAGCCGGATGCGAGGTCCGTTCCCTCAAAACCGAACACCATTCCGCCGATCACCCTGTCGCCAGGCTTGGACTGCGTCACCTTTTCGCCCACCTCAACAACGATACCGGCATTCTCGTGACCAAGCACAAGCGGATACTGCTCCATGCCCGGGAAGTGTCCTTCCACGAGCTTGCGGTCGGTGGCGTTGCAGAGCGCCATCACCTCCGTCTTCACGAGCGCCTGGTACGGACCCGGCTTCGGGGGCGGCACGTCGCGTATTTCCATTACCCCCGGACGGGGAATCACCATTGCCTTCATCTTCATTTTCCTTTCACTTTCCCGATGCGAGGTCGCCGTACACTTCCACAAGGGCGCGATACGCCTTCACCATTACCTGCGTGCGGCCTTTGTAGAATAGGGCATCCTTTGGATCAGGCTGCACCGTCTCGGAGGTCTTGAGCAGATCGTCCACGACGTTGAAATCCTTGAACATACCGCACGCCACGCCGCCGATGATCGCGGCGCCCATAGACGTGGCCGCGGCGGTCGACTCGAGCGTATGCACCGGACAGCCGCACGCATCCGCGAGAATCTGCCTCAGCACGCGGCTCTGCGCGCCACCGCCGATGATTCGAAGACCGTCGTCGAAGGACACACCACCGTCACGGAAGATGTCCACGATGTACCCCAGGTTCATCGCCACGCCTTCAAGAACGGCGCGCATCATGTCGGCGCGCGTAGACGCGAGGTTCAGACCGATGAACGCACCGCGCGCGTCGGGGTTCCACCACGGCGTGCGCTCGCCCAGCATGTACGGCAGGAACAGGACGCCGTTTGCGCCGACGGGCGAAGTCGCCGCCTTCGCGTCGATGAGCGCGTACTTCGAGCCGCCCGTGCGTGCGGCCTCGGCCGCTTCCTCCCCGCACAGCTGTTCCGCGAGCCACTTGAAACTGGACCCGGCAGTCTGCATCGTACCCGACGGATGCAGATAACCCGGCACGCAGTGCGCCCAGTTCATCGTGCGCATTTCGGGGTCCACCACCGGCTCCTTCACGGTGAGCGCAATCCAGCTCGACGAGCCCATGCAGTTGTACGCCGAACCGGGCCGCACGCACCCCACGCCCACGCCTGCCGCGCTGCCGTCGCCGCCGCCAACCGCCACCGGCGTGCCCTCCAGAAGACCTGTCGCCGCAGCGGCCTCAGCCGTCACGCCGCCCAGGATTTCCGTTGACGGAAGAATCTCGGGGAAAAACGACAGCGGCATTTCGGCGCAGGACAACACCTCTTCCGACCACTTGAACGTGTTGATGTCAAAGGCGTTCGTGCCGCTTGCGTCGGAATAGTCCGTGGCCATGCGTCCCGTGAGGCGGAAGTTCACGTAGTCCTTCGCGCAGAGCGTCTTCGCCGTCTTCGCGAAAACCTCCGGTTCGTTCGCGCGCAGCCATAAGAGCTTTTCAAGCGTGTAGGACGCGCTCACGCGGTGGCCGACAATCTTGTAGAAGCGCTCCAGCGGCATTCGCGCGAGGATGGCGTCAGCTTCGGCGGAGGCGCGCTGGTCGCAGTAGAGCATGGACGGACGGAGCGCGCGCCCCGCCGCGTCCACGGGCGTACAGCCCATCATCTGCCCGCTCAACGCCACGGCGGCCACGTCGCGCGGATCCACGCGCGCGCTTTCAAGCAGCCGGCGCGTCGAATCGCACACCGCCTTCCACCAGTCGTCCGGGGCCTGCTCCGCCCAGCAGCCGTTGAAGAAGCGCGTGCCGTACGTGGCGAGCACGCTTCCGCGCGCCGTGCCGTCGGCCGCGTATAGAACGGCCTTGTTGCCGCTCGTGCCGAGATCATGCGCAAGTATGTAGTTTTTCATAGGTCTTTTTCCACGAACGCGCAGACCAGCGTGTAGTTGTCGGGCGCGCCGTACGAGATCACGTCGCGCGCGAACGCCCTCAGCACCTCGGCTGGTGTTTTCGCGCTGCCGAGGTGAGCGGACACCTGCACGTTGCTCAGCACGTCGTGTACGCCGTCCGTGCAGAGCAGGTAGCGGTCGCCGGCGCGGATGTCGATCTTCCGCCATTCGGCGCGTACCTTAAACCCCGTGCCGACGGCCCGCGTGAGAATGTGCGAGAGCGGGTTCTTCCGGCTCTTCAGCGCCGCCGCGTCCGCCGCATTTATGTGCGCGCGGCCGAGCTCGTCGCCAACCGTGTGGTCGCGCGTGAGCTGAATGCCCTTCCCCTTCCGCCACCTGTAGATGCGGCTGTCGCCTACGTGCGCGATCACTCCGCGCGAGGGACGCGCCGGGTCTGCCAGCAGCACCGCCGCCGTGGATCCCATCATCTTGATTCTGCGCTCATTCATGTACTCACGGATGCGTGCGTTGGCCGCCTCAAGCGCGGCACCAGTGCCTTTAACGCGCTCGCGGAATCCTGCGGACGACGTCGCCAGCAAGCCGGCGAACGCCTCACAGACCCACGAGCTCGCGAGCGCACCGTCCGCCCCGCCGCCCATGCCATCCGCCACGGAGAGGAAGAAATCTTCCTTGCGCATCAGGTATGAATCTTCGTTTTTCGGACGCACAAGCCCGCGGTCGCTTATCGCAGCCACGTCGAAGCGCAGCGGCCCCTGCGCCCCATCCCCACGCCCGAACAGACCGGCCAGCCATTTCAGCGGATTCATCATGCCGCGCCCTCCCGGAAAATTTCCTCTACCACAGACATCGCCGTACCGTCCGCAAGACGCGTCGTGAGCCGCGCGCCCGTTGCAAGCCCATCCACGCCTCGCACCACGCGTCCTTCCGCGTCGAGCGTGATCGAATATCCGCGTTCCAGCACGCCGTACGGCGAAAGGTGGCGCAAACCTGCGGCGGCAGTTTTGAGACGGCTCTCCGCGCGCTGGTAGGCAGATGACATCGCGGGGTCGAGACGCAACGCCACACGCTGGAGACGGCGTTCGAACGCGGCCGCGATCTCCTTCAGGTGCGCACCGAGGCGGAACGAGAGATCGTCGATATGCTGCACGAGCGATTCGTATGCCTGCTGGGGAGCCTTCTCAAGGCGCGCCAAGAGTTCCTGCACGCGCGCAACGAGCTCCGCCTTCACGGGCACGGCCCGCTCGGCGGCGATGGACGGCGTGCCGGCGCGGAGGTCCGCAACGTAATCGCAGAGGGTCGTATCGGACTCGTGTCCCACGGCGCTGATCACGGGAATCCGCGAACCAGCGACGGCCCGCACGACAGGTTCCTCGTTGAAGGCCCAGAGGTCTTCCACCGACCCGCCGCCGCGTCCGACGATCAGCACGTCCGGCACCCACGCGCTCGTGTTGAAGAACTCGATGCCGCCCACGATCTCGGACACGGCACCCTCGCCCTGCACCTTCACGGGGAAGAGCCGTATCTCAAGGTTGGGGAAGCGGCGCGTGAGGACGGTACACATGTCGTGGATCACCGCGCCGGAGGGCGACGTGACGATCGCGATGCGGTGCGGGAGGAACGGCAGCGGCCGCCGCAGGTTGGGATGGTCGAGCTTGTTGAGGCCCTCGGCCTCCAGCTTCGCCTTCAACGCGTTGAACGCCGCCATCTTGTCGCCCTGCCCGGCGATGCGCAGACGCTTCACCTTGAAGGAGTACTGTCCGCGCGACATGTTGAGGTCTAGTTCGCCCTGCGCCTGCACCTTGAGGCCGTCCACGGACGACTCGCCCTGACGGAGCGCCGCACGGAATCCCTCGTCGCAGGCACCTACGTTGAAGGCGAACAGCACGCAGGAAATCGTCGCGTTCGCGTCCTTTAGCGCGAAGTACCGGTGCCCTGAGCTGTAGATCTTGTTGCCGGAGATCTCGCCCTCGATCCAGACGTCGGCGAGCTTCGCGTTGTTGGAGAGGAGGTTCTTGCGGATGGACTGCGTAAGCGCCGTGACGGAAAAGACCCGTCCCGGTGGCACCACGCCCTCGGTGGCAGCGGTCACCCGCGCGCCTCCATCGGCTCGTAGGGACGAGACCGTTTGTAGACGGGCTTGTACGCGGGACGGATGATCGGACCGCCGTTCACGAGCTCCTCCATGCGGTGCGCGCACCAGCCGACGACGCGGCCGACCGCGAAGAGCGGCGTATAGAGATCCTGCGGGATGCCGAGCATGTCGTACACGAACCCGCTGTAGAGGTCCACGTTCGCGCACACTTCGCGCGCGGCGGGGTGAACCTGACGGATAATACCGGGGCCAAGCGTCTCGATTGCGTCGTAGAGCGCAAACTCGTCCATGCGGTCGTTCGCCTCGGCGAGCATCTTCGCCTTCTCCTTCAGGAGCTGGGCACGCGGGTCGGAAATGGTGTACACGGCGTGTCCAAGACCATAGACAAGTCCCGTGCCGTCGCCCGCCTCGCGGCGAACGATCTTGGCGATGTAGTCGGCCACCTCGCCATGATCGGTCCACGTGCGGATGTTCCGCTTCATTTCCATCATCTGGCGCATCGTGCGGAGGTTCGCGCCGCCGTGGCGGCTGCCCTTGAGAGAGAGCGTCGCGGCGGCCACCGTGGAGTACATGTCCGAGAACGAGGAGGTGATGACGTGCGTCACGAAGCTCGAGTTGTTGCCGCCGCCGTGTTCGGCGTGGAGGATGAGCGCGAGGTCAAGCGTCTCGGCCTCGAGCTGCGTGTAGGTACCGCTTTCGCGGATGAGCGTGAGAACGTTCTCCGCCGTGCCGTGCGTGGGATCGGGGTAGCGCATCATCAACGCGCGCCCGAGGTGGTAGTGGGCCTTGGCCTGGTAGGCGTAGGCGGCGATCGTGGGGAAGCCCGCGATCAGCTCCACCGCCTGGCGGAGGTTCGTCTCGATGTCGAGGAGGTCGGGAGTGGTGTCGTAGGTGTAGGCGGTCAGCACAGCGCGGGCGATGGAGTTCATGAGGTCCATGCCCGGTGCATGCACGATCGCCTTTTCCTTGAAACCGTCGGGAAGACGACGATGTTCGGCCAGCAGCTCCTGCCACTCCGCGAGCTGCGCCGTTGTGGGCAGCTCGCCGAAGAGCAGCAGATAGGCGCATTCCTCGAACCCGAAGCGTTTCTCGCGCTCGCAGGCGCGGACGAGGTCGACCACGTCGACGCCCCGGTAGAAGAGCTGTCCGGGGACGGGCAGCTTCTCACCTTCCGAGACGACGTAGCCGTGGACGTTGCCGATGGTCGTCAAGCCCACCAGCACGCCCGTGCCGTCCGCGTTGCGGAGCCCACGCTTCACGCCGTACTTCTGGTACAGCGCGGGGTCGATCGCGTCCACGCGCCGCACGTCGTCGGCGCGCGCCTTTAGCCAAACCGAATCAATCATCTTCCGTTCTCGACTCTCCTCTACTCACTAACCACTAGCCACTACACCCTGTACCCCAGCGGTGCGCCCTGCGTGGCCTTGTTCGTCGCGGGCGTGCCCTTCTGGAGACCGCGCCACGGACGACCGGGCAGCGACCACTCGTTGTCGCCGTTCGCCGGCATGGGCACCTCGCCCTTCTCGAAATCTGTCGCGCGCGGCAGGCACTCCATGTTGTAGTACTTGCTGTTCTCGTCGGAGATGAGCGACGCCATGGAGACGATCTGGCCCGTGTAGCAGGAGATGCGGCCGATGATCGCGCAGGCGGTGGACATCGCGACCTGCTCGCCCTCGTTGAAGTATGGGCCAATCTTCATAATGGAGCGCAGGAGGTCCCAGTGCTCGATCGTGGTGGGGCTGCCTTCCTTGAAATCGCCGGAAAGCTCGAGCTTCTTGTTGGTGCCGAGCATGCGCACGGCGTGTCCGGCGGAGATCACGGAGTCCTTGGTGCGGAACACCTCGCCCACGCCGCCGCCCGAGCAGCCGTCGATCTGGCGGCACATCGAGTGGATGTGGACGCCCTCGCCGTAGTCAAAGTCGATGCTGAAGAAGTCGTACTGGTTACCCGAGACGCGGCGCATGCGCGCGCCGAAGCCGAGCGCACTCTTCGGGTAGCGCCCGATGTACCAGTTCGCGATGTCGATGTTGTGGACATGCTGCTCGCAGATGTGGTCGCCGGAGAGTTCCGTGAAGTTGAGCCAGTTATTGCAGAGGTACTCAGCGTTGCTCATGCCCTTCTCGCGCGGACGCACCCACGGCACCGCGCCGTTCCAATATACATTGCCGCCGATGATCGGGCTGACGATGCCCTTCTGGAGCGCGTACGCAATCAGGCGATAGGCGCGCGAGTGGCGGCGCTGGGTACCTGCGACGATGGTCAGCCCCTTCTCGCGGGCGAGCTTCGAGGCGGCGATCATCAGGCGCACGCCCGGTCCATCTACCGCCACGCCCTTTTCGGCGAACACGTGCTTGCCGGCCTGCACGGCCGCCATCGTGTGCACGGGACGGAACGCGAGAGGCGTGGTGAGGATCACGATGTCCGCGTCGCTCGCCATCACCTGCTTGTAGCCGCACGCGCCGCCGAACGCGAACTTCTCGTCGAAGCCGAAGCGCTGCGCGACCTTCTTCGCCTTCTCGACGAAGAAATCGGCGGCGGCCACGACCTTGATCTGTACGTTGCAGCCTTCTTTGCACAGCATCTCTGCGGCCTTGTGGATGTCGCCCAGCGCGCCGTTGCCGCGTCCGCCACATCCCACGATGCCCACCTTGAAGACGCGCGGCGCGCCCTCGGCCCTGACGATTGCCGGCGCGCTCACCGCAGCGGCGGCGCCAACCTTGAGGAAGTCTCTACGATTCATTTGTTTTTCCTTTTTGGGTTTTAAAGTTTTAGGACAGAAGACAAAGGACAGCAGACAAAGGTTTGAAAAACAATCCTTTGTCTTTAGTCATCTGTCCTTTGTCCTATCATTTTTCACTAGCCACTAACTTACGCTTCTTCCCACTGACGGCGCAACATGGCGGACATCTTCACGAGGATGTCGCGCTTGCCGGCGTTGTCGGGATAGATGGGCTTGTTCTTCTCGTTGCGGCCGATCTCCTTGAAGCCGGCCTCCACCGACACCGCCCCGCGGTAGCCGATGAACTTCAGCCCCTTGAAACCGTCCACGTAATTGTCGGCCGCGCCGTCCGAACCCGGGATCTTGCGCGTCGCAAGCGAGGCGATGTGCACGTGCGCGAGCAATGGACCCGCCGCCACGAACGCCGCGAAGAAGTTCGGCTCCTCCCAGCGCATGTGCCAGAAGTCGCCCATCACCTTGCAGCCCTTGCCGATCTCCTGCGCCATCTTCGCACCGTCAGCCACCTGACGGAGGAACGGCGTCTCGCCGCGGCGAAGCGGTTCCAGGACGATGTCCGTGCCGCATGCGGCGGCCTTCTCGGCAAGGCGCTTGCCGGTGTTCTCCACGAAGTCGGCGCGAAGCTCCTTCAGACCCACCTCGGGCCGGCCGCGCGCCGGACAGATGATCAAGCCCACGCTCTTCATCTCGCCGAGAATCTCCAGGATGGGCATGAACTTCGCCACCTCGGCGTCGTTTTTCGCCTTGTCGGCGTAGTCAAAGCGGGAGGGACCGCACGCCGTCGTGAGCATAAGGCCGCGCTTCTTCGCGCCTTCCGCAACCTTGAGTCCCTTCTCGCGCAGCCAATTGAGACCGGACGGCGTCTCAACGGCCTGGAAGCCGTTTGCGGAAAGGAAGTCCAGCTTCTCGTTCACGTCGTCACGTACGGGGATTCCGCCCCACTGGAGGCAAAGGTTCAACTGCGCGGGTTTTGCAGGCGGCGTCAACTTCGGCATGCCGCCTGGTAGGGACGCCTCGCCGAGGCGTCCGTCGCCACGGGCGGTAGGGCAAGCGGCGGCCAATCCGACTACTGCGCTGCCCTTCAAAAAGTCTCGTCTGTTCATTCGGTCTCCTATTTGGGTGTATGTGGGGATGTATTTTACACGAAACGGCGGAAAAAATCTAGCCTTCACCCTAGATTTTTTCGTTCGTCGATCCATCATTTTCCGCCACGGCGATTTCAGATAGGTGAGAACAGGGCAATCGCCACGGTGGATTCCGCCCCCGCTTGACAAATCGGCGTTTTTTTGAGATACTATATTCGC
>CACWIW010000163.1 GCA_902761035.1 uncultured bacterium | reverse complement strand
GCTGCGTTAAACTTATTGGCGTCTGGCTTGAACTTCTCCCGCATGCCTGCGGGCATTGCGCTCTTCGACGCCACGGTCTCCCTCATGAACTTTGCGGCGGAACTGTTCTTGTCTTCTGATTCAAGCAGCCTGCTGAAGGTTTCCCGAAGTTCCTGCTGTCCCTTCTTGCCCTGTGCGATCATATTCCATTCAATCGTCTCCACAAGTTGGTAGCGTATATCCGGATCCTTTTCCACCTCCATCCGTTTGAAGAGGGCCTTGGTCATATCTTTGGATTCCGGCATGAGGAACCTGATCGCGCCGAGCGCATTCGTCCTGACAAGGGCATCGGAATCGTTCAGCTTTTCGCAGAGCATCGGCACCGCAAAGTCGTCGAACAATCCGAAGATGAAATAGACTTGCCAGTAATACCTTTCCGGATCGATCTTGAGGAACTCCTCCGCGTCCTTCACCGCCGGGGCGTACTGGAGCATGGCGAGTTCCTGCATGGCGTCAAACTTTCGGCTCTCGCCCATCTTCGCCTTGTTCTTCCGATAGTACTCCAGGAAGGCCGCTCCAACTTCATCCCCTCCCATTTCAATCAGGACACGCGAAGTCACATCATGAAGCCTTGATGTCGGATTGGAGGTCTTGAAAATGTCCAGCATCAGCGGCACCGACGAATCCTGCTTCGCCAATCCGAGAAGACACACGTACTTGACCTTGTCTTCTTCCTTTGCCGACTTGTCCGCCAGCCGGACGGCGACCGCCTCCGCGACCGCTTTCCCATTATCCCTGACGGTTTTCTCCAGCGAAAGCATTTCATCCCGAGAGGTATTCTTCGACATTTTCAGAACGCGTTGGATAAATGCGTCCGCGTCAAACGGGGCCCCGCCGGCCGACACCGGCGGACGTAGCCGCTCAAGCGTGACTCGGACGACCGAACGCCCGGGATCGGCAAGCCACGCCGGCGCGAAACCGGCGCCGGGCCCCGGCTCCGCCGAGCCGATCTTCGTCCCGCCGGCAAACACCTCCAGCCTCCCGCCCCGGCACACGTACTCCACGGCATACGTCCCGTCCGCCGCCCTCGAAAGCCGCGCCGCCTCGCCGAGCGCATGATCGCGTCCGCTCCCGTTGGGCACGGCCACCGCCTCCAGCGTCCCGTCGCCCCTCTCCTCGACGATTACGGAAGGTTCCCTCGGCCTGCCCTTCACGAATCCGTCCGTGTATGCCGGGAAGAGGCGGAACGGCCCCTTCGCCCGGATCGACAGCCGCCAGCATTCGCCGCACGGAAGCCCGAAGCCCGTCTGACGGGGCATCCCGTCCTCTTCGACGACCGGCAGCGACCGGATGTTCCCGAACACGTCCGCCGCGTCAACCGGCCCTTCCGACCTGCAAGCCCTCCACCATGCCGCGCGGAGCGGCGAACAGTCTCCCCAGAGTCGCGTGCGCAGGTCGCGTCCATGCTTTCCGGGATCGACGGCGTCGTCGTACCTCATGTCCGGCACGGCAAGCGCCTGCGGATTCTCGATTAGTTCCTTTGGCACGTAGCGGACGATGTATTCCGCCGCGAGCCCCAGGTCACCCGCCTGGTGCGCGAGCGCCGCGAAGCGCAGGGCGAGAGGCCCGCGCATCGCGTCCGGCATCGCCGCCCATACCTCGTTTGTAAGCGCGGCTTCTAGGCCGTTCAACACAGCCGGACGCATCTCCTCTATCTCCGACGAATTGAACTTCACGCTCCACCACGGCCCGAGCATCGACATCTCCGGGAACGTCCGCGCGCCGGACTCCGCCGCCGCGCGAACCACCTCGTTCGTCACGTAGTCCATCGTCGGCAGCGGGACAAGCCCATTCTGCGACGCGAAGCGCGGCAGCAAGGTCGCCTGGCGCCGACCCTGCGCGCGGGCGCGCGCCTCCGGCGTCGCGTCAAGCCAGTGTTCCGTCACCGCCATGTACTGCTGCCGGAAGTTGAACGGATACCAGCCGTTCTCGCCGTCCAGGGCGAAGTCCAGCGGCTGCGGCGTGATCGTCTCGCCGTTGACGGAGAGCGTCATCCTGCCGTTGTGGATGTCGGCGCGGACGCGTATTCCGTCCGGCCCGCAGGCGACATGCCGGCTCTTGACAAGCTGGCGCGGCGTGGGATCGAAGTACGCCGACCAGCGCATGTCGCGTTCGCCGGTGTTCTCCCAGACGGACACGTTCCAGTCGTTCGTCGCGCCGGCGACGCGCTCGATCCTGAGAATCGGCATCCTCTGCCCGTACTCCAGCGACGGCGCCCCGAGGTAGAACTCGAGGAAGGCGCCGCCGGACCTTGACTTGGCGCCCGCAGCCCTTGTCGGCTTCGCGGTGAACTCCGTCGTTCCCGTGAAGTCGCGCATGACGCCCTTCGTCGAATACCACACGACCCATTCGTCGCACGTGCGGAACGACGTCCGCGAGACGTCACGCGCCAGCGGGACCATCCTTCCGCACGCGCTCCACCGCACGTCGCCGCACGTCAGCAGGTCGTCCATCATCGACACCCTCGCGCCGTCCTCGCATGCGTGGCGGTACAGCGCACGCCAGACGTCCTCCGCGAACTGTCCGCGCGACCTGCTTCCGGCCGGCGCGGCGTTGCCCGCCTTGGAGAGCGCCACCACGGCGTTCGTGACGTCGCCGCCGTCGAGCTCGGCATACGCCTTGCCGAGCGCGGCGAACCGTTTCGGGTACCGCGCCTGTTCAAGCAGGAACGGCAGCCGCGTGTACATCGTCTGCCCCTCGTAGGCGAACACGCGGTCCGAGGCGTATCCGGCGTCGAAGCGCCTCTTCCAGATGCCGGGCGTGATGCGCCGCCAGCAATCCACCATCAGCGGGTAGTCGCCGCAGCTGTACGCCGCCGAAGTGAAGTCGCAGAGGATGTCGTCGCGGTCGCGCGGCGACTCGAGCCAGAGGGACGATCCCGGCTTCATGTACTCGCGGATGATCCGAAGCGTCTTCTCGCGAACGGATTTCTCCTTGAAGAACAGTTCACGGGTGTCGAGGTTGCGCACGTCGCTCTCGAGGCGCGAAAGGCTGCGGAGGCGCAGGGACACGTTCATGGCGGGTATGCGCGTCGCGTAGTCGCCGTCCGCCGGCGCGATGCGGTCCAGCTCGTCGAGCATCAGCTCCGGGCTCCCGCCCCAGCGGCTCGTCAGGTGGAAGAGGTGAGAGAAGCGCAGGCTGTAGGAGTCCGGACACGCGGCGATCCCCGCCCTATACCACGACTCGCGTTCCCCTTCCGTCGCGGACGGGTTTTCGAGCTGGACGAGCCGCGCCGCGGACGCGGGGATGTCGGGACGCAGCACGAACGCCTTGCGCAGATGGACCTCGGCGTCCCATATCGTCTTTTCGTAACCCTCCCATCCGTCCTTCGTCACGGTAGCGGCATAGCCGGTGCCGCGCGTGTTCCACGCCTTGCGGTAGAGAGTCCGTCCGCGCAGGTACTCGATGAGCCACGGATCCACCTCGGCGGCGCGGACTTCCATCTGCTCCAGGAGAAGCTCGTTCTCGGCTGCGCCCCACTGCTCGACGAGGTTCGCGACGAGATCGACGTTGTTTGAGTTGCACACGGCTGGATTGGCTGCGGCGCGCACGATGTCCTCGCAGAGATTCGTGATCGCCAGGGCGTTCAGCGCGCGGTCCCACATCTTGGCGTCCGCCGCGATTGCCGACGCCAGTTCCGCCGCGACAAGCGGATTCTCCTTCGCGCGGCGACCCTCGTAGAGCCTGTAGGCGTCTGCGGCCATCGTCTTCGGATCAAGGCCGGCCCTCTTGCGCATCCACGGTTTCGTGCGCAGTGCCATCGCGCGGTAGAGGAAGTGGACGGCATTCGTGTCGAAGTCGGAAAGCAGGTCCTGCTCCCAGTACGGCGTCATGATTCCGCCGAACCGCTCGCGGGCCTCGAACGCGACGGCCCTGCGCCCGCCAGGCGGCAGGGCGTCCGATCCCGGCAGGAACAGCGCTTCGTAGAACGGCGCGCCCCTGAGCCGCTTCACGTTGCGGGTGAGGTGGGCGTGTTCGGGCCGATCGTCGCGCACGGTTCCGTCGGGCGTCTCCTGTATCGGCGTCAGTTCGACCGGCACTTCCCCGTCATCAACTGGCGCGGCCGGAATCGCGGCAAGCGACTCCACTTCGCGCCGGAAGGCGGCAAAGTCGAACGCGCCCTGCCGCGCGCCGCAAGAACCGTATCGCGCGACGATGTCCTCGGCCTTCCGCCTTGTCGCCGCCCGCGACGCATCGTCCCCTTCCGCGCACATCAGCCAGATCTTCTCCGCCGCCACGACGCCGGCCTTCAGCGCGATCAGGCGGGCGGACGGCTCCCCGTTCGGATAGACGAGGAACGTGTCTCCGGCCATGCGTCTCTTCGTGTCATACGAGGCGTCCTTGTACGGATCCTCCGGCCATGCGTTCGCGGCGCGGAACGTGAATCCGTCGAAGCCCGCCATCGCGGGATAGGCGCCGAGCCAGAACGCCTCGTCGTCGGAGCCGGACATCAGCGCGTTGGGACGGCTCTCCGCGCCGCAGACGTAGATTGTCGTCTTCATCCCCTTCTCGCGTCGCGCGGGCAGCATGGCGAGGCAATCCTTGTCGAGATGTTTCAGGGACTGGCTGTAGCAGTCAATGCCGATGCCGTCGAAGTCGGATGCCTTTCGGTTACCTGTCGCGTAAATCTTGAGGCCGGGGGCCGTGCGGCGGACCAGCTCGGCGACGGCGCGCACCTCGTCAGGCGTACGCTCGTCCAACGCGATGTACGTGTCGCCCAACCACCCCTTCGCCTTCAGATGCGCGGCGAAATCGACGAGGAACGGGCTCCAGTATCTCTCGAATTCCGGCGTGCCGGGAAGCAGCTTCGCGCGGCGCTCCTTGCCGTCCGCGCCGCGCCACGTCGCCATGTCGCCCCACGGACACATCGCGTAGCAGGCGATTTCCGGGCCGATGCCGTACATGCGCCCCATCGTGACGTACCTGTCGAACACGGAGTAGTCGAACGACCATGAACCGTCGCCGTTCTCCTTGCGTCCGACCATCGAATGGAACCTGTCCTTGTACTGGTGGTTCCAGGGGAGGTCGGATATCGTCGTCGTGAGGGTCTTCACGCCACATTCGGCCAGTTTGCGGAATACCGTCCCCATCTTCACGTAGTGGATGCCGGAAAACGGTTTGACCTTGAAATGGCGGGCGATGGCCCACGGATGCTGCCAGAGGTCAAGGCAATATCTGCGCTTGGAAGGCTTCGGGAGTTCGCGATCAAGGACGGTCACTTCCAGCGGCCAGAACGACTTGCGCCCCGGCTTCGCGTTTGGCGCCGCCGTCACGATGCAGAACGTAGGTTTCCGCGCCCTTTTCACCCCTGAATCGCTTCGGACGACATCTGGGCGGCTCTTCGTGTCCTTGCCGTCTGACTGCATCGCGTAAACCACGTCGTCGCAGTACGCGACGCCTATTGAAACACCGTCGAAATACGGCGCGAACTGGGTAAGGGAGAGCGTGGCGAATTCCGCCCCCTCGGGAATCGGCACATACGCCGTCTCGCCACGCCACACCGTCACTGAGAACGTCGGCGTGCCGCCGGACGTCGCCGCGCCAAGTGCCGACACAGCCGTGACCGCAAAAGCAATAGAGAGCAAGCCCCTCCACTTCTTCACTATCATCGCCATATTTGACATCCTTTCGCTCTGGGGCCGAGCGTCGTCCGCGACCGCCGCGAACCGATGCACTCCGCCCATCTACAACAATAAACGAAATTCGCGTCCGCACAATTCCAAGGAATCTGAAGATTTTTTATGTCTGGCATTTTCATCGCTTTCATTCGGCTTTCTCATCGCTCATCCGAGGTTTTCGAGAGTGCGCGCAACCTGCTGAAGAGCGGGGATGTCGTCCGCATGGCCGAGCCGAGGACGGCGTTGAACGTGGCGGGCGGAACGGTCCGCACAAGTTCCGCCGCAAGTTCCTCGTCGCCGCAGGTGAGCGCGGCGGCCGCGAACATCGCCGTCACGGCAAGGCGGCGCGGCATGGGTGCCTCGGACAACAGCGCGCCGTCCCTGTAGCGGCGGATCGTCTCCAGCGTCTTTCGCCGCACGTCGTCGTCCTCGTATGCCCAGCCCCTGTCATCAAGCGTCCAACCCTCCTTGTCGTATCGCGCGAGCAGCCTCCAACGTCCGATGACGTAGAACGCCGGCACCCACGTATCGTAGCGTCCCGTCGCGAGCGCATGGTCGAGGAGTCGGGTAAGGCGTTCGCGCCGTGGGTCTTTCAGCTCAAGCTGCGTCCGGGCGTATGCCTCCCACGCGCGCAGATCGTCGAAGCAGAACTCCTGGCAGCGTTCAAAGCTGCGCCTCGCCTCGTCGGAGTCTTCGTGGGCGAGTCCGATGAGCCGTTCCGCCGCGCGGTAGCGCTTCGGATGGAGCGTCAGCGCCTCCTTGAAAAGGCGTGTCGCGCGTGCGCGTTTCTGTTCGTGTTCACGGGCGTCTTCAGGCGAGACGGACGAACCATGCGCGCGCGACGCCTCCGCGGCCGTTGTCGCCGCCTGGATCATCTTGACGAGCCAGGGGTCTGCGGTCTGCTGGAAGCGCGCGTCCTTCGCGCCGATGCGGCGACCCTCCAGCCGGCCGAACGGAAGCGTCGCCTCGATGATCTCAAACGCCCATTCCGCGCCGTACCTCTCGTCGGAGGCTTCCGACACCACGCGCTTCGTCAGTTCGACAAGTCGGTCGACGTCATCCGGGAATTCGCCTTGTTCAAAAGACCAGAGGCGCTTCTGCCGATAGACCTCCCCCGCCAGCACGAGGAGCTGCGGGGCGTTCGCATGGCGCGGCGCGCCGACATCGGGCATCTGCGCGACGACAAGCGCGTCCATCCGACCGATGCGCGTCTCCGGCCAGTAGTCCTCGTAACAGTAGTACGACGCCTGCCTGTCGATGAAGTTGCGGAACACGCCCTCGACCTCCGCGTCCATTCCGTCAAACGGCGCGAGGAGCGCGGCGCGGCTTGCGTCGTCGATGCGGCTGCGGAACTCGCGCCAGGCGGGGGCGTCAGGATTCAGTCGGACGGCGGCCACAGGCGGCTGTGGCGGCGCGGGCGGCGGCGCGACATCGGCGGAGACCGGGTTCGGCGCGGCGGCGCGGCGTGAAGCCATGCGCCAGGCGCAGA
The DNA here is from genome assembly GCA_902761035.1 of uncultured bacterium. GTDB lineage: Bacteria > Verrucomicrobiota > Kiritimatiellia > RFP12 > UBA1067 > RUG572. Next base: position 3,493 of record CACWIW010000163.1, on the reverse strand, counting down.
CGGTGCCAGCGGCAAGGAGGAACAGTGCGGAACACGCGACGACGGCGCGGACGCGGCGACGCCAGGACGCGGGACGGCGCGTGACCCGTTCCGCAAACGGCGCGAGGCGTCCGCCGACAAGCCGCGCGGACGGATTGCGCGAACAGAGGCGGGCGACCACGTCGCGCCAAGGGAGGTCGAAGTCGTCCAGCAGTGCAAGGCATTTCTCGCGGTTGTCATCCTCGAACCAGAAACTCGTGACAAGACGGAAAAGCGTGATGCCGAGCGACCAGGCGTCCGTCTCGGGACTCGGAGCCGCGTCCGGACCGCCGCGCAGCAGTTCCGGCGCGAGATAGCCGTGCGTTCCCATGCGGAGCGCGGAGATGTCTGCCGACATGTCGTCCGGAACGGATTCCGTCCGGCGGCGCGTCTCGTCGCCGAAGACGCACGATATGCCGAAGTCGCTGATCACGGCGTGTCCGTCGGGTCCGATGAGGATGTTCTCCAGTTTCACGTCGCCGTGGACGATGCCCTGCGAGTGGATGTAGTCCAGGCCCTCGCAGACATCGGCGAACCAGGCGGCCGCACGCTCCTCGTCGATGCCACGGCTGCACGCCTCGTCAAGGGTCGTCGGCACGCCGTCCGGCGAGAGGACGAGATCCATCGAGAAGTACGGCGTGCCCGTCTCCTCGTCGACAACGAAGTCATGGATCCGCACGACCCTTGGATGCGACACCCTTGCGAGGGCGCGCCCCTCTGCGAGGAAGAGCGACTTCCGCTCCTCCACGTGGCTCGATACGTCCACAAACACCTTGAGCGCGCGCCTGACGCCGAGCGCTTCGTGTTCCGCCTCATAGACGCGGCCCATGCCGCCGCCGAGCGGACGCACCACGCGGTATCCGCCCAGCATGTCGCCCGCCTTGATTTCGCGCACCATACCGTTCCTCCCGTCCTCATTCCCCATACATCGCCTCCACCGCCCTGACGCGGGCGTCTATCCGTGACTTCGCCTGCAGAACGTAGCCGCGCCTGACGCCGAGCGCCTTCGCGACCTCGTCCGGCGGGCGGCCCTCGATGACGTACGCGCGGTAGGCGCGGCGCATCTTGTCCGGCATCGCCATGCCCGTCAGGACCCGTTCGACGGCGGCGGCCCGCGTCGCGATGCGCCATTCCGCATCGATCCGCGCCGCCGCGTCGGGCTGGACGGAAAAGGCGGCACCCTCAAGGAGCGGCACCTTTGCGCCGAGTCCGCGTGCCGTCTCCTCGCGCCGCCAGTCGATGAACTCATGCCGGATGAGCGTCATCAGGTAGGACCTGAACCGGACGCCGGGACGCCGTTCGTACCGGCCGGACTTCAGTATTCCGACAAGCTTTACGAGGACGCGCTGCACAATGTCCTCGGCGTCGTGGGAGGCACAGAACATCTCCGCATACTTCACCATCGCCGAATAGTACAAGTCGAAGAAGCGATTCCAGAGATGCTCGTCGGCCTCTCTGTTCGCCATGCTCTCAATGAGCGTGATCTGCGTCCTCACGAACGCAATGCCTCTTCCTGTCGCCATCTTCTTCCTCGGGCACACCTCGCCCTTCTACAACAGTAAACGGATTCGCCACCATGGAATTCCAAAAAAATGATGAGGTACAAAACCCGTTCTCTGTTCACCTCACCAGTTGGGGTCCCCCAACAGGAACTTTCCATCGACATACGGCATGCTTCTGGCACCTCTAGCCATCAGCCGGTTACAAAGTGAGAGAACGGCGGATTCGCCAGTTCTAAACATGCTGACGGCAAGTCGTTCATGTCCGATATACCGATCAATGGTGCCAATTCCCGAACGAATCAGAGCGCCGGACCGGACAAGACTTCCGTCCCATCCAACCAGCATCCATGTGCGCATGCCCGCGAACACAACACCGACACCGTTCTCGACACCGATCATTCGCAACCCGCCGGGATCCTGGGGGAACCCGGAATCGGATAGGCTGAATGTCGCAGATACGGCGTCTATTCGCGCATCATAGATGTGGAACCTGCCATTCCCGGCACCAAGGCAAGCGACTCCGTTGGACTCATCGACCACAAAACTTGAATACGACTCTGCGGGAAACGGCAACTGATGCCATTTGCCCGTCCTCACATCAAGGACGACATAGCCGTGTTCTTTGCCAAACCTGTGTTTAAAGGAGGTGCCGATGACCACATCATCCGTCAACCAGCGGAAACTTTGACGTTCAAACGCGACGTCAAACGTCTTTCGGCACACAGACACAGACATTCCTCCGACGAACGTCTCTACGCACAACTGGGCATCTTCAATCTCAGCGAACTTCTTGCCCCACTTCTTGATGATCAGGTAACTCACGCGTTTCAGACTTGGCGACGGCGCCACAAGAAGATGACTCGCCGCCACCTCACGCCGGACGAGTTCCGCGCCACTGCCGTCTCGCAACCGAAGGACGGAGTGTTCTGCATAGTGGTCTGTATCTTCTCCTCCAGAACAAGTGATGAATCTGTCGATATCCGTCCGAGACGAAACGACCCACCAATCCGGGACCGTCCAGAGCATACGGTCCGACGTATAGTCGTACAGCGAGACGCCGACATGGGGATGGTAGGGGATACCGGCATCCGGACTCTCAAGGTGGCGTACTTGAGATGCATCGGGCTTTTGCCCGGGAGGACGCATCAGACTACCGGACATGAGATCAAGAACGCAGTCGCCGTCCGTCGTCGGGAAGACCATGCTCTTGCCATCCGCAGAGAAGACGGCGACACCTTGCCCCGGCAGGTCATCGTGTGGCGCGAAACGGAACACGTTCTCTATCGTATGCTGGGCAATGCTTTTTCGCGAGGTAAAGAGGCACACATCCAAAGACGCGATATCATCATAACTTCTGCCTGTCGTGTAGGCACGCAGCCAACGGTCCGTCCCGGTTATCGGCAAAAGGTTGTCATATACATGGTATTCCTGGTCGAGCGCATGGGAAAGGCTGTTGGTTTTACCGCCAGACACGATATAATAGCGGTCTGAGAAGTCCCGAATGTCTCGGGGGCCTTCTGGCGAGAACGGCATGAACAGAGCCCACTGGTCTTGCCTGTAGATTCTGAATATCTCCTCGTGCGCGACTCCCGGTTCGTCACGAACGGCCAAAACCCTTGGCTCGCTCTCGTCGGGGCCGGCGTAGTAAGGTATGACGATGCAACCGCCTGAAAGTATCACCAAGAGTGATGCGATGTGAATTGTCCTTGTCAGTTTCCGCATCCTTCATCTACTCCTTTCGCTTGCCACCGCAGGGCACGTTCCAATTGCGCCGCCAGCGTGCCGCCACCACACCCCTGCTTCACGCAATTACCTCCACGCCGTACTCCGGAAAGCGGCGGTCGCCGGTTGCAACAACGCAGTCGTTCAGGAATGCGGTTGCTATGATAAACCGGTCGGCAGGATCCTTGTGGATTTCCGGCAAAGACGATGCACGAAGCATGACGGCGTTGTCAAGCGGCAATTCCTTCATG
>CACWIW010000162.1 GCA_902761035.1 uncultured bacterium | reverse complement strand
CGCGGGCGGCTATCTGCTGGCGGCGGCGGAGCTGCGCCGGTATGCGCTTGCGCACGTCTCGCGTGTGGATCAGATCGCGGCGCGCCTGCCGGAAAGACCTTGCACGCCGGCGCCGCGTCCGTGCGACCGCGCAGCATGGGCGCCGCTCGCGAAATACCCGGCCGCCGCCGCAATCATCGCGTCGGCAGAGAAGCTGGTCGGTGCGAAGATCGACGACCTCACCGACGACCTCTACCGCGACTTCTCCCGCACCGGCAACAGGACGCGCTACGAGAAGCCCTACTTTTGCAAGGCGTACCGATTCAATCTCTTTATGGTGGCGGAGGCACTTGAATGGAAAGGACGTTTCGTGCCGGAAATTCGCCGCTACCTCGAGTCTGTCCTCGACGAGAAGGTATGGACGATTCCCGCCACCGACACCAAGGACATCGCGTTCGTCAAGGGCCAGCCGGTGATTTGTCTCTTCAGCGCGAACAGGGCGTGGATCGTCGCGTATGCGGCCAACTGGTTTGCGGACGTCTTGCCGCCAGAACTGGTGGCGCGTGCGAAAACGGAATGCCGGCGGCGCGTCCTTGACTTGTATCTCGCGGCGTGCCGCAACCCGTCGCTCGCCAAGGGCGGTGGCGGCGATCCGCTCTGGTGGTTATTCGCACGGACGAACTGGTCGCCCGTGTGCCACGCCGGATGCGTCGGCGCCGCCCTCGCAATCCTCGACAGTCGTCGCGAGCGGGCGGAGTGTCTTGAGGCCGTCGAACGGGCGATGCCGCACTACTTCCGCGGATTCGGACGCGACGGCTATTGTTCCGAGGGCATGGGGTACTGGAATTACGGTTTCGGACACTACGTCGCGCTGCGCGCGATGGCGGAACAGGCCACCTGCGGATTCGTGACGCTCGATTCGCCGATGGCGGCGTCCGTTGCCGCGTACGCCGTGAACTTCCAATTGGAGAACGGTCTTTCGCCGCATTTTGCGGACGGCGGCGGCGCGCCGGACCTTTCGCTTCTCGACCTCTGTCACAGGTTCTGGCCGAAGGTGGTGCCTAGTTCAGGCGTGGGCCCCTTGTCGCTCAACAGGGGAAGTGTCGCGAGTTTTAGTCCGTGTCCGCCGTGTGCGTTTATTGCGTTGCGCGCGTTTGGGACAGCGGCGGCGGTCGCGGGGCGACACGCCCTACCGGCGGCGGCGGTCGCGGGGCGACACGCCCTACCGGTGCGGAGCGTGTTCCCGCAATCGCAGGTGTACCTGATGCGGCCCGGCGGCGGGAAGGACGGCATTGCCCTTGGCCTCAAGGGCGGACACAACGGCGAACTCCACAACCACAACGACGTGTGCTCGTACGCGATCTCGTTCGGCGGAGAGGTGCTGTGCGGCGACGTGGGCGGTGAACGCTACACACGGCGCACGTTTTCGTCACGGCGGTACGAATCCGAGGTGCTGAACAGTTTCGGGCATCCCGTGCCGCGTCCGGGCGTGTTGCAGGGGCTGGGACGCCGTTACGCCGCACGGATCATCCGCACGGAGTTCCGACCGAACCGCGATACGGTCGTGTTTGACCTGACGGGCGCGTATCCATCGAAAACGCTCAAGCGTCTCCACCGCAAGTTCATCTACGACCGTGCGGCGCAGACCGTGACGATCCGCGATGAAGTCGACTTCAAGGAGCCGACGGCGTTCGACGACCCGCTGACGACATTGGTTGGCGTGGATGGCAGGGCGGCGATGGCCGGTGTGACAGCAAGCGTACGACAGCAAGGTCCGGTGCTTGAATTCGTCGGCAAGAAGGGACGGCTTGCCGTCGATGTGGAGACTTCCGGCGGCGAATGGGAATGGGACGTGCGCACGATGGACAACGGACGCGGCGAATTGCCGGTCGCGAAGGACGCGCCTGAGGGGAAATGGGCGATCTGGGTGGCGGGCAAAACGCAGAACACGCCGCCGGATGGACGTCCGCGCCGCATCGCCGTGAAGTTCAAGAAGCCGGTGATGTCCGCAATGGTGGAGTTCCACTTCAGGGCCGTGGATACGAACATCCCCAAGCCGGAGAACGTGCCGGAGCTGATGCGGACGTTTGCGGGCGAAGAGGTGAAGACGAAGGAGGCGTGGGAGAATGTTCGCGCGCCGGAACTGCTGGAACGATTCCAGAAGGATGTCTACGGACGCCGTCCCGCCGTGTTGGGCGAGCGGAAGCGCGTCTCGTTCAAGGTGTACGACGAGCGTCCCGTGATGGACGGCAAGGCCGTACGGAAGCTCGTCCGCGCGGAGTTCGACGGGCCACTTGAAAAGTTCTCGTTCCCGTTCACCGTCTATATTCCCAAGGCGCAAAAGCCGGTTCCGGCGTTCGTGAGCATTTGCCTGAAAAGCCGTTCGAAGGTGGGGGCCGACCACGTGATCACAAGCGTGTGCTGGCCGGTGGAGCAGATTGTCGGACGCGGCTACGCGACGATCGGCTTCCTCACCGAGGACATCGCGACGGAGAAGAACACGGGGTTTGCGCAGGGCGTGTTCAAGTGCGTGGAGAAACCCGAGGCGCGCACGGACGAATCGTGGGGCACGATCTCCGCGTGGGCGTGGGCGGCGAGCCGCGTGATGGACTGGATCGAGACGGAACCGGCCATCGACGCCACGCGCGTCGGGATCGTCGGCCATTCACGCGGCGGCAAGACCGCGATCTGGACGGGCGTGACCGACAGGCGTTTTGCGCTCGTCTGCTCCAACAATTCCGGGGCGCACGGCGCGAAGCTCAACCACATCCGCCTTCCGAAGAGCGAGAACATCGCGTCCATCCCGAAGTACTTCCCGAACTGGTACTGCGGCAACTACCCGAAGAAGTACGGCGGCAAGGAGATGACGATGGACTTCGACCAGCACGAACTGCTCGCGCTCATCGCGCCACGGCGGCTCTGCGTCGCCTCCGCGTCCGAAGACGCCTGGGCGGGGCAGCCAGGCGAGTGGTGGAGCACGAAGCTCGCGTCGCCCGCGTGGGAGCTTTACGGCAGAAGGGGACTCGTTGCAGAACGGTTCCCAGCTCCGGGCGAGAAGCAGCAGGAGGGAAGCGTCTCGTACCACTTGCGTCCCGGCAAGCATTCCCTCGACCCCTACGACTGGGTCCGCTACATGGATTTCGCCGACAAGAACTTGTGAGCCAGCTGCAAAACCATGCGAAAATGATAGCTGAAGAGGTGCTAAAATCGGCCGCAGTGAATGATTTTAGCACCTCTTCAGCGCTGATAATGTTTGTACTTGTGCTAAAAAACAAGAAATGGTATCATACCAGCACCTCGAAGAGAAAGAAAGGAGTGCAGGATGATAGGCCGGAAAGCCGAACAAGACGAACTCATGCGGATGTATGAATCCAACGAGTCGGAATTTGTCGCAATCTATGGGCGTCGGCGCGTAGGCAAGACGTATCTTGTGCGAGAGACGTTTGACGGGCAATTTACGTTCCAGCATTCCGGCCTTGCGAAAGGTGGGATGAAGCGCCAACTCGCCAATTTCGCCGTTTCCCTCAAGTCGTTTGGTCTGTCTGGGCATGGAACGCCGAAGAATTGGGACGAGGCGTTTGTCATGCTTCGAGAGGTTATTGCCGCAAGCGAGTTCCAGCGCAAGGTCGTGTTCATCGACGAGATGCCGTGGTTGGACACGCCGCGCTCGAATTTCGTGTCGGCACTGGAAGGGTTTTGGAACGGATGGGCTTCGGCGCGCAAGGACGTTCTGCTGATCGTCTGCGGTTCGGCCGCCTCCTGGATCGCGAAGAAGTTGTTTCGCAACCGAGGCGGACTTCACAACCGCGTGACGTGTCGGATCTGTCTGAATCCGTTCACGCTGTGCGAGTGTGAAAGCCTTGTCCGCGAAAGAGGTCTCGTGATGTCGCGGGCGGAAATAGCCGAGTGCTACATGGCGTTCGGAGGAATCCCGTACTACTGGCGATACCTTGACAAGCGATTCTCGGTCGCGCAGAATCTTGACAGGATGTTCTTTGTTGACGGTGCTCCGCTCGCAGACGAGTTCGTGGAACTCTATTCGTCGCTGTTCCGCAACTCGGCACTGCCCCGGAAGATCGTGAAGGAACTTGCAGGAAGGCTTTCCGGCATGACGCGAAACGACATCGCGCGCGCGCTCGGCATCTCGGCATCCGGTGTAACGGCGCAAATGTAATGGTTGGGGTTTGATTTGCGATTGGTGGACGTGGGATAAGGGATGATTCGCTTGGGATTCGCAAGGGATTCACGAGGGAATCCCGCAGGGGAAAGATTCCCGCTGTGCCTGTCACGGTTCGCCTTTCAAGAGTGCTTGGGGTGTTGTTACGTGGAGGTCCTGGCGGGAAGAGTTCAAACTATTGTTCGCACTGTTTCAATAGTGCTTGTGCCGTGGCGTCGTCCACGCCCAGTGCGGCCTCGGCTGCTTTCAGCCACTGCGCAAAGAGCGGATGGTCGGCGGACACCTCGTTACACATGCTGAACGCCTCCCAGGCGTTCAGTCCATCGACGGTCTGCGTCTTGAGCCATTCGCGCAGGGGAATCCAGTAGCCCGCACGGGAAAGGACGACGTACATCTTGAGCTTGGAATACACGGGCGGCTTGACGTAGCCGGACACCGCATGAAGTTCGTTCGTGGTGGTCCATGTGCGATTCCCCTGGGTATAGGTACAGATCATCACGTTGTTCGTGACTGTCCGTGATACGAGGCGGCGGGTGTTCGCGATCATTTCAAGCCGCGAAACCGTGGCGGACGGCATGCCCTGTGCAGGTGCTAACAGAGCGAGAAGCGCGATGGCTGTCAACAGCATTTTCTTCATGGTTGGTTGTCCTCCTGTTTTATGGGTTCGAGACCGACGAAGGCGCCGTTGTCGAACGTTGCGACGACCCCTTCCTCGAGGTTAGTGACGGTGCCGGTGAACGTGGGCCGTCCGCCGACCGTCAAGAGGTAGCTCCCGAACGCCACGCCGTCAGGACCGCCCCACCTGCCATGAGGGTTCAGGTTGAGCGGCAACCCCCACAGATCGGGCGGACGGGTCACGAACAGCCTGTGGCACGGGTACGTGACCGGGCCTGCCTTCAGCTGCTCGACGACGTTCCATACGTTCGTGTAGCGGTCGGACGTGCCCGCGCGCGTCCAGACGCCCGCCACGCGCTGCGTCGTCATTCCGGAGTTCCACACGTAAGGCACGGTCATGGTCGGCGGATTTGTGAAGGACTGCCCGAAGTAGATGTACAACTCGTCGCGGTGTGCCACTGAATCGTAGTGGTTGGAGGCCACGTAGATGTCGAACCGGCGCGAGGTCTGCGGAATGAGCGGAAAGCGGAGCCCCACAAGAATCCCATTTGTCGGTAAGTTGTACAGCGCGGCGTGGAGCTCGTTCGTCCCGCGCGCGAAGCCTTCCGCCCATGCCTTGGACACTCGGCCCACGCTCTCGGCGGTCTCGGCCTCTGCTGCCGCGTCGGCCGCGGAGACAAGGACCTTCCGCCTGTCCATGAGGCCGCCGTCTTCCGTTTCGGTCACGATGTCCTTGCCGAACGACCAGTTTGTCTGGACGTTGGAGACGGACTCGACGATGACCGAACCGCGATCCGCCCCAAGTTGGGCGAACGCCGCAAAAGGGGCCAATACTGCCAGAACCATACGCCTCATTCTTCCACCTCCGTCCGAAGCCGAGCCCTCCAGCGGGAACGCCGGTCAACCATGAACCCCGCGAACGAGACGACGTTCGTGCCGGCCGACGCGGGACCGAACCACAGCGTCTCCCATTCCTCCCATGCATAGGAACTGCCGCGCACCTGCCACGACCTGTCAATCTCGACGGTCGATCCTGCTGTAATGGCGGACGCTTCGACCGCGTACCGTACCGTGACGTTGGTGGCGGAGGGCGTGATCGAAACAATCTCGATGCCCCCTCCGCCCTCGACGACCTTCGCTGGGAGGTCGTCGCCGAACCAGTACTGCGCGTGGCTGAAGCGGTTGGTGACTTCGGAGATGCACACGAAGTAGTTCGTGGCGCCGACGTCGATCCACGTGTTCTGCGCGCCGTCCAGGAACGACAGGAGGGACGTCCAGTCCTCCCGGTCCGAGTCCCGGAACCAGAACCGCGACAGGATGTCGCTGTCGGGAATCCCAGGGGAGAAGCCGAGGATGACGGCGAAACCGTTGGTGCCGTACGGGTACTGGCACCGCACCTCGTACCCGGGGACGTTCGTGACCGCTTCGCCGCTGAACACTTCAGCGGAGACGACGGTGTTGTACGGGTGTGCGTCGTCATGCCCGGTCTTCGACATGATGCTCTTCGCGCCGCCCACGTATACAGCCACGCCGAAAACCACGGCCATCTCACAGGTCGAGAGCAGGCGCCGCAGTCTCGGGAACGCAAAACACAGAAGCCACGCGAGCGCCCCACCCGCGAGCCCGGCGAGACAGGCAAACATTATGACGCGCTGCAGTGACTCGATCATCTCTCCACCTCCACGAGTAGGCCTCCCTGCCATGTCATCACATTGCCGCCCCACGTGATCGTCACGGACCGGCCGTTGCGCACGCCGTTCGGAAGGTCGAGCGTTGCGCCGTCTGCAAGGGCGGCGTCGTTCGGGACGCGCACGAAGGCAAAACCGGACGGCTCGCTCGGAACCCATGCGTCCTCCCTGTAAATGTAGTTGCAGGGAGTCCCGTCGCCGGCGGTCCACGTTCCCTCCTCCCGGACGGGCACGGACACGAACTCCGGCCCGAGGTTGTCCCACTCCGCTCGCGCCACGCCGCCCATCACCTGATTGTAGCCGATGTACGGCTGCACGGTCTGGAGGTCCTGGTTGAACGCGAAGCGGATCCTCCACTTCGCGACGGGGACGCCCTTTACGACATCGGTCTCGTTGAGGTCTTCCCAGCCGATGATCACCAGTCTGGCGGTCTCCTCGTCGAACACGACTGCCGCGTCGAACGACGACAGCTCCACGCCGTAAAACCCGTGGACGGCCTGCGCCGCGATGTTGGACGCGACAACCCCGAGCAGCGTGTTCGCCTGGTTGTATCCGGCCTGGGACGCCTGCAGCTCGGCCTGCGCGACCTGGTTCGACGCGCTGACCCTGGCGAGGTCGGCCTGCGACGCGACGGCATTTGTCGAGTTGAGGGTGCCCGCGTCGTCCACCATGAGGTAGCGTTGGCGCGGAGGGAGCTCGTCCGCGAAGGCGGACAGCGCGAGAAGCGCGGCAATTGCGGGGATGCGTTTCATCTTGGACGGGCCTCCGTATGCGGCGCACGGTGCGGAATCTTCGGCGCGCGCCACGGCTTCCGGGACGCGGCCTTGGCGGCCTTCAGTGTTTCCTCGCGCCGGGCCTTCATCGCGGCCGCGCGGGCCAGACGGTTGGTGTGATCGGCCCAAAGAGCCTCGACCTTGTTTGTGATCGCGGCGTATTCGGCCTGTTCCATGATTATGTACTCGCGGTCGAATGGAGCCACGAGCGGCGCCGGTACCGCAATGTCGGGATCGACTGCCGGCGGGATTGGCACCGCGTCAGCGGGCGGGCCCAAGTGCAAGGCGGTGGCGGTAGCTGCCACGGCGACCATGTTAGTCAGCATTGCCATGTCTCTGTTCCTCCAGGTGGATGAGTATGTGTTCGTTGCCCTCGGCGAGGGCGTTGACGTTGGTGACGGGGGTGAGGTACTGGTAGCCGTCGGCGTCGAAGTCGATGCGGTAGAGTACGCCCTGCCTCGCGGCCCACCTGTAGTCGTGCCGTGCGCGGGCAAGGTCAGACTCAGATTCCAGATCCATTTTGGTGGCGTAGTTTGGCTTATCAGCAGACCACACGGGGTCGGATTCCTCGGAGGTGATGCCGAGGTTTTCGACGTAGGACTTCGTGACGACGTTTGAGATCGCGGGAGGGATGGCGGCGTTGGTGTGGTTGGTGGCGTCGTCCGCAGCACGGGCGACGTCGCGAGTGGTCGCGAAAGTCTCTACCGCGCCAAAGTCCAAAACTGGGTAGTGTATTTCAAAATCAGTGTGGTCGCCATAAACCGCTATGCCACCACGCGTATATCGTGTTTCGATACCCCATTGCTCTTCGTCATGCCAGTAGTCATTGCCGTAGATTACATAGTTGCCGGATATAACAGAGTCACCCCATCTGTTCGTGAACATTGCGTCGGCCCAAGGGACGTTGCGCAGCTCCACGGTCGCGAAGTCGATGTACTGGACGGGGAGCGGAAGGCGAGCGGGATCGAAGCCGGGCGCGTGGGTGAGGCGGAGGACCGCCGAGGCGAACACGTTGCTCGGCGCGCCGAAGAACAGGCTCACGCGATCTGCGCCGCAGTCCTGCGCCGGGCCGAACGTGGCCGTGATGGTGCTGCCGTCGAACGTGGCCGGCGCGCTCCACCACGCGGAGCCCATGCCGTTGGTCTGATACCAGAGGCGCACGTCCGCGCCGTCCTCGATCGGAGGCGTGGTGTAGCCCTTGAGCGTGACGGCGAGATCGACCGTCGAGCCGTGCGGAACGGGCTTGATCGGGTACGGCGGCATTCCCGGCGAGTTGGTCCACGCCACGGGGACGGCGGCGGTTGCGGCGAGTTGCAAAGCGGCTGCAAGGGTGGTTGCAAGTGGTTTGTAGTGGGTTTTCATGGTGATTCCTTTTTTTAGAGGTAAAGTAGGTCCCCGTTCTTGCCGTGCAGCAGCGCGCCGGACGATCCGTGCAGCAGCTCTCCCGTGCTTTTGTAGCGGAGGTATATTTCCACGTCCGCGCCGTTGAAGTTCGAAGAATAGTGCACGCCGTGGTTCATGACTGCCCTATCCAATGGGTCGAACGGCGAGTATGGCGGCACGTAATCCCCCGGCCGGTAGCCCTTTATCACGCGCACAAGGGCGATCTCGCACTTGCTCGCGTCGTTCAGATAAATCCTAAAAACGTTATCCACACGGGAGTACGGCTCGAAAGACTTGGCGGCGATAACGGCTTTATAGCTGGTCGACGTGCTTTCAATTTCCGTGACTTCGAGCGGCTTGGAATGCCCAGGGTCGGTATTGTCCCACCACCCATCCGGGGTCACGAAATACCCCAGCTGCGCTCCGCGCACGATCTTGACCTTTATTAGCCAGCCTTCCTTGAATATCGCCGTCCACGTGACGTCCCCCGTGACATGGATCCAGGAGCTCGCTTTGTCCGACCTGCTGCCGTCCGACGCCTCCCAGCGTATGAAAAACTTCCCGGAACTGGGCGTGGCGGTTATGTTGACGTAGTCGTTGTAGTGGTACGTGCCTCCGCCGGACACGGTTCCGCCGTTCGCGGGGTTGGCTTCTACAGTGACCGTGTATTCAATCTGCGTGAAGTGCGCCGTCCACGTCACGTCCCCGCCAACGGTGAACGTATGCATGGGATCGTAGGAAGTCTCTCCGCCCGATGACGTCCAGCGGTCAAAACGCCACCCCGTATTCGTAAGCGCGTAGATGGAGCACGAGGAGTCCTTGAGGAACACGCCCCCGCCGCTGACCCTTCCGCCGTTCGCCGGATCGGCAACGACCTCCACCGTATACCACTCATCGGAGTCGAAATAGGGATTGCCCGGATTGGATGGGTCCTCCGGCACGCACGACGGGTCGAGCGGCCCGATGGCGGTCCAATACACCGTGAAGTTGACGTTTCCGCCGCTGCCGCTGTACGACGGGTCGTCCGAGTTGTCCAGTTCGATAAGTGGATACTGGACGCTTTCACGGTTGCTTAGATTGTACGTGCCGCTGTAGGAGTAGCCGACTCCCGAATGGGACTTGCCCTTGGACCTGTCCGCGCAAATGCGATACCAGCCCCGCTGCCCAGGAGGAAGGCTGCTTTCCTGGCTCAGATCGGCCAATGTGCCGACCGCCCCGCAATAGCAGACGTTTAGGCCGTCGCGAAAGCCGTGCTGCACGGTTCCGGCGAGTTGCCGATTTCCGACGACCGCATCTATGGACGTGAAACTTGATGATCCGATTGGCCTTCCCATGATCACCCGTCCATTTCGTCTTCGTGCGCGGTGGCCTCAAACACGGTCGTGGCCTTGCCCGGCAGGGCCGTGCGCAGGCCCGGCACCACTTTCTTTGTGAACTTTTTGGTTTCCGTGCTGTATGCGGAATCAGCGTCCACGTCCTGCTTCCACACGTCAAAATTGCGAATGGCAGGGCTAGCCGCGCCGGTGGCCAGGTTGCGTCTGGACACAAGGGCCCGCAGTCTTCCGTATTCTTCGGTGAACTCAAATTGGATGTCGGTCACGACCAGCATGTTGGGCAGATTGCCGCCATCGCCGCCGCCGCCGCCACTGCCGCCGCCGCTGCCGCCAAGAACGCCCAGCTCGATGTCGTCGCAGGCGAGGACATGGTACTCCTGCTCAACGCCGTACGCATCGGTGTAGGTCAGTTTGCGGACGCCGATTTCGCCGTCGCATTCAGACGGGATTTCGGCGGTGTCGAGTTTGAACTTCTTGTCGCCGGTGGAGTCCGCCACCTCGACCTTTGCGGAGCCGGTTCCGGTCACGTCCATCTTCACCGTGCCGCCGCCCGCGTTCGCGCCGGCTTTCTTGATCGTGGTCTTCGCCGTGGTGCCCGGTGCCCATTCGCTCGAGTTGATCGGCGGGATGCCGCCGGGCGCGTCTGGTTCCTCGCCATCCTCCGCGCCTTTCTGCTCGCGGAGCACTGCGGTGGACGCGCTGGCGGAAGCCGTTGAGCAGGCTTTTCATGTCATCGGCGCTCAGGTGCTCGGGCTGCCCGAACGAGAGCCGCGCCGTGAGGTCGTAGCAGTCCACGTCGAAGCTCTGGAGGAAAAGCGTCTCGGTGGCGTTGCCGACGGTCTCCACGAGCTTGTCGCCAAGTTTCGGGAAGGACGCGCCGAGGCGCACCGTCGCGACCTCGCTCACGAGGCTCTGCGACCGCTGCTCGTAGAGCGCCTGCGCAAGCCCGGCTGGAAGTTCCTCGCCGGCTGTCGCCGTGCTGCCGGTCTGTACCGTGTAGGTCCTTGTGGTGGCGTCCGTGGTGAGGAAGTCCATCGAGAGGTGGATTTCCTCCTCCTCGTAGTCCGTGGTGGAAATCTTGCACTTGCAGGTGAAGCGCGTGACGCGGCAGTGCTTGCCAGCCGCCTCGACCTCGTCCTTCGCGTTCTTCAGGATGCGCTGGTATACGTTGGTTTCGCCTGAGTCGTTGCGGCGGGCGTCCGAAATCTCAATGGCAGTTGGTGCCACGTCCTCTAGTCGCGGGTGCTTCGCCATCCACCAGTTCTTGTCGTCGAGGCCTGTATACGGCGAGCCGTCCTGGCCCGGCAGCGGCTCCGTCTCGATCTTGAAGCTCTCGTTCGTGGTGCTGCCGCCGCCATTCGCAAGCGGAATGGTGACGTGCAGGATGTCGAGCGGGGATGTGCCGCTCTGTATGGCGGGATACGCCTGGTGGAACGAGGCGGCGTCGCCGTTGACCGCGATCTCCACGGCGTCCATGGTCACGTCCACGTACTTCACCGGGTGGGCGTTGTACGTGTATTCGCGGTCGGTCATCGGGATCGACGCCATGTACGACGCTGTGTCGGCGTGGGCTGGATCGACAATCTGGAGCGCGGGCGTGCTGCTCGCATAATTGAACCGCACAATCAGCTTCGGGAAGAAACGCAGCTCGCGGCGGATCGCGTCCGCACACGTGATGTCGCGCGCCTCGTCGAGCGGAAGGCACATGAGCGGCGCATGGTTGTCGGCAGGGGCTAGAGCCATGCCGCAGTACCGGGCCGCGTATGTGGCGATCTCCGCGATCTGGGCGGCCATCGTCTGGCCTTCGCCGTTAGCCTTCTGCCCAAGGATCACGCGGCTCGATGCGAACTCGACGTTCCCTTTGCCCCACGTCTGCTTGAACACGAGGCGGCCCAGCTGGTCCCACGGTCCCGCGACGGTCACGTCCTGGATGCGGTTGAGCGGGTTGTCGTTTCCGTCAAGCGGTCCTCCTCCGTGCCGGTCGACGATGCGCGAGACCTCGCCCTTGAAGACGGTCGTGCCCTTGTAGGCGATCACAACCTCGTCGCCGGATTGCAGCAGCCCGGCGGGAAGTCCGCGCGCGATGAAGGTGTCCACGTCGCGGTTCGCAAAGTGCAACGTGGAGCCCGCGCCGGGA
>CACWIW010000161.1 GCA_902761035.1 uncultured bacterium | reverse complement strand
CGCTCCGCCGGAACTGAAAGAGAACCCGGACGTGCGCAAGGCGCTTGAAATGGTCGAGGCGTCCGCCCTCACTCCAGAGGAGAGGGCGAAGTACGACGGTTTTCAGGATTGGCTTTGCCGCGAACGCCGAAGGGCCAACGCCGAAAGACGGGCGGAGAAGATTCCCGAACTTGAGGCGAAGTTCAATGAGGCGGTTGCCGAGCGCGATGCGGCACTAGTCGCGCGTGACGCGGCGACGGCTGAGCGCGACGCGGCCATTGCAAAGTTGCGGCAAGACAAACTCGACACCGCCCGCAAGATGAAGGCTAAAGGCTTTTCTGCCGATGACATCGCCGAACTCACCGGCCTCACCGCCGACGAAATCAAGGCAACAACAGGAAGGAAAACAACAGCATGAGAAAACAGACATGGAGAGTAGCCCTCTATGTGGCGGCAATCATGGTAAGTGCAATCATCCCGCTGGCGGCTCTTGCCGACCTTCCGTCCGGTTACCGGCAGCTGGACTACGTTGATACGGACGGCTCGCAGTGGGTGAACACACTCTTCCGCCCGACCTGCACCAACGCGGTCGAGATCAAGGCGAGCGTCGTCAATCCGAACTCAACGCAGTTCCTCTACTGCACGCGGCGCACGACGTAACGGTCACGCTGAAAAGGTATGGCTGATAAAACAATAACAAGGTCCGTACTTGTCACGGCGGGAGTCTTGGTATAATGTTCACCATGCAATGTTTTAGGAAAAACCAAGGGGTCGCACTGATGCTGGCCCTGTCGCTTTCTTCGCTGTTCGGCGAGATTGTCCCGCTCACCCCGGCAGACGGTTCGACGTTCGAGACGCTTACCGACGAGCAGATTGCGGTGTTCGGCGGCGAGACGCGGACAAACCGCCTCAAGATAGCCACGAAGCTCAAGTCCGCCCCCAAGGAGGCTTGGCAGAGGCAACGGCCGCTCGTCCTCACGTGGAATGCGACGGAGGGCGAAAACGAGCCATGGCGCGTCCGGCTTTCGACGCGGCCTGACTTCTCCGATGGACGGGACCTCTGGTTCGACAGGCGGGCGCTCGCGCATGGGCCGGTCGAGGACGGCAAGCCCGTGCTCTGGACGTGTCGCGTGCCGCTCGCCAACCTCGAGCTCGGCAAGACGTACTACTGGCAGGTCTGGAGCGACGTGAAGTGCGGCGAGTTCCGGTGCGGCTTCACGTATCCGGACGGTTGTGCGTGCGGGAAGTCAAAACCGGGCAAGATATCTCCCGTCATGTCGTTCAGGACGTCCGAACGGCCGCCACGCTGGATCGAGCTTGAAGGGCGCACGGACAACGTGCGCGACATCGGCGGGTGGCGGACAATGGACGGCGGAAGGGTGCGCATGGGGATGGTTTACCGTGGAACCGCGTTCAACGACAACAGCGTCGCCGGAATCAACCGGGGGCGCAACCGCCTGACGGTCGAAGACGTCAGATACCTGACGGAGGAGCTTGGCATCAAGACCGACCTCGACCTCCGCAGCCCGCGCGAGATCGCGGGCATGAAGGAGTCCCCGCTCGGGCCAAAGGTCAGGTTCGTGAGCGTGTCGTCCGAAACGTACCAGGGCCTGTTCACGGATGTCGGGAAGGCGGCCATGGCGAAGAACTTCCGCCTGTTCTGCGACAGGGCGAACTATCCGATTTACTTCCACTGCATCCACGGGGCGGACAGGACAGGGAGCCTTGCATACGTCCTGAACGGGGCTCTTGGCGTTGCGAAGGAGGATCTGGAGCGCGAATGGGAGGCGAGGACGTATCCGAAACTTTCGGGCGTGCGCAATCCGTGGGGCGAGCGCGCCTGCGCGCATTACGACCGCGGCTTCGCGCAATACGGAAAACCCGGCGATCCGCTCGCGGAACGCATCAGGCTCTATCTCCTCGACTGTGGAATCACGCAATCCGAGATCGACGCCTTCAAGTCGATCATGCATGAGCGCCAGTAGAAGATTTCCGGGACGGCTCGCCCCACCGTTCCACTGCCGAGATGGCGGTGAGGTCGTAGATTGTTTTTTGACGTGAGACATGAGACGTGAGACGAGATGTCCACTAAACCAACGGTCAATTCCCGTAAAAGCCCCCGCCGGGGGATTGACGAATCACGGAAGGATGTGCTAACATATCGCCATCTTCAATCGAGCGATCAACGACGTTGAATGGTAAATCGCAAATGACGCCATTGTGGAGGCATGGAACGGCATTGGAAACGACGCCGCGCACATCTTGTTGTCGTACGCTTGCCGTCTTTTCGCGTACGGCAGGAAGCGTACAACAGCAAGAGTTTCACACACCCAATCTTCAACAATAACAAGAAAGGAAACAAGCATGGAAACAAAAACAATCCGCACCACGATAGCCGCCGTGCTCACAATCGCCGCAAGCGCGATGGCACCATCGCCGTTGCGGGCGGCTGGATTTTCCATCTGCGCTGTGGGCGATTCGATCACGCAGGGCAGTTCCAGCACCGTGGCGCACCGCGTGGCGCTTGAAAGTGTCCTGAACGCGAACAACTGGAGCGTGGAATGGAAGGGCACGCAGGCCAATTCCTCTTGGGGCTCGAGCCAGCCATGCGAAGGCTACTCCGGCAACAATGCCGAACAGGTCGCCGCAAAATACGTTTCCAATGCCGCGTCGGTCGTGGCCGACGTCCTGCTGCTCCATGCCGGGCACAACTACAACGTCGATCCTGACACCTCCTATCCGGCGTACATGCCCGAGGCGGACATCGTGGCCGCCGCGACGAACGCGCACGCGCAGATCATCGCGGCGGCGCGGGCGCAGAACCCGAACGTGATCGTCCTCTACGCGCAGGTCATCACGAGCGGCAAGCTGCCGAAGTACTCCTACATCCCTGCGCTCAATTCGGGCATCGCCGCCCTCGCCGCCGAACTGAACACGGCGGCGTCGCCCGTCGTGGCCGTCGATATGGCGGATGGGTGGGAATGGGAGACAGACTGCGTCGCCGACATGGTGCATCCGAACGCCATCGGCGCGAACAAGATGGCGGCCAAGTGGTTCGCCGCGCTCCAGGAACAGGTCAATGCGGGGCGGCTGTCGGTACAGCCCATCTCCGTTTCCGTGACAAGGGACCTCACGCTGAAAGGCAACGAGGACTGGCGCGGGAGCGATGTCACGATCGCACCGAATGCGACTGTCGACCTCAATGGACATACGCTCCGCGTCAACGGACTCACCGGCGGCGGCGCGGTGATGTCCGCAAGGGAAGCGCTCCTGCCCCCCGGCTACGAACTCCTCTCGTATGTCATGACGCCCACGAACAACCTGACGGTCAAGGGGTATGTCAACACCGGATACAGGCCGAAGGGATCCGACCGCATTGAGACAAGGTTCTGCACCGCATACGTGGCTTCGGGAACCGCCAACATCCAGTGGGTGTTTTCAGCGCGCAAGACCACGAACCAGAACCAATTCGACTGCGTACTCAACCCGTCGAACCTCGCGTTCCCCTACAATACCGCGACGGTTACGTATGGAGCGGCGTCTGCGGGCGATGTGTTCGAAGTGGTGATGGACGGCGGGAAGGGCGTGCTGCAGGTTATGTGCAAAGACTCGGTCAGTACATACGCCCTCGCCTCGAACAACTTCACGGCGGGCAACGACCTGCATCTCTTCTGCACGGCGAACGACAACACCGCCCGCAATGCGCAGGGGCTTACGCTGTACTACTTCCGCGTGTTCGACTCGTCGGGCGAACTCAAGGTCAACATGCTTCCTGCGTTGAATCCGTCCGGCGTCGCCGGGTTGTACGACACGGCTCGCCGCACGTTCTATCCGCTTGCGAAGGGCGCGTTCACGCCGGGTGCCGTCATCTCGCACGACGTCCTTTCATACGTGCAGACGCCAGCAGCCAATGCCGGCACGCACGTCGACACCAAATACAGGCCGTCGCCTACCGACCGCGTCGAGACGCGGATCATGTTCGGGGACATGACTGCGAACCAGGGGATATTCAGCGCGCGCTATACCTACAACAACAGGCCGTTCAACTGCATGCTGCGCACCTCCTCGAAAGTCTCGTTCGACCACTTCAAGTCCGGAACGGCGTATGCCTACCACACCGTCGGGAATGTCCAGACCGTCTATACCGCAAACAAGATATACGACCTCGTCATGGACGGCAGGACGTGCGAAATCGCCGTGAACGGCGTCACGTCCGAGACGCGCATCGGCGACGACCTGGATACGACGTACACGAACTTCGTGCTGTTTGCGGTAGCGAACGCAGTGGACAAGACCGTGTCGAACTTCGCAAAGAATATGCGGATGTACTCTTTCCGCGTGACGGACACGAACGGCTACGAGCGGCTGAACCTCGTGCCGGCCCAGATGCGTAACGGGGGATTCGTCGGATTCTACGATATCGTCCACAACCGCTTCCTCCGCGCCGCCATTGGTGCAACGGCGGACAGCGCCGCCTCTGCGACCGACCTTACGCAGCCGGACGGAAGGTGCTGGTCGTCCATCCCCGGAGACAACAGCACGGTCGCGGCGAACCTCTTTAGCAACAACTTCACGTACATGACCGATTCAACTCACCGTTTCTACCTCGCCGAGCGGATGTTTCTGCCGGTCTCCTTCGACTACGACTTCGGCGAGGGAAACGCCCAGGCGGTGAACATGTACAAGATTCACGGCGGCTATGTCGGGCGTACTCCGACGACATGGGCGTTCTACGGCTCCAACACGGACGCGGCGTTCGGCGCGGATGACGAATCGGACTGGACGATTCTCGACTTCGTCTCCGGCGAGTCGAGCTGGGGAACGTCCAAGTCTGGTGTAACGGCCGTGCCGAACGCAAAGGTGTTCGTGAACGATACCGCTTACCGCTATTACCGTCTGAAGGTATACGAGGGGGACACACGGTACTTCGACATGACGCAGCTCGAATACATGCGCGTAACCCTCGGCACGGATCCGCTCGCGGCTGGTGAAACGATTCCCCTGGTGCGCGACCTCACGCAGCCCGGCGGAACATGCGCGATGCCGACGCCGGACACAACTTCCGCCGGAACCGTCGCCAACCTCTTCAACGATAACTTCATCTACCAGACCGACGCAACACATCGCCTTCTGCTCGACACCAACTACCATCCGTTTCCGCTTCGGGTCGATTACGACTTCGGTGACGGGAGCGCGAAGGCGGTGAACATGTACCGCATCTATGCGGCGTACCATTTGCGCGCGCCGAAGGCTTGGGTGTTTTATGGGTCAAATGATCCGTCGGCATACAACTCGACAACGGACGACAACTGGGTTGAACTCGACGCGCGGGAAGCGCAGGAAGACTGGAATCTGGGTTCGGGAACCGTCCCGGCCCAGTCCTGTACGAAAGTCTTCCACAATGATACGGCGTACCGGTTCTACCGCATGAAGATCACGGAAAAGAAATACGAAAACCAGTCGTATTTCGACCTCGTGCAGCTGGAGTACTTCCGGGTTGAACCGACGGTTGCGTCTGGCGAGTTGCGACTTGATGTCGCGGAAGGCTCGACGACGAACGCCGCCGTCGCGTTTGGCGGCGACATGAAGGTGGTGAAGGAGGGTGGCGGCTCGTTTACGACAGAGAAGGCGGACCAGTTCTATACGGGTGGGACGGAAGTCAATGCGGGCACATTTACCGTCGCCGCGCCGCTTTCGACGGTGTTGACGATGGCGAACGGCACAACGCTTGGCTTCGCACCTGTGTCCGGAGGAAACCCGCCGCTGCTGGCGTTGGGGTCTGGCTCGTCGATTCCGTCGCCGCTCAACGTTTCGGTGTTCGGCGACGTCCGTCCGCCGCAGGAAGGATTTTTGCTCGCGTCCGGCTACGATTTCAGCGGGGTGGCGCTGAATCCCGTTGAACTTACCGAAAACGTAACCAGCGTCATGGCGGATGGCGAAGGGAACCTCCGCGCGTACAGACGCAGGGGCTTTATGATTATCGTCAAGTAGCGATTGGCAACGGGCGGGACGCCCGTTGCCCCGCGACAAGCGCGGCCACTCCCGCAACGGGCGATGAGAATGTCGGTCTGCATTGATCTGGGTCTTGGTGCGCTGGGCGCAAGGCGTAGGTACGAGAGAGGAATTTTTGAGCCACGGCGCGCGTAGAACTTGAAGAGGTGGGCGGCGCGGGCAAGGTCAGAGTGCGTGAACCGGCAGAAAGGCATCGGCTCCTGCGACAGAACGGCAGTATTCAAGGAATGACAATCCAGCCTCTGCGGCACGGCGTTTCATTTCCCGAATACTCGCTATGTATCGCTTTGGATCGTTTCCGAATCGCGAGGATATTTCGTGGCGGACTGCGTACACCTCGTCCATGATAGGATTGTTGTCGGACTTATTCATCAAGATCCTCCTTCATGAAGTTTTCTGGAGTGACAATCGCGGGGCATTGAAAACCTGCCTTTGTCACTACGGCGATTGTTTTGGGCAGAGCAAATCGGTTTGCCAAATGTCGGCAATTCCACGTCAGGAGAACGTCCATGCCATGTATCGCCGCCGTGGCTATGTGGTAGGCATCGGTAACTTCGTCTTTCGGCACGGCTCTATCAGAAAGTAATGCCATTGCAAGGGCGTCTACGTCGGGCGTGGAGCCATCAAGTTCTTGCCTTCCCTCAAGAGCCGCAAGACGTAATTGCGACTGCTCGTTGTCACCGCGCGCGGCTTCCGCAAGGACATGTTCGGAAATGAAGATCTCGCAATTTGGTGCAGCTTCTGCCCACCACTTGCGTGTCCAGGCCTGCTTGACGGCATGATCAGGATCTGTGGATGGTCGTGAAACCAGCCAACTCCAGAATGACGTCTCACAATAGACCTTTAATTTCTGTTTCGTCTCTTCCATAATCTTTTCCCTTAGGGTACTAATACCCCAAGCGGCGAACATTTTACACTTTTTCACGTTTTCGTGTCAAGTGGCGGCGCGGATTTTCGAATGTCCTTCACCTTTTCCGCGTAGAGCTTGAAGAGGTGGGCGACGATTTCGGGTTCGGGCGTGTCGTGCGCAAGGCCGTAGACGGCAACGGGCGGGACGCCCGTTGGGCCGCGACAAGCGCGGCCGCTCCCGCAACGGGCAAGATGCCCGTTGTCCCAGTGGGGCGGGCGGCTCGCCGAGGACGGCTCGCCCCACCGTTCCGCCACCACATCCACCCGTTCCGCGCCGTGATACGGTGCGGAACGACCAATTTTGACAAAAGGGATGTTTATTGCCGCAAACCGTTCACAATGCGGCAGCATGATCTACACGTTCTACATGTTCTACACGGACAAAAACAAAAGCGAAATCTAAAGCAAATGTAGCTTCGGCAACGGGCAAGATGCCCGTTGTCCCAGTTGCGGGCGGGACGTCCGCCACCCCGATAACGGGCGATGAGAATTTCGGTCAGCATCGATCTCGGTCTGGGTATGCTGGGCACAAGGCGTAGGTACTAGAGGGGGATTTTTGAGCCACTACGGGGGGATTTTTGAGCCACGGCAGGGGGATTTTTGAGCCACGGCGAGGGGAATTATGAGCCACAATGAGTGTCGGTGCTTGGTAGTGAGGGGCGAAGGATTCTGTACATGATGGTACAGACCTTGTCGGTTGGACATCCCATCCTGCTTTCGAGATCGCGAAGTATCTGCTCGGCAAGGTCAAACGGCAGGCTCGGCGGCCTTCCTCTTGGGCGTCCTGTTGCTCGGTGTTTTATGCTTTATTCACTTTCTCGGCATAGAGCTTGAAGAGGTGGGCGACGATATCCATTTCCGGCGTATCGGGCGCAAGGCCGTAGGCGGCAAGTACCGCCTTGTCGTTTGCCTCATGCGCGGCGCGGAGGTCGGACGGCATTAGGTTCTCGTCGTACAGTTCCGCAAATGTACAGTCGGGATATTTTGCGCGAGCGTCAAGGATGCGTTGCGCTGTCTTGGAAATTGTTGCCATTGTGGAAGTGTTGCCAGTTCCAATGTTGCCAGTTTCCAATTGGTTATTGGAATTGGGTTTTGGCAACATTTTCACATTGGCAACATTCACTCCCTCCGGCCACGGGAAGGTGTTATACACAATCTCCTTGGAATAGCGGTAATCGCTTTTCAGTCGCCCCGCCGTCGCACTGACATACGCCATGTGGACGGACGAAGTGAGAACGCCAAAATGGGTAAGCGTCGCGCCTGGCAGAATCTGCACGGCGTCGGATGCGATAACATCTGCCGCCATGTAGCCAATTGGAATATAGCGGCGGTGCTCGGATGAGACGCGAGGAATGAGAAGGAACGGAACGCCCTCCGGCTGCGTGATCTGCGCGAAGAGGTGTGGGACTTTCGCGTAGCCGTTGGTAGTCTTAGCCTTGGAGGCGAGTCGGAATTCGCGCACCGCAGCAACGCGGGCATAGAGCGTCTTGCTGTGCGCGATGTCGGCGGGCGACGCCCCTTTGAGCCAGATGCAGTAACGGAGCCGCCCCTTGATGAACTCCTCCGCGCCGATGTAGAGGCGAATCCAGCGGGCGATTTCAGGTTCGGCGTCGAGGATCGCGTCTCGTTCCTCGGATGTCAGGATGAAGTGCCCGCCGTCTCGCGGCTGATTGCCGAAGTTCATCTTGGGAAGCCATGCATCGGCGTCTTTGGCGGCGACCACAAAGATGTTCGGTCCGGGCGTGAGGTACGGGGATATGTTTGGCACGACGTTGGGCTTGCCGTTGTCGAAGATGGTTTTCATGCGAGCCGCCCGGTGGTCGGCCCCTACCGCCGGTAGGGCGCGATCACAGAGCGCGCCGCTGCCGCTTCCGTGGAACCCAACGATTACGCAGTGGACTGCCGCCTTTTCCGTGGATTCGTTGTCCCAGCGGAAGGTCTGGTGAGCGAAGTCGATCGACACGCCATGCTTGCCGAAGAGGTCTCCCCAGAGGATGGGCACTTGTGCGCCCTGGCAGATGGAGTTGGTGGAGACGAATGCGCAAAAGGCATCCGTCGTTGCGGCCTTCTTGTACCATCCGCAGACGTAGTCGAGGTCTTGTACGTCCTTGATGTCTCCGAAGAGCGTTTCAATGTCTTTCTTCTGCTCCGATCCCTGCGCCATCATTCTCGCGCCCACGAACGGCGGATTGCCGATGATGTAGTCGGTGCGCGGCCAGTCCGTGCGAAGGGCGTTGCACTCTACGATGTTGGCGTTGTCCTTGAGCGGAAGATAGTTTGGTTCGCGGTGCAGTATCTCGGCCGTCTCCTCCATCATCTGCGATTCCGCAATCCAGAGCGCGGTCTTGGCGACGGCAACGGCGAAGTCGTTTATCTCCAAACCGAAGAACTGCGTGATTGAGACTTTGATTGAAATGCCGAGGTCAAGTTCGCCCTGTCCCTGCTGGAGCGCGGCGATGATGCGGGTTTCAAGGCGGCGGAGGCAGATGTAGGTTTCCGTGAGGAAGTTGCCGGAGCCGCAGGCTGGGTCGAGGAAGGTCTTGGAGGCCATTTCGGTTTGCAGCGCGAGAAGCCGCCTGTTCCGCGACGGTGATGGCGGCATTGCCACACACTCGTTGACGCGGCGCGTGAGGTCATTGAGGAAAAGCGGGTCAATGACCTTGTGTATGTTTTCAACGGAGGTGTACACCATGCCACCAGAGCGACGGGTGACGGGATTGAGCGTAGATTCAAAGAGCGCTCCGAAGATGGTTGGCGTGATTTCGCGCCAGTCGAACTGCGATGCGCCGATGAGGAGCCGGCGGAGGTCGTCCGTAATTGGGGGAATGTCGCTTTCGGCTGCATTGTGGAACAGCCCGCCGTTCGTGTAGGGGAACGCGCAAAGCTCTGGTTCAAGATAAGGGTTGCGCTTGTCGGGCGGCGTGTCGAGGGTTTGAAAGAGATCGATTAACCGCTTGCGCAGAAACGGCGCGGGGGTTGCTTCCATGAGGCGGCGGAAACAGTCCTTCGGAAAGATGTCGGCGTCCTCGGCGTAGAGGCAGAACACAAGGCGGACACACAGACGATTGAGCGCGGCAAGATAATTGCTTTCGCTGCTTGGAGTCTTGGAGTTTTGGAGGCTTGGAGATTTTTTAGAATCTTCTCCTAAACTCCGAGTCTCCGAATCTCCCCGTAGCGAAAGCAACGATCCCTCATTATATTGCTTCAGGAGCGCATCATAGATTTCGCCGACGATGCGGCCGGCCTGTACGGATATTTCAAGCTCGCGGTCGATGGCCTTTTCCTTCGGGTTGACGAGGAACGCTAGACGGTACGCCTCTTTCGGGAGGTTGCCGAGTTTCAGCGTGAGCGGCGGGGCGAGGGGCTTTGCGCGGTCGTAGATGCGGAACTCGTCGAAGTTGCAGGTTACGATCCAACGCGCCTTTTCGTCGAACGGGCGGGCGTTGTCGTATTCAACGGCCTGGTCGTATGGGGTGAGGCCGCCGTGTCCCGCTTGAGGCGCGTCGAGGCTCACGCCACGGGATTTATGCTCAATCAGCACCCGCGTTTCGGGAATCCATGCATCGAGAAATTTTGTGGTGCCTTTCATGGGAACGGGCACTTGGTACTGGACATGGGATTTCACGTCGTCCATGCCCAGCACTTCACCGAGAAGCGAGTTCCAGAACTGCTGATCCTCGCCTTTTTCGCTGCCACGCTGGAACGTCCAGTATTCGACAAACTTCCGTGCGGCCTGCCGCTGCGCCGTGTCCGATTTCGTTTTCATAGTTTGACTGGTGAAGGGGAAATGTGCTATACTAAAGGCGAACTGCCATGAGTTTGCAGGAAATCATAGAGTCGTTCAGAACTGGTCTGATGTTGACCGGTCTGTGGGTGCTGGCTGCCATAGTGGCTGGTTGCATCGGCGTATGGCTGTACCGTTCGGCACAAAGCACGACGGCTTTGTTGCGGCGTTTGCGTACATGGATCGATGGAATCGTGTTCACATTACTGTTCACGGCCTGTGTTCTGATCGGCGGGACAAAGACCAATTCGCCGCCGATGGGTCTCATGGTGCCGCTTCCGCCGTCGTTGCCGCAGTCCGTGGTTCAGACGGTCACGGATGAGGATATTGCGAGAGGGTATCGCGAAGTAGCCGAGACGAACTGCGAGGCGAGTGTGTATGCGATGCCGGAGGGAATTACGCCGTCGTTCAACTGGCACAAGCGAGGGACGTTCGGCGAGTGGGCGCGTCTTGACCTTGGCGACTTTGCTTTTCCGCTTGGGACGAACGACGGGGCGGTGACGTCGTTCTCCGTGTTCAACGACGGGAGGATTCGCCCAACGCCTCGCGATGCTGCGCGTGAGATTTGCGCCGTGGGCGTTCCGATGCTCGCCATGCAGGGGGTGAGTAGGTTTTGGGTGGGGGATGCGGTCCGCTCGGCGAGTGGGCCCTACCAGGGAAAGGTTCTGACGTGGGAGAACTTCTTCCTTAACGCCGACACCAACACGCCGGTCAACGCGCAGATAGAGCTTTTTCAGAATGGCGATTTCACGACTCGCTCCAACGCGCTTGAACGAATATACCGCAGGGTTGAGCCGTTTGACTGGGACGGCGACGGCCTTGAAAACACGGTTGATCCCGATCCGTTCGTTGCAGGGCCAGACGCCCACGGCACGAATGCGGAATGGTATAACGTCGTGTGCTCAAATGTGTTGGAGGCGGTGGAAGGTGACGGCTCGGCGGGGACGCCTAGCCCTACCTTGTCGTGGCTTGATGGCGTCAATACCAATGCCTACTACTTCGTGGATGTCGTGACGACGAACGGCCTCGCGCCGATTTACTTCACGGGCGACCGCGAATCACGCCTCGGCAATCCCGTTGTTGTTGCGCGAGCATTTGAGACCAATCACGTGCCGTTGCTGATCGGCATCAACTACGCCGTCACGTCCCCCGTGCCGATTTACGTATCAATCCCTACCAACGGCTTCGCCACGGTTACGGCCAACGGCGTATCAAACTACGAAGTGCGCTGGCCGCTGGAGTTCAGCGTGTCGCCGGACGGAAACGGAGGATTCTACACGAGCGCAATCCCGTATGACCCCGGCGGGGCTTTCCAATGGGGTGGATCGGGCGGCGGTGGCTTGAGGTCTATGCCGTCTGAACCCTCACTGTGCGAGTTCTCCGTAAACGGAAACTGGCTGGGATTTTTGTGTTACGGTTCGGACTGTGGATGCCATGGTTGCTCTATAAACGGCACATACACGATGGAAAATGTATCCTTTAATCTCCCGACCCTCTTCTGTGCGTGTTCTCCCAGTGGGGATGAGCCCGTGAGCGGGGAGACTCCAGAGCCACCGCTGACGCCGTCCGTGAATATCGCATTCAGCGCACCAGCGCTCATTTTTGAGGATCGCTATGAGGCGTCGCCCGACTACTGGGTGGAGAAACGTTCGACAACGAATACGCTTACGGTGTCTGCATACGGTGGAGAGCATGGTGGTACGCTGATACTGACGGCGGGAGACCTAGATTGCCTTGAACATAGGGGTGGGCCAGTATCACTCCCATCGCAAGTCGTTCTTGGCCCATACCAGTCATATTCGGCCACATTCCGCTGCATGGGTGCGGAGAATGGTGGTACACCTTGGGCGTGGGGAATAATCTCCGGCCCTGATGGTTCTGACTCGTCCTACGCGCAGACGACGGTGGTGGGGGTGAGAATTGAGAATGATGTCGTGGCACCCCGTAATGATCGTCCCAATAGACATGAATATGGAATTGGCGAAGTGATGTATGTTTACCAATGTCCGACATCGCCAGGCATTACAGTCACTGCGGCGGATGCGACGGTTGGCAGTGGCTCTTTTCACCGTGTCCAATGGGGTGTCGCAGATATTGAACACACCCTTTCATTTTCTCTGTACGGCGTTGAGTACGTGCCACTTGTGACGATACGGAAACCGACAGGGATCGAGGGCTACGATGCGCAAACACAGACAAACGGACTGCCCGTAGGTGTTGCCGGAGGGCTTCTGCTCGTACAGCGATATAAAGTTCTTCCGTTAACCGTCAGTTTCACGGGGATTCAAATCGAAGAAGTTCCATGCAACGATGCAATTCCGCCAACTGGCTACTTTATCTATGCGCCGACAAATGAGTATTTCCGTACACACACACAAGCGGCCGGGGCGGGAAACTTGTGGTATTTCGTTGACACTCAAAACTGCCTTGGAACGACTCAGGGCATTCGCGACCGCGCTGGATTTGAGTGCGAGATTTACCGCATGAAGCCCGATGGATCGACAACGACAAATACTGATTACGGTTGGCTAGGTGGTGGAAGTTTGATTTGGAAGGTGCCGTTTGGCTGGGCTGAATTTGGGGTAAATTCGGCGTCTGAGCCAATAGGCGTTTTTGCAGAAGACGTTCGTCAGATCATGACAATTACCGCAGATGGAGATTTCAGCGTGATGAAATTGGGGCATACGGCAATACGTCAGATAAATGGTGCAATCACATTGGATGGAAACGTGGATGACGGCATCCTTGATAATTGATTCATCTGGAGGAATAATGAAATGAAAAATGAGCTCTTGACGATACTGATTGCGTTTCCCCTGATCCTTTTTGCGAGTGGAAGCGAAGAAATTGACAAGGCCATAGCGCTCGCGCCTGCAATGATGCTTTCGCAGACTGATGATGTGGGTGCATACATAAGACAGACCTGTGACAAGATTGCAAAACTACCTAACAAACAGGTGCGATACGATTGTTTTCGGAAATTTATGAAGAGTGCATGCAAGGTGAAACTTGAGCACGCCGAGGACATGGTGCCACTGCAACCGATTGAAATGCCCGAAGTAGAAGAGTTTCGGAGGGAACATTTGCGCAAGGTGTTACAGAATCGAGCAAGCAGATTCCGCGAGATGAAAATTGCGAGTATTAGGGGGGGGGCACTCGGACGTTTGAGATTGATGGCAGAGACAATTTATAGTTGTTTGTTGTTGGAAATGCCAGTACCTGCGCCCAGTGCGGAACAGCTAGAACCGTATTTTAAGCTTATAGAGAAACTTCATGAAGAGGAACGAAGAGAGGGCCGTGTGGATGGAAGCCTTTGTGATTACGTAATAGAGCAAGTCGAAAACAACTTCATTAGGTATTTGAAATCTATGAAATACATACAAAAAATTCCAGATCCGAATGACCTTGCGGCTGTCGAGGCTCGCTTCAGACAACTAATCGGCAGACCGATACGATCTGCGGAGCAGTATGAGGCGGATTCACGCCGAAGGGTTATGAAAAACATCCAAAGGCAAAAGGAACGCGACGAGGCGAAGCGGAAACGATAAGAGTCCCATACAATTGCAATCGTAATTAGAAAAAGGAGTGAAGTGAAGCCTTCTACGAAGAAAATCATGCTGTTGGCACTGTGCTATACAATATCAATGGTCGTGTCTGGCGCAGGAGAGGCTGCGGCCAAAGTCGCACAACCTTGGGAGTGTTTTGACGAAGACACGTTCATCCCGCTTTGCACGAATGAGAGCGGACATGCAAGCTGTCACTATGGAAACATTGGCAGTGCATTAAGATGGCAGCAGAATGCCCTCAATGAAGGCCTCGCCAATTATGCCGAAGGGAATTCATATAAACTGCTGCGCGTTGCGTGTTACTTGGCCGCCTATGCGCGAAAACTTGAGCGCGGCGGGTATGGTTATGCGGCAGCCACCAATGCCTATTGCGCAATCTCATGGCTCCAGAAGAGCGCATCACGCGGATGTGACGAGGCACGCGCAGCATGTTACTGTTGCCTTGGTTTCGGGGGGTCCATCGTGCGTCATGGAATTGCATTATGGAGTGGATTTCCGACCTGTTACTCGCTCAGCATGCATGATGTATCCGCCTTGTGGGTCTTTGAGCCACCACCGGATTATTTTGTTGGGGAGTTTCATGGCCGCAGACGGTATGTCAGGGTGTATGACCGCAACATGGAACTGGCCGACGAATACAAAGATAAAGTTGATCGTAGGTTGATGTCGTGGCATACCGTTAACATGCAAGCTTGTGTCGGTTGGCGGGAACCGTCAGGCTCGGTTGAGATCATTCGAGCCGACTTTACGGGGCTGGACGTTCGATCCCATGTCGAGAAATTGGTCAAAGAGATGGATGCAGACATAGAAGAAATGCAAGGTCGTGAAATGATGGCGATTGAGCTCCGAAAAAAACAAGATGAAGAAGATGTGCGACGAAGGATCATTCAATTTGAGCAAGAGCAAAAAGAACGTGAGGCCTTACGGAAAGGTCAGGAAAGACAACAAAAAGCTGGTGCGAAATGAATATGAGGCAAAAGATCGGAATGTTGTTCTTGGCGTTCGCGCCGCTTGCGCTCTTCGGAGCGAGGGTTGCGCCGTTGCCGACGCTGCCGAGCGGGGAGTTGCCGAACAGCGAGGTGGTAACGAACGTCGCGCTCAACGTGGATTACGGTAGGCTTGAGAACCTGACGTTTTCGCTTGAGTTGAATGCGAGTGCGTCTAACAGTCTTTCGATTGCGGTTGGAACGGCGAATGGAGATTCGCTGGCATTGGACGAGGTGGATTTTGAATGGGGCTACGACTGCGAGAAGTGGTTTCGCGCCGATACGGAAACAGGCAATGTCGATGAGTGGCAGGAACCGGGTACGGGGCGCGTCTCGCGAACGTTGACCATCGAACGTAGCGATTTCAATCCGCAATGGAACCGCCTGAGGATCGTCAAGCGCGGCGTTGGCGATGTCGAGGTTGATGCGTCCTATTCCAGAGAGTACACGAAGTTTTTCATCCGCCTGAGGTAATCTTCAGCATCATGGTACCGAAACGCGATAATGGTTTTCGCAAGTTCGCTGTGTGGAAATATGATACTGGAAGGCATAGAGGCGTTTAAGAGCGGGCTGATGTGGATCGGCTTGTCGGCGCTGGCCGCAATTGCGGTCGGCGTCGTCGGTGCGTGGATGTACAGAGACGCAACTTCGTCCAACGGCGTTGAGGTCGTGTTCGGCCGTGACGCGGACGGTGACGGCCGCTTGTCTCGGACTGAGGAGGAGATGTCCGTAGGGTACTGCTGCTGCGAGTGGAAGGTCGATAAGGGCAAAGTTGTGGTAGTTCGTCTCCTCGAACAGATGCTGGGTGCGGCTTTCGGGCGTGCAGGAAAAACGGTCCAACTCCTCTTGCGAGAAGGGCCGCTCAATCCGCGCATACAGCGCGTCGATCTCCACGTCCGACAGCATAACCTGTCCCTTATCAGAAAGCTTTTGATTTTGATTCTCCTTCTCGAAATGCAGTTTGCTCCATCCGGCAACTCTCTCTAGACCTGCCAGCTCCCCAAATTCGGCCGCGCCTCGAAGGCGTATGGCCGGGGGTTTTTGTTGTGCGGACGAGGTACGGGGGGCGTGTTGTCCGTACTTCCGCGGACGATCCCGTTCCCCGTGCGGGCCGCCCAGTGGTCGGCCCCTACCGGTTCGCATGGTAGGGCGCGATCACCGAGCGCGCCATACCATTTTCGGCTTGCGGGCGGCGGTGAAATTGTGGTACAATTGCAACCGTTCAACTGGCCAAGAAGTAATCTTCAACAGTTACAAAGAGGAAAAGTGATGGAAAAACTTATCTGCAACTCCCGTAGGGGGGGGGCGAAAACTTCTAATTTTGCTCGTGTTGTTGCTCTGGTTCGCAAGGTCGCGACAAGCGCGACCCTCCCGGCAGTTCTGGCTCTTGCGGGTGCGGTGGGTACGGCGTTCGCCGATACCGCAATCAACCTCGCGAACAGCCTCTCAACGGTCGAAGGCGTGTACACGGTGGAAGGCTCCGTCGTCACGCTCGTGAAGACGAACGAGACGTACAACCTTTCCGGGAGCGGGGCGTGGTCCGTGGTGCTCGGCGCGGACGCATTCCTCAACCTGAACGCCGTCACGCTCACGCCGGCCTCCGGCGCGGCCATTGACCTGAACGGCCATCGCGCGGACGTCGCCTTCACCGGCGAGAGCAAACTGACGGGCGCAAGTTCCTACGCGGGGTTGCAGGTGAACGAAGGTTCCACGCTTACGCTCTGCGGGTATGGCGACAAGCAGAAGCTCACCCTGCAGGGCAACGGCGGCGCGGCGTCCCTCGGCTCCGCAGCCAACAGGAATGCCGGCATCATCACCATCAACGGCGGCATGGTCGTCGCAAACGCCCCGAACTACATCTCCAACGCCAAGCGTGGCGCCGCGATCGGCGGCGGGTACTGCGGAAGCGGCGGCAAGATCACGATCAACGGCGGAACGGTGACGGCAACGGGCGGCGGACATGCGGCGGGAATCGGCGGCGGCACGGTGTTCGACTCCTCCGTGCAGTTTGTCAGCGCAGGCGAGATCACCGTCAACGGAGGCACGGTCACGGCCTCGGGCGGAAAAGACGGCGGACCCGCGATCGGCGTAGGGCACGGTCTCGGCTCGCAGGACACGACTTCGCGCAACGGCGGCACGGTGACGATCAACGGCGGCACGCTCAACCTCACCTCCGGCGACGGCGACACCTTCTCCACCATCGGCGGCGGCAAGAATACGGGCATAAGCCTGGACGTGACCATCGACGCGGCGGCGACGGTGACGATGAACGCGCGGGCCAACAACACCCACCAGTTCGGCAACAAGTACACGGGCGTTGCCCAGGGGACGCTCACCTTCACCAACAGGCGTGGACTCTCCAACCGGGCGTTCCTCGTCCTGACGGGCAATGACCAGACCGACTACCTCTCCACGCGTGCGGGCTTCGTCACGGCAACCCTCGGCGCAGGTTTCGCCGCCGGCGACGTCTCCTGCGTACAGTACCCTGGCAAGGTTCGCTACTGGGCGACGCGGGCGGCCGAGCCGGCTCCTCCTTCCGGATACGATGCGCACATCGACCTCGACGATCTCGCCGTGGGCGACCACGGCGCGTATGCCGTGCTCGCGAACGGCACGGTGGAGATCGCCGCGAACAAGAAGGTGATCGTGACGGGCACGGGCTACGTGGAAAACAACCAGGACACGACGCTCAAGATGATGGGCGCGTTCGACGTGACGTTGTCCAACGCGAAGATCCGCGGCGTCACCGCCGGCATTGACGTGAACGGACAGACCGGCACGTTGCGTCTGGCGGAGGGGACGGCCAACTGGCTCTACGCGGCGTACCAAAGCGACTACGCGGCGATTTCGCTGGAGGACGCCGCGAGCAGCCTCACGCTCGAAGGCCCCGGTTCGCTCACCATCTGCGCGAACGGCAAGGGGTCGGCGGCGATCGGCGGCGGCAACGGGAAATCCATGCTCGGCACGTTTATCATGAACGGCGGCATCTTGACGGCTCGCCCTGGAGTCAAGGTTGATAACGGTAAGGTGGCCTCGGTGATCGGCGGCGGCTACTGCGGCTCTGGCGGCACGATGGTCGTCAACGGCGGCACGCTTGATGTGACCCATGACTGGTGGGGCGCGGCGATTGGTGCCGGTTCGACGCACGGCAGCACAACAAAAGTTTCCGCCGGGCACATCACCATCAACGGCGGCACGGTGACGGCCACTGGCGGTAAGGACGGCGGTCCGGCGATCGGCGGCGGACACTGCAACGACGGATCGGACAACTTCACCGGTGGCACGCTCGTCATCAACGGGGGCAGGGTGAATGCCGTTAGCGGTCCCCAGTCAAACGCCACATCGGGCGAGACGGCCATCTTCGGCGGCGGCAAGAACGCCACGGCCGGCATGGACGTGACCATCGACGTAGCGGCCACCGTGGTCATGTCAGGCCAAAGCGACCTTACCGTGGCGTTTGGCGCGCGGCGGAGCGCGTCCGGCGCACAGGGCACGCTGACGATCACCAACCAGTTCGACACCACCGGCTTCCGCCGGTTCCTCGCCTACTCGGCAAAGGAAATATCGGTCAACCCCGTCGTACACGTCATCGAACCTGCAATCGCCGGACGCGTGACCTTGCACAGGAACATTCCCGCCTCTGCCGACGGCGAGGCGGGCGCGTATTTCCTGGATCTGCCAAACGATGCGGACTACCTCTACGTGGACAGCCCCGCCACGAACCAGTCCGCCTATACCGTCAACGGCTCGATCATCGAACTCAACGGCACGAAGAGCGTGATCGTGAAGGGCAGCGCCAACAACTCCTACGCGCTGAAGGTGACCGGCGACTTCACGGGCGGCAACGAGCTGGTCTTCGCGGATGACGGCAGGCTTTCCCCGTCTTCGGACATTCCGCCGCTTGACCTGAACGGCCTCGCGCTGACGGTGCGTGTCGCGGACGGATACACCTACGAGCTCTACAACAACGGCAACAACGCGGGCATCCGCGTGGACGAGAACGCGACGCTCACCATCAAGGGCAGGGGGCTTGCGGACGACCGCGCGACGGCGGGCAAGCTGATCGTCACCGGGCGCGGGAAGAGCGCGGGCATCGGCGGTAACATCGAGGAACGCTGCGGCACCGTGATCATCGACGGCGGCGACATCGTCGTGGCCGCAACCGGCGGGAGCGGTACGGCCGGCGCGGGAATCGGCGGTGGCTATGGTGCGGACGGCCCGGTGCTCTTCGAGATGAGGGACGGCTGGCTGCAGGTTGGCTACTATGGAAACGCCAGCTACAACCACGGCGGCGGCATCGGCGCCGGCAATTCGTACGGCCGCCCGGCGGGGACGGTTCTGGACGCCGGGCACATCGTCTTCAAGGGCGGCTGCACGTCCGTGTGCGGCGCGCGCGACGGTGGCGCGGCGATCGGCGGCGGACACTCCACCGCAGGCAACTCCTCCGGCGGCGGCCTGATCGAGTTCCTCGGCGGCACGGTTTACGCCAAGGGTGCGCAGAAGGATTCCGACGCTGCCGTCATCGGCGGCGGCAAGCAGGGCGGCTACGGGCCGACGGTGGTCCTCGACGTGGCGGCCACTCTCGTCGTCCAAAAGGGCGACACCACGTGCGCGTGGGGCATCGGCGGCGTCGGCGACATCGCCGCAGGACACGAGGGGGCGCTCGTCATCACCAATTCAACCGGCGTCGCGGAGAGTCGCGTGTTCTTCCGGAGCGAATTCGGGGACGAGCTCGCGGGCGCGAACGAATCGGGGCTTGCGGTCGTGGATGCGCTCGGCGCGTCCGGAACGGTCGCCACCAAGCTTTCGGGCAATGTGGCGACGAGCGTGTTCAGTCCTGATGCGACGAAGATCAACCTCTCGACGGCGAGCGGGGACGGCGCGTTCTATTCCGTGAGCGGCAGCGCGGTGACGGTCAAGGCGGCTGCAGCGGGCAAGACGCTGTCGGTGACCGGTTCCGGGAAGTCGCTCACCTGCGCGGCGGACTGCACGCTCATCCTCGACGGCGCCACGCTCACGGGACTCGACGCGGGCGCGAACGACGTGACGCTCGTCCTCTTGGGCGCGAGCGCATCCACGGGCGCGTCCGGCAAGGCGGGCGTGACCGTGCGCGAGGGCGGCACGCTCACCGTCAAGGCGGTGGATGAGGACGACGACGCGACAGGTTCCCTCGTGGCCAGCGGCACGGCCGGCGGCGCGGGCATCGGCGGCGACTTCAACATGGGCATGGCCGGCAACGTCGTGATTGACAGCGGCACGGTGACGGCGCACGGGTCGAACAAGACCGGCGGGCAGGCCGGCGCAGGCATTGGCGCGGGCGGTCTGGGCAGCTGCGGCACGATCACCATCAACGGCGGCGTGGTGACTGTGGACTGCGGCAACGCCACCCACTGCGCGGCGATCGGCGGCGGCGCGAACAACACTTATGCGCAGGTCCCGCAGGTCGGCAAGATCACCATCAACGGCGGCACGGTTACGGCGACCGGCAGCCAGAGCGGCGGCGCGGCGATCGGAAGCGGACATGAGGCCGCGAACGGCAGGACGCCGTCAATCGAAATCGAGATCAACGGCGGCACGGTCGTTGCGACGACGAAGGGATCCAACAACACGGCGGGAACCGATTTCACCGGAGCGGTGATCGGCGGAGGACGCAAGTGTACGGACGTGAAGGTGACGATTTCCTCGGCGGCGACCGTCACGACCTCCTACGTCAATCCGCAGTCCGTCAGCAGCGTCAGCGTTTACAACGATATCGGCACCTCCGTGCCGAATGTCGCGGCGCAGGTGAAGTTCGTCGGCGTGCCGGGGACGGAGGGGAAGGTGTTCCTCACGACCTCCAAGAACGACGTGTTCGGCACGCCGCAGGCCACGCTGACGGCGGACTCCCTGCGCAGGGCGCACTTCAGCGCCGTCCCGAACGGCAACGGAAGGAAGTATGCGTACGATCCTGTGGATCTCGTGTGGACGGGCGCGGGCGACGGCAGCACCTTCTCCGATCCCGGCAACTGGGCGGGGACGCTCAACGCCGTGGACGAAAACGGCGCGGTGGCGTTTGAGGCGGGTGGTACGCTCGTGAACGACGTTGGCGAGATCGCCGTCACACGGCTGCGCAACGCCTCCGGCACGGGGACGGTGACGCTGACCGGCCGGCCGATCGTCTCCACCGGCGATCTGATGCTCGACGGCGACGGCATCACCCTCGGCACGACATACGTGGACGGTACGCTCGCGGTTACGAACGGTGCACAGGTGCGCGGCGGGACGATCCTCATCCGGCAATTCGCCTTCCCGAACTCGGCGAACGCCCCCCTCCCAATCGCCACGGGCGCCCGCGTAGTCGTTGAGAGCTATGCCGGCGGACATTATCTCGATGCCGTCAACGGAGAGGTTTACTTCCCCAATTTGCCCTCGTTCTACGTCAGCGGCAATAGCTATGTGCAGTTCGGCGGTACGGGTACGTTCCGCTTCGATCAGGGCCTGGACCTCGCGTATCTGACCGGCAGCTGCAACTGGAAGGGGACTGCCACGTTCATGCTGGGCGGCGACATCGCCGGCGATATGCACTACTTCCACTGCATCTACGACGCGGTCACCTGGAAGCCCATTGCAAACGACGTGAGGGTGGAGGACTACGTGTCGCTGGAAGGCACCTTGGATGTCGACACGGACGACGCGTCCGGCGTGGCGCGGACGTTCACGCTCGTGCGCGGCCTTTCGTCGCGCAATGCGGACAACGCCAACCGCGTGCTGAACGTGAAGGGGGCCGGGACGGTTAAGGTGGCGCGCGCAGTTCCGTTGCGCGGTGAGGTCAACTACATGAAGGCATTTAACCAGACGGTCAACGTGACCGACACCGCCACGTTCGAGTTCCTGCCCGGCGCAAGCTGGGACGGGAGCGGCGCGATCAGCGTGGGCACCGGGGCCACGCTGGCGCTCGACGCGGGCACCGCGCCGTTCGTGAAGTCTGCGACGTTCGCCGTCGATTCGGCCGTGACCGTGCGCGGGACGGTGGCGAATCCGTATGCCGCCCCGTACCTCACGGCCACGACCCTCACCGGCAAGCCGAAGTCCCTCACCGTGAACGGCAAGGAGTATAAGGCGCGCGTCCGCAACGGCGGCCTCTACGCTGCCCCACGCGGTCTGGTTGTATTCATCCGCTGACGGAGACCGTGAAAGCGCGGTGGGGCGAGGCGTCCCGCCGAGCCGTGAGAATAAGTGCGCTGACGTGAGACGAACCTGAAATCATGAAAAAGACAATCATTCTGGTGCTCGCCTTCGGGGCGGGGATGGCTTTCGCGGAGTTTCGGGCCGGTTTCGCCCGTGTTGACGCCACACCTCCTCTTGGCCTGCCGCTTGTCGGCTACTTCACTACGCGCATCGCCGACGGGGTGCTGGACCCGCTCTACATCGACTGCGTGGCCGTTTCGGACGGCACGAACAACGCGCTTATCTACTGCGTCGACGACCTGCAGCTGAGCAACGCCTTCCTTGCGAAGGCCGTTCCTGAAATCATCAAGGCGACAGGCGTTCCGCGCGAACGCATCTACGTACACTCGACGCACATCCATACGGGGCCCGCCAGCTGGCCGTGGGGAAGTTTCTCGGAAGAGGAAAAACGGCTTGTGAAGCTCCACGCGGACGCGCGGATCGCCAAGATGGCGGAGGTCGGACGGCTTGCGCTCGCCGATTTGGCGCCCGCGCGGATCGGCATCGCCAAGACCGACTGCCGCAATGTCTCCTTCATCCGCCGCTATCGCATGAAGGACGGTTCCGTGCGCACCAACCCCGGAATCACGAATCCCGCCGTCAAGGAACCGCTCGGCACGCCTGACGAGACGCTACAGCTCGTCCGTTTCCGCCGCACGGGCGCGCCCGACATCGCCATCGTCAACTTCGGCGTCCATCCCGATACCATCGGCGGGACGAAATACTCCGCCGACTGGCCGGGTGTTGTCCGTTGCACGTTCGAGGCGGCCGTCGGCGATGGCGTGAAGTGCCTCTTCCTCAATGGCGCGCAAGGCGATGTGAACCACAACTGCCGCTTCCCGCCGCCGGGCTACGCCGCGCTCTATGCCGAGCGCAAGACGCGTCCCAAGGTGTTCGCCCTCCACATGGGAAGGGCGGTGGCCGGCGCGGCGCTGGCGGTGTGGGACGTGTGCGAGGATATTCCGTCCGGCCTCGTCCGCGGCATCGTCGCCAAACATCCCATGCCCGTGAACAGGCCGACCGCCGACGAGATCAAGTGGGTGGAGATGTTCGACGCCGGGCGCAAGGACGAGATCCCGCTTGGCAGCATGGAGATCAAGACGCTCACAAGTCCCTGGTCGCGTGTCCGTCGGATGAAGAACGGGCCGGACCACTTCGACGTTCTCGTCACCTCGCTCGCCATCGGCGACGACTTGGCCTTCGCGGGCCTGCCGTGCGAGCCGTTCGTGGATATCGGCCGCGCGGTCAAGGCGCAGTCGCCGTTCCGAATGACGGTCTTCACGTGTCTCACCAACGGAAGCGAAGGCTACATCGCGTCGACCAAGGCCCACGCCGAGGGTGGCTACGAGGCGCTTTCCTCGCGTTTCGCCGCGCCCACGGGCGACCGTCTCGTCAAGGCGCAGCTCGACCAGCTGACGACGCTGAAGAATGCCTCCCGCAAAAAACTGCGACAACCGTGACGGGCGCATCCGAGATTTTCGGCTTGCGGGCGGCGGTGAAATTATGGTATCATTACACCAGTTCAACTGGTCAAGAAGTAATCTTCAACAGTTTCAAAGAGGAAAAAGCGATGGAAAAACTTATCTGCAACTCCCGTAGGGGGGGGGCGAAAACTTCTAGTTTCGCTCGTGTTGTTGTTTTGGCTCTTGCGGGCGCGGCGGG
>CACWIW010000160.1 GCA_902761035.1 uncultured bacterium | reverse complement strand
CGCCCTGTCGCGCACCAACGGTGAGATTATGCTCCGCACAAGGCAAAGCGCTCCGCAAAGACGCGCGCGGTACAGGGATGGCAGAGGAAAGAATCGAGCGAAGCACCCACCTTTCACAGGCCTTTGGGGGTGGGTAGAACGGGCTGGCAGCCCGTTCTACTAGGGAAGCCGTCAGTAGTACAACGGGCAGCTTGCCCGTTGGAGGGGGGGTGTGCGAAGCACTCGGCCAATGGCAAACCAAATGCTTCGCCTTGGGTGCGCGCACAAGGCGCGCACGGCACAACTGTTTGCACTCGGTCCGTTTTCAAAACAAAGGATTTACCAAATACTGGCTATGCAGGGGTAGCCGATAGGTGGGCGAGCCGCTGTACTGCCCCACCTTGCGGCTCGACCGGCTCGGCGGGACGCCTCGCCCCACCTTTTATCTCTGCCCCGTGTACGGTTGGTACGTACTTGTATTGAGGTGTCGCCGCGATATTACGGCGCGGAACAATTCCACCCGCTATCCCACAACCCCCAGTCCGCACCGTAATATTACGGCGCGGATCAATTCCATCCGTTCCACCAACGTCAGCTACCATGGTCACATGAACAGTCCTCTGGTAAGCCGCCAAGATGGCGGCAAACTGCCTTCCTTCGCAGAAAGGTTTTAAAATTTACAACACATGCTTCATATCCACGTAAAAGCATTATCAGATGCAGTATATTTGGATATATAGCGAAAACGGCTATGCACATTTTGTCGATTTTCTGTCACAAAAAATGTGACAGAAAATCGACAGTTTGTGCAAGCGAATTCACCCTTTAAACACCATTATCGCTAACAGATTGAGCATTTCCCCCAATTAACGGCAAATTCAAATTTCTTTCTGCGATGAAGACGCTTACAAGAGCGCTTTTAGCAAGGAGGTTGAAGCTTCAACCTAAAAAACGCAGTTGAACCGCTTGTACGCACTTGATTTAGCCACAAAGAACACAAAGAGCACAAAGTTTCAAAAAGATAGATTCTACTAAGAGATTCACCACTTTCACCTAAAAGGTGAAAATCGTGTATCATAAAGCAAACACAATAATCTTCAAATCTTTGGCGATCCACCCTTCCCTTTGTGATCTTTGTGTTCTTTGTGGCTTAAAACCTACGCCCCAACTGCTGGATTGGGGCATCGCTTCTCCCTAGGATGGGGGGATTTTTGAGCCCCACGGCGGTTTTAATCTCCCTGCGCTAGGGGGATTTTTGAGACCTACTCCGGGTTCGTTCTCCCCTCACGAAGGGGATTTTTGAGTCTCATTGAGAGTTTGACCTCCCCTCACTGAGGTTTTAACCTAACCATTGCAGTTGAAGTCTCTCACAGAGGCACAGAGACACAGAGAACTGAGAAAACCAGAATTACCGTGGACAATACATCTCAACTGCGTTTTTTAGGTTATAATGACTT
The DNA here is from genome assembly GCA_902761035.1 of uncultured bacterium. Classification (GTDB taxonomy): domain Bacteria; phylum Verrucomicrobiota; class Kiritimatiellia; order RFP12; family UBA1067; genus RUG572. The sequence goes on along the minus strand of CACWIW010000160.1, from coordinate 17,972 downwards.
TGCCATCTTTGTGTTATTTTGTAAAACCCGGTAGGTTTTGCAACTACCTCTATCTTTCAGAATCGTGGCAGTCTGAGGATCGTCAAATGGGCGCGGGTGAGTTAACCCGCGCGCCAAAGGCAAATTGTTTTCAAACAGTTGTTTCCATTCACCGGAAGATGCTGCGAAGAATTACGCTCATTTGGGGATTTGGAAACAACCAAGACAACTTTCAACAACAACTTTGTCCTTCGGGCGCACCTTGAACGGTCTGATTGCAATAACCAGTAGATGTCCCCGTCCTCTGTTGCAATGACGATCGCGGCATCGGTGAACATTACGACCTCAGCCTCCGCGAAGAGCGACTCGCCTGAGTCGAAGTCAATGCGGACGATGCCAGCCTCTTGATCATCGCCGACTATCAGTTCGTATGCGCCAGAGCCATCTGCTAGGCGGCCGACGTAATACCCCGGAGCGATGGTCACCGGAGACACGGCTATCGCCGCCGATTGCACCGCACCATCCGCGTGCACAACATCACCGGTCACCGCGTGCGAGACGTCAGCCGATGCACTACGCGCGGCCTTGACCTGGTTTGCCGATGCAATCGGACGCCAGATAGCGTAGAGAGTCAGCGTCTGCCCCTCGGCTACGGGCGAGGTCACAATGCCCCAGTCGGCCCTGTACACCGTCCCGGCAGCCGCCTTCGCCGCGCTCGTCGCCCAGCCCGCGAAGGCATAGCCCGCACGCGACCAGCGGAGCCCGTTCGCCATGGATGGCAGGCGCGTAGCCACCCCGTGCTGGAACGCCTTGGAGCGCCACGCCGCCGTGCCGTCGTTCCTGAAGAACTTGATCGCGTAATATCCGGACTGGAGCTTCCAGCACGAATAGACGGACAGAGTCGCACCGGCGTCAACCGGTTTCGATATTGAACCCCAGCCCGCCTTCCAGACCTTCCCCGCGTCGGCGTTGGCCGGCGAAGTGGCCCAGCCGAGCCAGTCGAAGCCTGCGCGCTGCCAGAAAAGCGGTCCCTTCGTCGCCGTGGGCACGTGGCTCTCCACGCCCCAGACGTAGTTGCTCGAGAATGTCTCGCCCGTGCCGTCGTACTTTCCATACTTGATTGTGTACTTCGGAAGAGCCTCCCATATCGCATAGACGTTCTGCGTGGTTCCGGCGGAGATGCCCGTCTGGACGGTGCCGCGGTCGGCCTTCCAGACGACGCCCGCAGACGCATTGGCCGCGCTCGTCGCCCACCCCTTGAACGTATAGCCGTCGCGGGTCCACCCAAGCCCTGCGCCGCATGAGGGCAGGGTCGTTACATCGCCGTACTTGTACGCCGCGCTGCGCCATTTACCGGTCCCGTCGTTCTTGTTGAACTTGATCCCGTAGTACCCGTCCGCGAGAGTCCACACCGCTATCGCGTCCATCGTCGTATCGGCGGCCGTCGGCGTTGCCACAACCGCACCGTCCGTCTTCCATATCTTGCCGGCTGCGGCGTTGGCGGAGCTGGTCGCCCACCCCTTGAACACCATGCCCTTCCGAGCAAAACCGAGCGAAGCAATCGTCGGGAGCGGCGTGCTTACGCCGTGGTCGAACTCGCGGGTCTCCATAGTCCCGGCGCCGTCGTTGCGGATGAAACGAATTGCGTATAGCGCGTCGTAGTAGGTAATCTTCAGCCCCTCCGAGCAACTCTTGAACACGGACGAAGCGAGAATGTCCTTGAACCGCTTCGGCAGTAGGACGCTCGCAAGACCGCTGCAACCGGAGAACGCATAACTTCCAATGCTCGTCACGCTGTTCGGTATCGTCAGCGCACCCGCCAAGCCACTGCAACCGAAGAATGCATAATTCCCGATGCTCGTCACGCTGCCGGGGATCGTCACGCTCGTAAGACTGCTGCAATTGTTGAACGCCCTATCCCCGATGCTCGTCACGCCGTTGCCGATCGTCACGCTCGTCAGGCCACTGCAATTATAGAACGCATACTCCCCAATGCTCGTCACGCCGTTGCCGATCGTCACGCTCGTCAGGCCACTGCAATTATAGAACGCATACTCCCCAATGCTCGTCACGCTGCTCGGGACCGTCACGCTCGTAAGACCGCTGCAACCGGAGAACGCAGAACAACCGATACTCGTCACGCTATCAGGGATCGTCACGCTCGTCAGACGGCGGCAGGATTGGAACGCATAATCCCCGATGCTCGTCACGCTGTTCGGTATCGTCACGCTCGTCAACCCGCCACAGAACTCGAACGCCCGCTCTCCGATGCTCGTCACGCAGTCCGGGATCGTCACGCTCTTAAGCCCGCTGCAGTTGCCGAACGTACCCTCCTCAATGCTCGTCACGCTGCTCGGGACCGTCACGCTAGTCAGTGAGGCGCAACCGTAGAACGCCAACTTCTCGATGCTCGTCACAGAGGCCGGGATTGCCACATGCGTCAGTCCGGTGCAATTGTCGAACGCCCCATACCCGATGCTCGTCACGCTGTCAGGAATTGTCACGCTTCCATTTACGCCCTGAACGAGCCTCTTACCGTCTTTTGAGAGCAACAAGCCATTTACCGACGAGTAGTTGACATTGCCGCCCAGAACAGTTATCGACATCAGTCTATGGCAACCAGCGAATGAAAAATGCTCGATGTTCGTCACGCCGTTGCCGATCTTCACGTTCGTCAGACGACTGCAACCGGAGAACGCAGAACCACCGATGCTCGTCACCGTGTCAGGGATCGTCACGCCCGTAAGATTGGTGCAACCGGAGAATGCATAAGCCCCTATACCACGAGCACCGTCCAAATACAACATTCGGGGAAAATCGTCCATGATGTTGTCAATCACCCAACCATCCACAAGTTTCACACCAAGAATCGTCGCCGTGTCGAAAAGCGAGTCGTTACAACCGGAGAACGCACCAGACCCGATGCTCGTCACCGAGTTAGGAATAGTCAAGCTCGTCAGGTCACTACAACCCGAGAATGCCTTCTCCCCGATGCGCGTCACCGAGTCAGGAATAGTCACGCTCGTCAGGTCACTGCAACCGTAGAACGCACCTTCCCCGATGCGCGTCACGGGCTTACCGCCGAGTGCGGAAGGAATCGTCACAGCACCAGTGGGCCTTGGAGAGACACATGGTGTATAGCGAAGTGAGTGATAGAAGTCATAATAGAAGCGCCCATAAATCTCCGCCGCACCATTCACTATCTGATATGTCCACGTGTAGTCGCCGACCGTTTCCGTCGCGGCCCATGCGCCAAACGCCACGGCAACCGCCGCGACCATCATCATAAGTTTCGTTTTCATTTCGCTTTTCCTTTAATTTTGCTTTCAAATTGGTTTTCCTTGCGGCTCGCCCGGAGGGCTCGCCCCACCGTTTCGACTTCACTTCACAACCTCCCAATGGCCGCCCTTGTCCGGTCCTACGCGGCGGAGTAGATTCGTCATTACGAGTGATGTTATAGACACCCTAATGGTATCACGATGCAATTTCAATTTTGCGGCAAGCGTATCATACGTCATTAGCGAGTCGCTTTCCAACGCAGCCAACACTGCCCGAGCTCTCTTTGTAAATGTCGCACGTACATCTTTTCCAGGCGGGTTTACAGGCGGATTTACAGGCGAGTTTTGAGTGTCGCCTACATCAAGGTGCTCTGACGAAGACTCTACGCCATTGATCTTACGCCCAAAATTGAGGTTTGGAAGAATCAGGAAGAAGTCTGTCTGCGTTGATTCAAATCGCGGGATAACTGATTCGCCTCGCTTTTCGGACTCAAAAGCGTATGCGTCAAGTATTTTCTTGAATCCGCTACTGCGGCGTTCCATGAGGCCTAGCCGCTGGAAGAGGTCGGCTATGACCGGATTGCGACGCTTGGACGTCACCTGCCGTGCATCGAGGTCCCGTACGCAATGACCGCTCGGCATGCCGCCTGGCGAGGTTATCTCCATGCGGTCATCGTAGATGTCAACATGCACTTCACTCCCCAGTTCGAGGTAGTCGCGGTGGATGAGTGCGTTGTTGCCGCCCTGCGTGTTGGCGAACGCGCTGACGCTCTTGAGCCAGCTCGTAGGGTCTTTACGCTCAAGCATCATCTTCTTGTCGTAAGAAGTCGCCTCGCCGATATAGTCCTTAAGTTTCAAAACGTCTTTAGAATACCAAAAACCGCCCCACTGCGCAATGCGGATTTTCAGCGGGATTTTGGGATTTTGGGAATTGGGAATTGGGAATTCGCCCGGGTGGGCAAGGGTGGGGCGAGCCGTCCCGGCGAGCCGAAAAGGTGGGGTGAGCCGTCCTCGGCTCGCCCGGGAGGGTCGCGCTCCGTCGCGACCCAAGGTGGGGCGGGTCGTCCTCGGCTCGCCTGGGAGGGTCGCGCTCCGTCGCGACCCAAGGTGGGGCAGGCCGTCCTCGGCTCGCCCGGAGGGCTCGCCCCACCCGGAGGCCCTCCGTCAATGGTTCAGCAATGATCAGCCTTTTGCGCCAGCAGTTCTGCCGTGCGCGCCCTGTCGCGCACCAACGGTGAGCAAATGCTCCGCACAAGGCAAAGCGCTCCGCAAAGACGCTCGCGGTACAGGGATGGCAGAGGAAAGGATTGCGCGAAGCCCCCACCTTTCACAAGCCTTTGGGGGTGGGTTGAACGGGCTGGCAGCCCGTTCTACTAGGCGGCGTAGTACAACGGGCAGCTTGCCCGTTGGAGGGGATTTGTGCGAAGCACTCGGCCAATGGCAAACCAAATGCTCCGCCTTGGGTGCGCGCACAGGGCACGCACGGCAAAACTGTTTGCACACGGTCCATTTTCAAAACAAAGGATTTACCCTAAAATCCTCGGTTGAAAGTCTCACGCAGAGGTGAGAGAGGCGGAGAGCGCAGAGAAAGTTCAGAAATCCGAAGAGCCATGTTTTTTCTCCTTTTCGTTTACGAATCCTCGGAATCGTTTCCACGCTGTTTACGCGCCTCGCGGCGGAAGGTTACATTCACTAAAGCGTTTAGGGCGTATTATACCATATTTCGGGCATCACTGCTGGACAAAATCGACGAAGGCACTGAACTAGGGCGCATCTGCGTAATTCACCGCCGAGCCTTCTGAGGATTGGAAACAACTATTTGAAACAACTTGCCTTTGGCGCACGGGCTAACTCGCCCGTGCCCATTGTCGCGCGGGCGAGTTAGCCCGCGCGCCCCTCTCAAAGTTGTTTTTACCAATTGTTTTGGTTGTTTCCAAATCCCAATACGTATGGGTGAAAAACTCAGATGCGCCCACTGAACTAATATAAGGACGCGCGCGCGCGTCCTTATTATTATACGCTTGGAAGTCCAAACGCGCCCGTCTAACTGAGCCTTATGCGAAAGTCTGAAAACTTTTTACTTTGTTGTCGCTAACGGTCAACCCTGGAGAGGTCGAGTTCAATCCTGTCGCCGGCGATGCTGAAGCCCTTCGCCGTAGCCTTCACCTCGCCGCGCACGGGGATGCGGTAGCGGAATCCCTGGAACACGAAATCAATGCCGCCATCCACAATGGAAATGCCCTTGCGGAAATCGCCGTCCGCGTATTCGGCGTCGAGCGTCCCCGCGCCGGAAACGACGATGCGCCCTTCCTCGAACCGCACCGTCGCCGCCGTGCCGTCTGCGCGCTTCGCCGTCACGACGAGCGCGTCGCCGTCCGCCGCCGTTTCGATGGACACGAACTCGCCGCTGAACGACATCACGCCGGAGACCCCCTTGCCCCTGAACATCCACTGGTCGACCACCGGCGGCGTGTAGTAGAGCGCCTGCCAGCCGGTGCAGACCTTGTCGAGGAACGGCTCCTCGAAGTCGTCGGACATCTTGTGGATGTCGCGGAAGACGAGGCGCTTGCCGTCCATGATGAGGTTGGCGCGGTAGAAACGGCTGTTGTACCACGCGCTCTTGCGTCCGAATCCGGACCAGTCCTCGAGCGCGATCTGCGTCTGGGGGCAGTTCGCCTTGTGCGCGGCCTTGAACGCGCGCGCCGTCTCGCACATCTTCTCCACGACGATACGTCCCGCCGCCGCTTCCGCCGCGATCTTCTTGCACTGCATCGGCCAGCCGCGCGAAATCCTGTACCAGCAGAACGAGTTCTCCTGCCCCGCCTGCATGTAGGAAAGATTCATCAGCCCCTTCGGCTCGGTATAGACGCGGAAGTACCAGTCCACGTTCTCCGGCTTGTACCCGCCGGACATTGCAGGCTCCATCGTCGGCGGGTTATCATGTGGAAAGCCCCGATATATGCGGGACGGTCTGCCGTAGTTGTAGATCGGGTCGGGCGTGAGCATCTTGAACACGGGCGACTTCACGGCGTTCGCCATATCGACGGCGGCGGAGAGCATGTTCTTCTTCGAGGGATAGTACGCACCGTTCGAGTAGCCGCCGCGCAGACCGTAGGCGTCCGTGTTGTCCTGTTCGCGGCAGATGCAGAAGCCGTCAACGCCGTAAGTCTTCTCCATGTAGTCCATAGACCAGGCGTCGAGGAGCCACGAGCCGACGCTCTTGGGGTAGTACCCGAAGTCGGCCTTGAACCGCCTGAACGCCGCGTCGATGATGGCCTTGCGCCCGGCATGGTCGTACGCCATCAGGAAGCCGGGATTGATGTGCCAGTCCCAGTTCCAGTCCTTGTGCGCGCCCTTGGGCTTCCACGGCAGCCCCGCCGCCTCGTTGAGCGGACGCGACATCTCGAACCAGAGTCCGAATTCGGTCTTCGCCTTGTCGCTCTTCAGCGCCTCGGCCATCATTTCGGGATCGACGAGCGCGTCGTACTGGAGGAGGATGGTGTTCTCGAACCCGTACTTGAGGTTCAGGGCGACCTCCTCGCGTACCGCGCGGATCATATCCGCGCGCGGCGGACGCGGATCCGCCGACCGCACGAAGTTCACGATGTTCAACGCCTTCCGCGCCTCGTTTGCCCCCGACGCAGAAAGTGCCGTTCCGGCCAACGACGGCAATTCCGCCGCCATGCAGACCGCCGCTACTACCGTCATAATTCTCATGTTCATTGTATTTTCTCCGTTTTTATGTCGAACCAGTTATAGCCGGAGCTGCCGCAGACCTCGACAACCGTCGTCGCGATGGAGTGGTTCCAGTCGGGACGTCGTGCAAGTGCCTTGCGGTAGTCGAGAGCCTGCTTGACCGTCTCCTCGTCGGGTTTGTCCCGGTCGAGTATTTTCCCCTTCTCCGCCGCCTCGTTCGTGAAATACTTGAACTCGACGAGCTGCGCGGGCTTGGCGACGCCGGGCTTGGGGATTGCGAGGAAGTCGCAGCGGCCCTCCGAGGAATTATACTCCGTCTCGAAGGAGTAGAACATCGGCAGAACGTCCATGCAGCGCGAGGTGAACGTGGTGCGGAAAAAGTTCTCGTTCATCTTGTCGAACGCCTGCGCGGGAATGCGGGCCTTCACATAGTGTTGCCAGTAGGCTTCGAAGAGGCCTTTCCACAAGCCATCTCCCAGGGCGAGCGCTTCGGCTGCGTCGCTGAAGGCCGTGCGCGCCTCATCGACGTTCGTGAAATCGGAAAGCTCGTCGTAGTAGTCCACGAACATGTTCTTGATCGTCAGGTTCGGGATGTTGAGACGGAATGGACTTTCAAACGTCAGGAGCCCGAGATAGTAGAGCGCGTACGGGAAGAACTCCTCTGAGAAAAACTTCGCCCGTCCGAATTTGGCCGAGAGGTCGGAAGCGTTCGCCTTTTCGCCTTCGCCCCGTTCAACGTATCTGCGCACCTTCTCCATGGCACGAGAATTCGTCTGCGCGAGACGGCGGAACCAGCCGATGTCCGTGCGCACGTTCGCATCGATGATCGTCCATGGTATCTTGCGCTCGGCCACGAGATTCTGGAGATACCAGTTGCAGATCGTCGAATTGAAGAGAGGTTCGGAATAAGGCGTGAAGTGATAACCGTCGTAGAACCTCTCGAGATCGCCGAGTACGGTGGGCTTCAACGACGGATCCAGACCGTGCTCCGCGAAAATGTCGTCGACGTATTGCCGCGTCTGGGCCTTGGAGAATCCGACAAGCCCCAGAAGGTCGCTGCGGAGGTTCACGACGGTGCCGACGTTGAAGCTGCTCGAAAGGTCGTCGAGCGTGATTGGCAACACGCCCGTGAAGTACGTGCGCCCGACCGTGCCGTCAGCAAGGCCCGCCTTGAACGACTTGAAGAACGCCTTGAAGAACGATTCCCGCGTCACGTCGCCCTTCGAATCGTGCCCGCACACGGCGTTGTACTCCGCATCTCGGCCCGAGACCACCAGCTCGTTCGTGAAGTTGTCGTACTCGTCGATGATCACGTAGAGCGGGGGGAGGTTGTTCTCGCGAATTACGGAGCGGACTGCGTCAATGAGATCTGCCGGATTCTGCGCCTCGAACACGCCGTTCCAGTCGGCAAGGTGCTTCTCGCGCATGGCTAGGCTGCGGACAGACCGCTTGACCTTCTCCCAGAAGTTCCGCTCGATCTCTGCGAGCGTACCGACCTGTATGGTCGAGAAGTCGAACTGGAGGACGAGGAACGAGTTCCTAAGCGGCGTCGGGTTCCGTCCGATGTCGGTCCTGCCGAAGAGTTCGTCGAAACAATCCTTGAGGTCAATGTCGTAATAGTGCGCGAGCATGGAGCAGACGATAGACTTGCCGAACCGCTTTGGACGCAGGAACACGGGAGTGTCCATATCCTCCAGCTTGCGGATATAGGCCGTGTTGTCCACGAACAGACATTCGCGGACCAGTTTAGCCCAGTTAATGACGCCGTATGGAATCTTGCGCTTGTTCTCCATGGCATTTAGTATATCACAAATCTCCGCCCTTGCGCGTAACCGGTTTTGCAAAGGTGCCAGGCTTTTTGCGGCGGGATGACTGGGAAAAACGCCATTTTGGCGGCAACGGTAGGGTCACGCGTCCCGCGTGACCGCAAGGTGGGGCGAGCCGTCCGCCCCACTAGTACAACGCGCTGCCAGCGCGTTGACAAGGCTATTTGACGAGGATGACCATCCCGCTCATGGTGTACAGGCCGTCGTCCTTGGCGACGAAGGCGCACCTGCGCTCGCCCGGCGCGCTCCTGAACTTGACCGTTCCGATGTTCGCCGGCTTCTCATTCCACGAAATCACCTTGCCGCCGGTAAACCTCTTGCCGCCCAGCGCCACGTACACCGTCGCGCCGTCCGCGAACTTGAGCGTCCTGTCGCTGTCCGTGTTGGTGAACGCCGAGACGAGCGGAAGCGCCGCCGTGCGCTCCGAGAGGTCGATGGTCGAACCTTCCTGCATACGGCACCCGTGGAAATAGTCGTGCGCGGACGGCTTGAACGTGCCGTACACGTTGATCGCCTCGTTGCCGGAATTGCCGTTGACGCTGTTCAACGCCACGTAATCACGCACGCTGAACGGTGCAAGCACATTCAGGCAGCAGTTGACGCGGAAATCGACGTTTGATGCATTGACGGCATTCAAAGCGCCAGCATTGGTGAAGTTCAGCCCGACCTGGAGATAGCCGCCGCCGGCGATGTCCACGACGCCGCCGGACGCCCCGAACGTCGTGTTGCAGAGGTACAGACGCGCTCCGGTGTGGCCGACATCGACCGAAAGCGTGTGCCCGCCGAGGTCAACCGAAGTTACCGAATAGTCGGTGCCGACGATGCCGTAGGCCCCGAACAGATCGAACGCCGAATCATCCGTAAGCGAAACGGTCTTCAGGAATCCCTGGGCGTAGGATGAACTTCCCGCCGAACTGCTGATTGTGCCGCCGTTCTGTACGAAGGTGTAGTTCGCGAATCCCGTCTGCCCGTTCGCGTCGAATGTGCAACCGGCGGGAACGGTAATCGTCTGCGGCGTTGCGCCGAACGGATTGGACGTACCGGCGACGCCGGCCTTGAGCGTTCCCGCCACGATCTGCGTTCCGCCCTTGCTGGGCTGCCCGATGGCGCCGACGAACGTGCCGTTCCCTTCCTTGACGAACTTGATGTTGTTGTTGAGGAACGCATCGCTCGTGCCGAAATGTACCGAATTGTTGGAGAACGTCAAGCCGCCCGAGACGTTGAAATGGACTTCCGACATGACGCTGTTGTTGGAGTTGAATATCTGGGAATAGGGATACAGCAAAGAGGCGTTGCCCGAAACGCCCTGAAGCGTCAGATTGTGTCCGTTCAGATCGACCACCGCGTCGCCGAGCTGAATGGCGCCGTCGGTCGCGCTCCAGTCCGTGTCGCGGTCAAGCGTGATCATCGGCGTGGCGAAGAGGTCGTAGATGCCGTAGCCGGCAGTAAGCGAATTGGTCACCACTGTACCTCCTGTACCGGCAAACGTTCCGTCCGCATTGACGAAATGTGCACCAAGTTTCCCCGCCTTATAGCCAGCATATCGCGTCGTTGCGACATATCCATAAACGCCATCGACACCGTTCGTGAAGTTGACGACGGAGCATTTATTGTAATTGCCGTCGTACACCTGATATTCAACACGCATCAGGGACACGGAATCGTTCCCGTCATACTCAAAAGCCCTATACATTCCAACGCCTTCACCGTCGTTCTCGCTGATGCTGCTTCCAGCGAAGCTACATCCGAAGTAGTAGTCTTTGATGTCGTCAAGCGTGAGGACTGGCTCGCCGACGGGATTCGCGAACACAAGGCGGCTCTCGTTCTGCTTCATGAATCTCGACGCCTTGAGGCCCGCAATACCGTAGCCGGCCTCAGTCCATGTCGTCGGGTACTGACCACTGTCAGTTGCAGTATGGCTCGTCTGATTACATTCATAGACCACGTTGCCGTCCTCGTCAAGCCACGCGAATTTGAAGTTAACGTTGTTCGTCCTGTTGAGGTACTGCCCCTTGCTGTACTTCGCATACACGCCGTCCACGCGCGACTCCAACTCGATTGTCGCAGACTTGGTATGCCCGCCGTCATAAATGACGAACCAGCAAATCGCATTTGAAATCGACGTCTCCCCCGAAGGCGTGTACGATTGGAAACCCTTCGCGTAAACCTTCTGCTTGGTGTTAACGCTGCCGCCGCAGAAGTACGCGGAAATCTCATACCCGTCATTGACCATTTCCTGCAGGGATATGCCGTCAAGGACCTTCACCCATGTCTGCGTAAGAACCGGCAGCGTGGAGACGTCCGGAATTTTGTGCGTCTTGGCAAACATGTTCTCCGCCTTGTTCCAGAGCATCTTCGGCTGGGCTGACGCGGGAGGCGTGGCGCGGAGCGTCATCGCGCTGTAGCCCGATGAATCGTTAAGGACACCGCATTGGCCATAGAATCCCGGAACATTGCTGCCGGTGACTGTGTTCAGCGTGCCGTCGTCCTTTATGAAATGATAGCCGACCGTCCCGCCGGTCAGGTACACCGAATGCGTCTGCTGTGCATAGACGCCGCCCTCGCCATTTGTGAACTTAACGACGGCGCACTTGAGGTGAGAGCCCTCCTTGTACTGGAATTCGATGCGGATCGACGTCGCAACGCCCGCCGCGTTCGTTTCGACGTTCCTGCTGCAGGCGGTCATTGACTTCCCTATGTATGCCACTGCCACACTTACGCCGCAGAGGGCAGCTGTGATGTCGTAGTCCCGTATGTCCTCGACGGTCAGGACCGGTTCGCCCGGCGCGTTCGCGAAGAAGAGCGCTGGCGATCTGGGGACAAGCTTGACGAGGCTCAGCGAACACGCGCCGTAGCCTGCGGTTTCCCATCCGACGGCCAGGTTGCCCGGATTCGCCTTGCCGGATTTGCCTGAATCGCGGCTGTAGATCACATCGCCGTTGCCGTCCAGCTCTGCAAACACGAAATTAGGATTGCTGCCGCTGACATACTGCGCCCCTGCGGCGCGCGCATACACGCCGCCTGCACCGTCTGTCAACTCCGCAGACACGGACTTTGTGTAGCCACCGTCCACAAACACGAACACGCCGACAATCTTCACGACTGCGTCCGTCTCGGGATCGCGGCAGAGCAACACGTCTTTTGCCTGTATCTGGCGCCTGGCCATGGATGTTCCGCACTGGTACGCACCGAGGACATAACCCTCCGCCAAGCGTTTGGCCACATCTGAAAGCGTCATCCCCGAAAACGCGAGCTTCGGCGTGGTCGTGAGCACGGTCGAGCTGTCGTTGGCCGACGAACCCATGCGGTACATGTACGAATAGTACGGGAACTTGACCGTCCCCGCCCACGACGGCAAAGCCGCCGCTGCGCAGATTGCCGCGAGTACCATCAGTTTTCTAGCATTCATTCTTGGTTAGTCCTTTTGACGGTGAATCTCAAATAAATATTATTTTACCCCCCCCCTGCGGTTTTGTCAATTAGGAATTTTGGGAATTTGCGTTGCCACATCCGCCGCCCGGAAGGCGGCAACGGTAGGGTCACGCGTCCCGCGTGACCGCAAGGTGGGGCGAGCCGTCCTCGGCGAGCCGCCCGCCCCACTAGTACAACGCGCTGCCAGCGCGTTGCCGAAGCTGCCTTTGTTTTAGATTTCGCTTTTCCGTGTAGCCCGCCGCCTACGCTTCACGTAGGAATGAACATGAGGATAACTTTGATTTCTTTCGCTATTGGAAGATTAGGAGTTTCGGAGTTTAGGAGAGTATTTAAATTCTCCTTAAATTCTCCAAGGCTCCAAAACCCCAAACAGCGAAAGCAAAAACGCAAATTATAGTTAAGTTATAGGCGAGTGCCGAGGACTGTGGTGTTGCACGATCTGCATTTTGCTGCTGCTGTTTTACAGCCTTTCCGCCGCGTAATCGACGAGGCGGCGCGTCTTGGAGTCGAACGAGAGCCCGATCAGCCAGATGGGGCGTCCGTCGGCGAGGTAGGGCTCGGCGTATCCCTTCTTGCGTATTTGCACGAATGCCTTGTCTACGGGCTCGTCCACCTTCAACTCGAAGACACAGACCATTTCAGGATTCTTCGCCACGATGTCGGCGCGTCCATTCGACTGCACATCTTCCATCTTGAACTCGTAGCCGCAGCTCGCCAGAAGGAACGACAGGCAACGCCCGTAGGCGTTCTCATGGACGCGCCCTTCCGTGGGGCCGTAAGCCATCGCCGCGTAAAGGGACTTCAGCCCGTCGAAGAAATCGTCCCACTCGGCCTCAAGGAGATGGTCGCCGAGGCGCGACGCCCAGGTCATGCTCCTGTTCGCCGCAACACCAGTCAAGAGCATGTTGAGGTCCTGGCGCACCTCCTCGTCAGGCACACCAAGCACATAGCGCCCGGACTGGTAGTCCTTTATCGTGAGATACCCCGACTGGTAGAGCATCGCAATGGGCTGGAGATCGCGAAGTTCCGCAACGTCGAATGCGGCGGCCCTCACCTTTTGCGTCGCCTCTGGATCGATGCGCAGCACGTCCTCGCGTTTCAGGAAGTTCATCAGCATCGACGGACGTCCCGTCGTCGCCCACGTCGCCTTGAATCCGCTCGCCGATTTCTCATCAAGTGTCAGCGCAACGGAAATCGGATTGTACAGGGTCGTTTTGACATCAGGCGTAAACCGGAAGCCGTTGAACCACCGTTTCATCTCAGCACGGTAGGCATCGTAGGATTTGTCCATGATCCGCGCGTGTTCGTGCAAATGCTCCTCGAAGTTTGCCGAAAGCTCATCCTCCGTGTAGCCGAACATCGTCGCGTACTCTTTTCTCTGCGACACATCGACGATGTTGCTCAACGCGGAGAACACGGAAAGCCGCGTGAACTTGCTGACGCCCGTCATGAACAGGAACTTGATGTCGCCCGTCCTGTTTTTCATCTGCGAATAGACGGCGGAAAGCCGGTCGCGCACCTTCTCAGCGAAGTCGATGTCGCCTAGCGCGTGCCCCACCGGCGCGTCGTACTCGTCCACGAGGATCACGACGCCGCCATCTGAGTTTCCCCTTTCCTCCCTACACTTCGCGGCAAGTTCCGTTATCGCCTTGCCGAAGTTTTCATGCGCGGACCGTGAACTGTCGTATGTGAATCCCACCTCCGACAATCGGTCTTCCACGTGGTGCGCAAGATCCTTCTCGAATTCTTCGAGGCTCGTCGTGGTAAGGTCGTTGAACTCGAAGTGGATGATGGGGTATTTCTCCCACTTCCAGTCCGTCCCGTCGATGTAGAGCCCCTTGAACAGCTCGCGCCGCCCGGAGAAGAGCGCCTTCAGGGCGGATATGGTGAGCGACTTTCCGAACCTTCGCGGACGCGAAATGAAGAAGAGGTTTGTACCAACATCCGTGACAAGACGGTGTATGAACCTGGTCTTGTCAACGTAGATGCAACCCTTCTCCCGCAGCTTCGGGAAGTCATGCGTGTCTGTGGCTATCGGTTTCATCGCCGCACATTATACCAAAACTCTCATTGGCGTGCGACGGAAACGGGAAGTTTTTCAGAACACGCTTTCAGTTCGCCCAGCTGGCAGAAGCTGCCACTTGACCACGGGGAGCAGAGAGATATCCTGTTCGAAGGCACGGGGAAAATCGCGCGAACGGATGTCTTTTCGGATCTCGCCGCGCGAAAGCACCGTCACGCCGGACGCGAACGGGTATGACCAGCCGTCGGCCGGAATGCGGAAGGCATCGTCGTACGCGCCCTGCCAAGCCGCAAACAACACGTTGGTGGCCGTCTCGGCCGTGGTCATGCCTTCGCCAGAACGCATCGGCGGCTCCGTCGCCGTCACAGCAGAAGAACCAAGCCGCCCCGACGTGAGCATGAACGGCACCTTCGCACCGCAGTCGATGGTGAACACAATTTCCGCCGTACCATCCGTCGACAGGCCGATCCATACTAGCCAACTTCTTAACGCCTCTATGGTTTCAAGTACATTCATCGCCGTATGCCATTAGTGTACCATAATTTCGCACAGCGAACTTACGAAAATCGTTTTCGCGTTTCGGCACCATGGTGCCGAAGATTATCTCAGACGGATGAAAAGCTTCGTGTACTCTCTGGAATAGGACGCATTGACCTCGACATCGCCAACGCCGCGCTTGACGATCCGCAGCCGATTCCACTGCGGCTTGAAGTCGCCACGATCAATGGTCAAAGTGCGCGATACGCGCCCCGTGCCAGACTCCGTCCATTCGTCGACGTTGCCCGTTTCCGTGTCGGCGCGAAACCACTTCCCGCAGTCGTACCCCCACTCGAAATCGGCATCCTCAAACGACAATGAATCTCCATTCGCAGTTCCAACCGCAATCGAAAGGCTGTTTGACGCGCTCGCGTTCAGCTCCAGCGAGAAGGTCAGGCTTTCAAGCCTGGCGTAATCCACGTTGAGCGTGATGTTCGTGACAACCTCGCTGTTCGGCAACGCCACGCTCGGCAATGTCGGCAGCGGCATGGCTTGTGCTCCGAAGAGCGCAAGCGGCACGAACATCAACGCCAACAATGCAACAATGTACGGCCTCTTCTTGTCCATCATTTCATTTCCTCCCCTTTATCCAATGCGGCACGTCTCTTCCTCTCCTTCTCCCATTTCTCAAGTACGCAAGGCCATACTTCCACCTTGTGTCCAAGTCGAGTCGCGGAAGTACTTCGATATCATCCTGTCTTCATATTTGTACGTCCCTTTCACTTTTTTGCGGTAATCCTGCCAGTCTTCAAGACTGCCCTTGAATGTATCATGCCCTCCCTTCCCCTCAAAGAAAGCCTCCACCCTCTGCATCTCCTCCTTGAATGTCTTCAGACGGCGAAGGGTGATGCTCCATTGGCTGTCAACATCGTCGGATGTTTCCGCATGTGATTCTACTACATCTGTCAGTCTGTCGAACGATTCTAACTGATAACTTCGTGCAGCAGGGTCTGTTGCATCAATCTGTACGCTAAAGGCAAGGTCAGACCATTTCCTGAAATACTTCATGCGCATGACGGGAGCTTTGATGCGTTTGATTTTACTGCCCAAAACATCTTCATGAAAACCGCTTCGACGTGGGGCGCGTATGGCTTCCATGTACTTCTGCCATGTCCCTAAAAGTTGAAATGCCTCTTCCAGGTCCTTGACCTGCGAATCTATCTCTTGTCTAGGCTGGGCATCGTCGGGGGGCAATTCATCCCTCTTACATCCATGCAAGGTGGTTAAGACGCCTGCCGCCGCAAGGAGTGATGCCATCAGTGTCATTGGTCTCATTTCAATCCTCCATTCAGTTATTCATCTTTCTCAGTCTTGGGACCGTAAACGGTCACGACGCCGTTTGTGGTTCGTTCAACCCAATTATCCAGCTTAAACACGCCGACACGCCCATGTCTGTCGATTCTGAACACCTGCTGTAAGTTTTCGCCGAACTGTTTGTAGGGAGGAGTATTTCCACTGGTATCCTTTACATTCCAGCCCAATGGCGTATCCATGTAGGCGTGGCCTTCCGTCCATGCGCATGCAGGGTTCGTGGTAGGTGTGCCGCTTGGTGTCAGCCAGGGTATCTTTGTTTCGTATGCGGCCATATCAGAGTCCTTGAGCCTATTGTTTCCAACGTTGACATTCGACCAGCGTCCGGCCCCCGCGCCCCACCAGCCTCCGGTATGGGCAAACGCCCCGTTAAAGTACGAATTTGTAAAGTAACCCACGGCTTCGTATGTAAAGCATGGCACCTCCTGCACGGCAATCTCGGAAAACGAGACATCCATCGGCGTGACATACTGGTAAAGTTCCATGCCGATCCCGCCAGCCTCTCCAATGTGGACGGCGTTGGAATACACAAGGGGGCCTGTGGCCTTCGACTCCATCCCGTCAGGCTCGACAACTTCGACACTGAATGGATATGTGGCAGCCCCTATTTCTGCACGAAGCGGGTTCTCGCATCCATAGAGCGGACAACGGTAGTAATCGTGTAGGCCAACGGTCTCGATCGCGCCTCCTCCAACGGGATTCCACGTGACAGCCGGGGCCAATGGCTCCTGGACATACCGAACCAGTTCGCGCACCCCGTATCTGTGGCGATTCAAGCTGTCGTTGTTCGGTGCAATTACGTGAGGCCGCAGTTCCACCCTGACGACAGTCAGACTGTCGTTGGACTGGTGTCGCTGCGAAGTGAAGTATTCCGTAAACGTGCCGCTCAAGGTTACGTCGTTCGTCGATCCGCTCGCCTCTGCGCCTTCGTAAACACCCGTGACATAGAAGTGCTCCTCCGATGCAAGTCCGTAGTGAATCGGTATCGTCACACCGCCTCCAATCGACGTAAGCTTGCCGAGGTTCGCCGCGGAGACCGAAAGAACCCCGCCATGCTCTCCTCCGTATGCGTCAACCGTGATTCGCACACGCGACGAGCGCCTTGGCTTTACGACGCCGGGACTGTCCTCGTATGCGTCCTCAAATATCACCGCCTGCCTGCTGAACGACACGGAAAGCATTGGGACGTTGTTAGTATCGTGTCCAGTTCCAGATTCAAAGGGATCGTCGAAGCCGCACCGGCACACTCCGCCCGTAACCGCGAAAAGCGCTTTCTCAAATGCGTAGCCACCAACGGCCTTGCATTCCCCGTGGCACGTACAGATGGCGGGACAATTGAACGCGACGGAGTACCCGACACAGCCCAGACATCCACAGCCACATCCAGGTGACGTCCCAGAACGCATTCCGCCTACCTCCCATGTCAACACCCCGCCGGGGTCGAATGGCTCGACCGTAACAGTGTAGACGCGGCCAGATTCCTCTATTCTTTCGGTAAAAACAAAGTCCAGCGGCCAGCGCACGTCGTAGTCTGAAACACTGTTGGTCGTGACGGACGCGAAGCCGTCGTCAGGGAGCGAAACGGAGAACGGTACGGTTGAAGTGACGGCATAGGTGACACCGATGAGCAGCGGCACGTGGTTCGTCTCGCCGCCACGCGCAACCACAACTGGATTACCAAGACGAGATTCGTGGTCGCCGATGAAGTATATCGGAGCTAGTCCGTTCGTCGTCACGACATCCACGAAGTAGTAGGCATTGGTATTGACGCCATCGAGCCACGACAAGGTGGGGCGAGGCGTCCCCGCCGAGCCGTCACCTCCCACCGCCTCCAGTACATTTGAACAAACGACGTTGTACCATTCCGCATTCGTACCGTGTGCGTCCGCA
>CACWIW010000159.1 GCA_902761035.1 uncultured bacterium | reverse complement strand
CCGTTCCCATTCCGAACACGGAAGTCAAGGGCCTCTTCGCCGAGGGTACTGCGGGACTCGCCCGCGGGAGAGTAGGGCGCCGCCGGCTTTCTTTTTTTTCAAGCCGCAAAGGACGCAAAGGGCGCTAAGAAGAGTTCTTTGCGGGCTTTTTGATTTCTGCGGTTAAAAAGTGTCGTTAAAGGGGTATGACGATGCCGTTCTGCCTAAATCGTAGATGCGACTGTAACCTTTGATCGTCTTGCGTGTAAACAAGATGAAAAGTTAAAAGGAGACAATCCATGCCGATACAAAACGTGAACATTAACAACGTGTCGATGGACTACTTCCTTCGCGGTACCGAAGCCGCGAAGCCGAAGAATGCGCCACAGGTGCCTCAAGAGGCGCAGGCGGGTGCGAACGCGGTGGTTGCGCCGGAGTTGGAGGCCGCCGGCAAGATGGTGTCCCAGCTGGACGTTCTGCTCATGAAGGCCGCCAAGACCTCGACGAAGAGCCTCAGCGGGAAGCAGATCAACAGGACCTTTCAGAAACTCGTTAGCGATGGCGCGCTGAGCGCCGGTTCGCTCAAGCTCCTCGCCAAGACGGCCGATACGGCGGCGAAGAAGCTCAAGGAGCTCGACAAGTTCACCGGCAAACAGCTCGCGGAGGCGTTCGACAAGAATGGGGATTTCGACGCTTCGACCAAGGTCGGCAAGGTGATTGCCGCCGCAGTCAAGGCGCAGGAAGATCTCTCCGACCTCCTTGCGCAGCTCGGCAAGAGCCTGTACGCGATGTCCTGCAACGAGGAGAAAATCCGGCAGGCGAATCCGAGGTTCGATGGCGTGGACGAGGGGCTCCTCAACGAGGTGAACGACCTCCGGCAGCTCTGCGACCGCCGGGCGACGGAGATCAACCATCTCGCCTGTCAGATGAGGGACTTCGCGTTGCATCTCGCGGCCCAGGGCGAGAACGCGGATCCCAACGTCAAGGCCATCCTCAAGGCCAAGGTTGACGAGCTGCTGCCGCGTCAGGCGCTGGCGATGCACGGTACGGCGGACGCGCTTGCGACCGTGAACGAGGAGGTGTCCGGCAAGCTGCGCCCGCTTGCGGAGAGGATTGACGCCTTCCGAAGCAACCCCTCCGCCACCATCGGTACGGACGAGTTCAACGCGCTGCAAAGCGACATCGAAAAGATGAAGGCGGCGTTGACGGACATCCGCAAGAACGGCATCGCCGTCGCAGGTGGGAAGATGGTGGTCGCGAATGACATCATGAAAGCCCTCGAGAAGGGAGTCGCCAAGGCCGAGGAACTCTTCAGGACCGCCCGCCACGAGGTCATGCAGAAGGTTATCGCCAACTACGTCGAAACCGCGAAATCGGTGCTCAAGGAGGACGCCGGCTACGAACGCGATTACGGCCACGTTGACAAGGCGCACAGCAATGCGCTTAAATGCCGCGACGAATTCTTTAAAGCAATGGACACACTCGCCGAGGCCGCAAAGGATCACTCCAAAAAGCAGATAGAGCTCAACAATCTCTACTCGGACTTGTGCGCCAAGTGTGAGAGTCTGATGGCTGCGGCCAGCAAAGCAAAGCGGGTGGACACCACGTCAGCCGCTCGACTCAACAAGCTGTTCGGACGTCTCAAAGCCGCCCTGACGGTGATCAGTGGCCTCAAAAAGATTATCCTCGGCATGCACGGCAACGACCGGTTCTTCACCGGAGCGGAGGCGATGGCGGTGTTCAAGGGGAAGGTCTCCGTCTCGTCGGTCGTCGAAGCCCGCGCGCGCGGGCTTCAGGATTCCGACGTCGATCCCGCGAACGAGGACGCCAACATTGTCTCGAAGCGCCTGCTCGGCTCCGGCTCGGCAGGCACTGTGTATGAGCTGACGCGCAGCGACGGCAAGCAAGTCGTCTTCAAGGGCGAGTCGGAGAGCCGTACGGGGCTTGCCTCCCTCGCGGCTGGCGCTGCCAAGAACTACGCCCCGGAACAGACGATCGTGAACCTCAACTTCGCCTCCAAGAAGGCTGCCGTCGCGCTTGGCATGGGCGACATGATCGTCGACTACTCGGCGGGATCCCACAACGGCGTGTTCGGCTTCTACATGGAGAAGGCGAAGGGCGTGACGCCCGATTCGCTGCGCTTTGAGGATCCACCCTCTTCGCCCGAGACCGGGATGTCGCTGAAGGACTTCAAACGCCTGCCTAAAAACGAGCAAAGCAAAGTCCTCGCCGACATCAAGCGCGAACTCAACCGCCTGCAGTGGCTCGACCTCGTGACCGGGCAGGCCGACCGCCACGGGCGCAACTACTTCGTCCACGTTGACGTGAAGACGCACAAGGTCACCGTCAAAGGCATCGACAATGACGCCGGCTACTCGCAGTACCGCACCGGCGCGGTGAAGTTCACCTTCGACAAGAACCGTACCCAAACCTTCAAGGCGAAGCTCAAAAATTTGGCCAAGGAAATCGACTCGCGCCACATTGAAGAAGAGTGTGAACATCTGCTCACCGATCCCTGCTTCAGCGCCGACGAAAACGGTTGCCTCACGGTAGACGCTTCAAAGATAAAGAACAAGGCCATCATCTACGTGATCAGGGACGTGACGGGCGTGAAGACCGTTGCCGTGCCGGACAAGATCGACAGCGAGACCTACAACGCCCTCATGGAACTGAAGGAGGGTCTGAAGCGCAACGCCTACCTCGACTCCATCCGCCCGCGCCTTTCGGAGGGCAGCTACAACGCGGCCGTCAGTCGCCTCGACGACGTGATCGCCCAAGCCGAACAGCTCAAGAAAGAAGGCAAGGTCATCGAGGGGGCGGGCTGGCAGGATGTGCAGGAGGAGCCCGTCCAGACTGGCAAGGTGCCCATCCAGAAAAGGGACGGGAAGGTGAAAAACGTCGGCGGCGACATCGAAAATTACGTCCACGTCCTCACCTGTCCGTCCTACTTCGCCCGCGACCAGTTCCCCAAGTTCTTTGGCTGAGAAGGAAATTATTTGGTAAAATAAACGCCATGCCCCCCTACACCTTCATGCAGGTGAGAAAAAAGAAAGGAACAAAATGAAGTCATTGAGATTGGCCTTGTCGGCATGTACCGTCCTTATGGCGGAAGCCGCGACAGCAGCGGATTCCGCAGGACTGGCGATAATCCCCGCGCCGCGTGAGATGTCCGTGACCGGCGGCGAATGCGCCGCGAAGGGCGAGCCGAAGTTCGAAACGGTGGCGTCCATTCCGCCAGAGGGGTACGAGCTGTCGGTCAAGAAGGACGGCGTGACGATCCGCAGCTCAGACGCGGCGGGCGCGTTCTACGCGAAGATGACGCTCGCGCAGCTGAAGTCGCCGGGGAAGAAGACGCTCCCGTGCGTGGAGATCAAAGACGCGCCGCAGTACAAGTGGCGCGGGCTCCTCATCGACGACTGCCGCCACTTCTTCGGCAAGGAGAAGATCAAGCGCGTGATCGACGTCATGTCGCAGCACAAGATGAACCGCCTGCACTGGCACCTCACCGATGACCAGGGGTGGCGGCTCGACATTCCCGGCTACCCGGAACTGGCGCGCCATGCATCCGTCCGCGCGGCGAGCGCGAAGCACGGGACGCGTCCGCACGTGAACATGAAGGACTACTCGCACCTCCTCAACGGCGAGAAGTACGGTCCGTTCTTCTACACCGAAGCGGACATCAAGGAAATCCTCGCGTATGCAGCGGAGCGCCACGTCGTCATAATTCCAGAAATTGAGCTTCCGGGGCACGTTTATGCTGCTCTCTCGGCCTACCCTGAGCTCGCGTGTTTCCCCGAGCGCCTGAAAGGCAAGGGACCGCTTTGCGCGTGGGGCATCGAGAAAGACGTCCTCTGCATCGGCAACGACAAGGCGGTGAAGTTCATGGAGGATGTCCTCGACTACGTGTGCAAGCTCTTCCCCGGAGACGTCGTACACATCGGCGGCGACGAGTGTCCGCAAGACCGCTGGAAGACGTGTCCGAAATGCCAGGCCCGCATGAAGAAGGAGGGCATCGCCGACGTCCACGGCCTGCAGCCGTGGATCACTCGTCACTTCGTCAAGTTCCTCGCGGCACGCGGACGGCGTCCCATTGGTTGGGACGAGTACCTCCTCGGCGACGTGCCGAAGAGCGCGATCGGCATGAGCTGGCGCGCGGGCGGCGGCGGGGCTGGGCACAGGTTCCTCACGCCGCTCGAGTGCGTGAAGCGCGGACACGACCTCGTGATGACACCCCGTACGCACTGCTACATCGACTACGGACAGGGCCTCAAGGACGATCCGTTCCAGTACATCGGCGGCAAGGTCACGCTCGAGAAATGCCATTCGTTCAATCCGTGCGAGGGCATTCCGCCGGAACTTCGCGGACACATCCTCGGCGGACAGGGCAACAACTGGTCCGAATACACCTGGAACGAGTACGACCTCGACTGGAAGATGTGGCCGCGTTCGTGCGCCCTCGCAGAGGCGGTGTGGACTGGCGACAAGAAACCTGACTTTGCAAATTTCCGCGCTCGCATGGAGACGCACCGTAAGCGTCTTCTCGCTCAGGGCGTCAACTGCGCACCGCTGGAGTAGGCGATGCGCTACCACGCTCTCGGCCCGCTTGTAGCCGGGCTTGCGTTTGCATTTCTTCCCGCTGCCACAACGGCGGCGGGACTGGTGATGAATCCGCTTGCGTGGACGTACGACGCGGATTCACGGACGCTGAAGACCGACGGCTCGTCACCGTTCGCACTGGCGGACCATCCGCGCGCTGAGGAGGTAAGCATCGAGGCGGAGGTGCGTCCAGAGGGCGCGGGCACGACCGGATGGGCGACGCTAGGCGTCGCGATCCACGATGATGACCGGAACTTCTGGCACGTCGCGCTTGTGCGCTCGCCGCCGGAGGATGGCCCCGAGAAGCACACATTTGAACTGTGCGAAATGCGTGACGGCGTGTGGCTCTCGCAGGACATCGACAAGCTCAAGTGCCTACGGCGTGTACACAGGGAAAAATGGAATTACGGCGAGGCATACGATGTGTCCCTCCGACTAGATCGCACGGCGCGCGTGATCATCGGCGAGATCAAGAAATCCTCCGGCGAAGTCCTCTTCTCATGCGCATACGAGCTTCCTGCGGCGGCTCGGCGGGACGCCTCGCCCTACCGTAAGGCGGTCGCGTGCGGTCGGCCGGCATTTCATGCCGTCGGCTCGTTTCGCGGTACGTTTATCATCTCGCCATTCACATGTGCGTCTTTTGTGGAAGAAAAGCGCGAAATTCCCACCTACGCGAGCAGCAGCTTCCTCGCGGACGTCAGGGACAAGGCGACGGGATTCTTCCGCCTTGTGGTGAAGGAAGGCCGCTGGCGCGTGATCGACCCGCTCGGAAGGGGCATGGTGCTGTTAGGTATAGACCACGTGAAGTACCAGGGGCACTACAGCCAGCGTACGAAGCGAAGCATCCATCTTGAGGTGAACAAGCGGAAGTTCCCGAACAAGGCGGATTGGGAGGAAGATACGCTCGCCCACTTGAAGAAGTGGGGTTTCAATCTCCTTGGGGCGGGATGCGACCCCGCGCTCAAGCACAGGGGGCTCGTCCATACCGTGTTCCTCTCCATCGGGGATGGGCTGTGCAGGAATCCGAATCGTCCCGACCTCTACATCTGCCCCAACGAGGGCCGTCCGTGCTCCGCCTTCCCGAACGTGTTCCATCCGCAGTTCGAGGAGTGGGCTGACTGGAAGGCACGCACCGGCTGCGCCCCGCATCGTGACGACCCGTGGCTCTTCGGTTACTTCATCGACAACGAGCTCGCGTGGTGGGGACGCGGGCGCAGCGATACTGGACTCTTCGACGAAGTGGCGAAGCTTCCCGATACTCACAGCGCGAAGGTCGCCCAGCGCAAGTTCCTCGCGGAGCGCGGCGTGAAGGGCAATCCCTCAGATGACGACAAACTGGCGTTCCTGAAGCTCGCGGCAGACATCTACTTCCGCGTGTCGTGCGAGGCGATCCGCCGCCACGACCCGAACCACATCGTGATGGGCGCGCGTTTTGCCGGATTCTGGGGCGCGCATCCCGTCGTGTGGGAGGTTTCCGGCAAGTACTGCGACCTCGTGACGTTCAACATCTATCCGTGGGCAGACATCGACCGGGGCGTCGTGTACATGAGCAGTTCGGCAAAGGCAGAGTGCGTGGCGGATGCGTTCACGCGTCAGTACGGCTACGTCAAGAAACCGATGCTCGTCACGGAGTGGAGCTTCCCCGCGCTCGATTCGGGGCTTCCATGCACCGGCGGTGCCGGGCAGCGCTTCCGTACACAACGCGAACGTACGCAGGCGACGGAACTCTTTGCGCGGACGATGTTGTCGCTTCCGTTCTTTGTAGGATACGACTACTTCATGTGGGTGGACGAACCTGCCGCAGGAATCAGCGACGCCTTCCCGGAGGACTCCAACTACGGGCTAATCAACGAGAACGGTGACGTCTATCCCGAAATTACCGAGATGTTTACGCGTCTCCACAAGGAGGTCGCTTCTGGTGCAAAAATCTCACTGCCTGTCGAACGTCATGTGCTGAAAAAGAAGGAAGGCTTGACGGCAAACGAGTTTTTTGCACTTTTCGGGGAGTCGGCCGTCTCGTCCACAAATCGCGTCGCGCTCCGTCGCGACGGCGGCACCTACGTGCTTTCCAACGGTGCTGGGCTTGTCCTGCGCGGCAAAATCGGCGGCAGGTTTATGCTCGACAGCGTCTCGCTCAACGGAATCGACCTCGGCAGCTACACTGGTATGCTGAACGAGAGTTTGGGCGGGGCGTTACGATGGTATGACGCGACCCGCGTGACTGCGGTGGAATGGAAGCCTTCCAAAAAAGGCGGGACGCTTTTCGTAACGGCGGAGGGCGACTGCGCGAACAGAGGAAGGTTTTCGCTGAAGCATGCGATCACGCCGTATGCGGATAGTCCACGTTTTCTCTGCGAGCTCGTGGAGGCTAAGAACGTTGGCGGTGCGCCAATCGACGTAGGGTCGTTCTACTTCAGGGAGTATGCGCCATACTTCGCGGACAAGCTCGCGATGCAGATCAAGACGGTGCCGAACCTCTGGAAAGCCCCGCTGCGCGACGCCTGGTTCAGGAAGTCGGACGGCGCGTACTACGGCGGAGTGTCGTTCGCGCCGCTCGCCACGCTCATCCAGTACCACATTATGGACGGCGATCGCAGCCAGCACCCGGACGCGAGGTTCACGCCGGAGGAAGAACTCATCCTCGCGCCCGGCGAATCGTACCGCCCCGAGGGGAAGATGTGGATGCTTGCGATATGCGGACTGGACGGGGTCGATGGCTGGCGCAGAGTTTTGACGCATTTATACAGTAAGAGGTAGGGCGAGCTTCACGCCGGGCTTTGACATTGCGGCGTTGCCGATCAGCACCATTTCCGAGAGGCGTCCGGCCCACGAGAATGAGCTGGTGGTCGTGCCGCCCTTCAGGCAGGCGTTGATGTATTCGTGCCAGTGCGAGGGCACCTTGCCCACCTTCGGCAGCGCGGGCGCCGTGCCGCCGTTCTTGAGCACGATGGCTGGGGGCTTGTCGTAGTGGACCGAGAGGAGCCAGCCTTCCGTGCCTTCGACCACGCGCCCCTGAAGGGGCTGCTTGCCGATGGAGCTTTTCGCGAACAGTTCCTTGAACTCCGGACGCGGCAGGTAGTTCGCGGGCGTCTTCGCCGCGATCTTCGGATCCGCGAGGTTGCCGTCGCACCATTCTATAGGAAAAGGCTTGCCGCCGGACGCCGCGCAGCCGGGCATCTCCCACGTGATATGCGACATGCGCGGCCAGAACTGCGTACGCTGCGGCTCCGGCTCCACGGGCACTTCGGCGGTGACGGACGTGGGGCCGGCCGTGCCGAGGCCGAGTCCGATCCAGACGGGGCTGAGCAGGTGGAGGCCGAGGTCGCCGAGCCACGACGTACCGAAGTCGCGCCAGAAACGCCATTTACCGGGATGGTATACTTTCGGCACATACGGACGGAACGGCGCTCCGTCGAGCCACGATTTCCAGTTGAGAGTTTCTGGCACGGGTGCTTCGGCGAGCGGCCACGTGTGGTCGGCCGTGGTGTGCCCGCCGCGATTGGAAAATATCCAGACATGCTTCAGCTCGCCGATGAGGCCGCTCTTCAGGAATGCGACGGTCTGGCGGTCGCACGGCCAAGCGGCGATCTGCGTGCCCAGCTGCGTGACGGCCTTCTTCTCGGCGGCGAGCTTCTCGATCTTGCGACAGTCGGCGAGGTCGTGGCAGAGGGGTTTTTGTCCGTAGACGTTGAGTCCGCGCGCGAGCGCGTCGAGGACGTACCCGGCGTGTGAGTGGTCGGGCGTGGAGACGTTGGTCGAGTCGATGCGGTTGCCTTCCTTCTCGAACATCTCGTGCGCGTTGCGGTACACGCGCGCGTCCGGGCAGAGCTTCTTGGCGCGGGCGAGGTAGTTCGCGTCCACGTCGCAGAGCGCGGTGATGTGGATGTGAGGGTGGCTGCGGAGCCCGTTGAGGTCGCCGAACGCCATGTTGCCCGTGCCGACGCAGGCGTGCGAGAGCATGGAGTTGGGGCTGCGGCGAGAGACGACCGCCGGGAAGCCGGCGAGCGGGACGAGTCCGGCGGCGGCCGTGGCGGATGCGAGAAACGATCGACGAGTTGTTTTCATTGGTTGTTCCTCATTTCTGCTTGGAGAATTGTTCAAGGGTGGCGCGGAGCGGATAGTCGTCGGCGCCGATGACCTTGTTGCGGATCAGCACGTTGAAACCTTTGAGCGTGCCGTTGATGTACCTTTTGTTTGCCGCTAGTTTGTCCGGCGGAAGTGCCTTCAGCCAGGCGTCGTATCCGGCGCAGAGCGAATGTGCAGCCTTCAGGTATTCGGGCTTCTTCGAGTAGGAGAGCACTTCGAGGATGCCGTTGACGTTCTTTGCGTCGGGAACCTTCACGTCGATTTTGGCAAAGAGCGCGGCGGCGGTCTTCTCGCGGAGGGCGCGCACGTCCTCTTCCTTCGCGGACATCTCGGAGTGCGTGGTGTTGTCCCAGCGCGAGGGGATCTCGCGGATCCAGATGTTGCGGAAGGGGACGGGGTCGCCGTGGTCCTGGAGCATCCACGGAAGTTTCGCGGCGTGCTGCCGCAGCGGGATGCGCACGCGGTGCGTGGCCATGCCCTCGAGCTCCCAGGCGTCCTGCACGAGCACGCCGTTGTGGAGCACGGTGACGGTGCCGGGGTGGAGGACCTTGCCGTCCTTCCAGATGGGCTGGTGGAAGATGATGTCGTACGTCTGCCATGCTCCGGCGGGGCGGCTGGCGTTGACGAGGGGTGGGTTCTGCGCGTAGACAGAGGCCGCGATGCCGTCGGGGTAGTTGCGCTCGACGTCTGCGGAGGGGTCGGGGTCGTAGGAGTTGAGGATCTGGATTTCGTACCGGCCCATCGGGATCACGCCCGAGTTGCCGCCGAGCTGTCCGTGCTTTTTCGCGTCCGCGACGGGACTGAGCCATTCGACGTGGAACTGGGCGTCGCCGAACGCACGCCGCGTGCAGGCGAGGCCGGAACCGGGCGTGCAGACGAACAGGCCGTCCTTCACGCGCCACTTCGTGGGGTTGCCCTTTCTGTCGCACCAGTTCTCGTCGACGCTCTTCTGCGTGCCGTCGAAGAGGATGATAGCGTCGGACGGCGGCTTGCCGGGAGGCGTTTCGACCTGCTTGGGGTAGGGGCGGTTGAAGTCATGCACGGCCCAGGCGTGCTTGGCGTCGGGCGTATCGCCGTATAGCCCGAAGATGCCGCGTTCGCCGGCGGTTGCGGAGAGCGCCGCGCAAAAAAGTGCCGCAGAGGCAAGAAGTATATTTTTCATTATTTCCCTTCAAGTAAGACTTATTCGCCGTGTCCGTTTATTATGCCATATCCTCTTACTTGGCACAAGAGGGAAAATTGTTATGCACAAGATCCAGACTGTTTGGTACACTTGTGTAACCTTTTGCCCGGTGGCGTGTAAACAGGGCAAAGAAAACAGGAAGGAGCAAAACAATGGCTATCAAAGTAGATCATATCGCAGACGTTTCGTTCGCGGACCACTTCCTCCAGGGGGAGGCGCCCGTGGGCGGGAAGATCACCGTCATGGGCAGCACGACCAACGGCAACACGTTCAACGTCAGGTTTGACGACGGCAAGGTGAACGTCCGCTTCGCAAGCGGTAACTTCTTCACGAACATGTTCCGCGGCAAAACCCTTTCGCGCCTCACGCAGAAGCTCCAGGACCAGTACGACATCTGGCTCGAAAAGCAGGCCATAATCGAGGCTCAGCGGGCGACGGAGGCGAGGATTACCGGCGGCTACAAGGACAACCCCAACGCCGGCAAGGTCGCCGCCGTGGTCGAGGAGTTCAAGGCCGTTCTTGCCAAGGCCAATCCGCCGAATCTTGCCCAACTCAACAGGCAGCTTGACGAAGTTGCCAAGGTTGCCGCCATCCGCAACACCCTCACGCGGGTGGAACGGGGATCCGACTGCGAAGAGAAGGTCAAATTGGCCAACCTGGCCATCCACGTCAAAGACAACGCGAAAGGCCTCGACGATCACGGCAAGAAGGGCTATATCCTGCAGACGATCGACTCCGTCATCGACGGTTTCCTCCAGGTTGCCGCGCAGATGACCGACAAGACGAAGCAGGTCCCCGAGTTCATGTACGTCTTCAACGGCGGCTGCATGGAGGCGAAGAGCGGCAATATCCAGACTTGGCTTTCCCGCCAGGCCGGCATCACCAATGTCGCGCACTCCGACGAGTCGAAAGACCTCGCGTACAGCATCAACGCCGAGTTCAAGTGTATCGCAGATGAGGTCCGCGAGCCGTACATTAAGGAGGCCCGCAAGTCCTGCGAGGCGGAGATTCGCGCCGAATGCGCCAAGCAGGGCATCACCGACGAGGAGATAATCGAAGAGACCATCGAGACCAAGGTTCAGCAGCTTCTCCTTGCCAAGGACGACGAGATCAAGCCGAAGATCCGCACGGCGCTCGAGACGTACGGCAAGTTCGCCCTCTACGAGGCCCTCGTCGGCGCGAAGCGTCCGATGACGGAAATCTCCAAGGACGAGGAGACGGAGGTGTGGACCGTCACGAAGCTCGTGGACGCGAAGGGCGAACCAATCATGAAGCCCGTCTCGGCATACGACATCGACAACATCTTCTCAAAGATGGTCGACATGTACATGGAGGAAGCCGTGACGATGGGGATGGTCGTCAACGAGACGCGCACTGCCGAGAACATCACCTTCGC
>CACWIW010000158.1 GCA_902761035.1 uncultured bacterium | reverse complement strand
CCAGTCGCCGCCGATTTTCAAGTGGAACGTTGCGGCCCTGACGGAAGCGGCCCCCTCGAAAAGCTTGATGTCGAGCGCGATGGCGCCCGCCGGAACGCCGGAGCGGGATGGCGTCGGCTTCACGTCCACGAAGACCCGATCCTCCGCCGTTTTCGCGAAGTCCCACTCGAGAGACGTCACGGCGGCCGACGCCACCAGGGCAGCGAGGGCGCAGGCGGGCGACAGGAGCCTTTTCATAGCCCTTTGGAAGATCATCGCCACACGTACTCCTCGTCGTCTTCGGCCGGTGCCTTGACGGACTGGCCCGTGGGATTGGCGGCGGCGACGACAGTTGCGGATTCCGGAACGGGCGCCTGGGTTGGGCGAGGCGTCCCGTCGAGCCGCTGCGGCTCACCCGGAGGGTTCGCCCCACCGGCAAAGGGGTTTTCCAGCCTTACGGGAGCGTGCTCGTTGCCCGTGTTGCCGTTGTTCTTGATGATGCTGGCTGTCTCGCGCCGGTTGCTCCGAATGCGCGAGCGGATCGCGTTTACCAGCGCGCTCAGAAGGAAGATGGCGGCGAGAATGCCGAACACCAGATGGAAGAGGTCGTTCTGAAGCAAGTCCCCCATACCGGTCAACCCTCCTTCGGCAGGATGTCCACGTCCTCGGCCGCCTGCTGTATGATCGCGGCGTCTATCTCAGGAGCCTTGGCCACGTAGCCGAGCATTAGCGCGGTGTCGCAGATGTTGGTGATGCTTCTGGGCACGCCGCCGGAAAGGCGGAAAAGTTCGGACAGGGCCTCGTGGTTGAAGATCCACATGTCGCCGCCCGCCGCCATGACCTTGTGCTGGACGAACTCGATGGTCTCGCTTTGCGAGAGGGGGGCGAGCGTCCAGGTAAGCTGCACCCTGGCGCGCAGGGACTGGTAGGAACGCACCATGTCAAGAAGCTCCGGAATGCCGGCCATGATGACCGTGGCGAGCTGCTGTTCGCGTCCGTCGCCGGAGGTCAGGCGCAGGTTGCTCAGGTAGTGGATGAGGTAGAGCCCGTCGTCGTCGCCCAGATACTGCGCCTCGTCGATGAGAATCGCGTGGTGTTTCAGGGCGCCCGGCTTGTGGGAGAGCTCCTGGAGAGTCATGAGGCCGTCCGCGATCGAGGCGACCGTCCCCTTCACGCCCAGGCCGGCGATCACATGGCGCAGCAGCGCGAGGTGTCCCTTGGGGATGGCGTCGATGCGGATGTACGGGATGCCCGCCTGGTTGATGCGCTCGGTCAGGTTGGACAGGAGGAAGGACTTGCCCATGCCGAACTGACCGGTGAGGATGCCGGCGACCCGCCCTTCCGAAACCAGGTAGAATAGGCGTGCCACGCCCTCCTCGAACTGACTTGAGAGGTAGAGCTGCCGAGGGTTGTATGAGTTGACGAACGGCGCTTCCCTGAGATTCCAGTATTTTTCGTACATGTCAACTTCCTTCCTTCATTGCTGCGGCGAACGAATATTTTGCGCGTTTTTTCGTTTCTGCCTCGGCGGCAGCGAACGAATATTTCGGACGGTCTCTCCTTTCGGGCACGGGCGCTGCTGGGGTGGGCTTGGGCATGGGGGTGGGCATGGGCACGGAGGTGGGCTTGGGCATAGAGGTGGGCATGGGCACGGAGGTGGGCATGGGCGCGGGGGTGGGCATGGGCGCGGGGGTGGGCTTGGGCGGCGGCACGAAATGCGAAATCTGGCCGAGTATGGACTGCGTCATGTCCATCATCGCCGGATCTGCCCCATGGGAGAAGGACACTGCGGCCGCCGGCGCCTCCTTTAGCTCGGCAGGTGCATGTGATGCGCCCGACGACGTTGGGACGGCCACGGGCTCCACGTCCTTCACGAACCCTTTCCGCGGCACGAACTTCAGCGATGCCTCGTATGGCAGGCGGATGTTCGCCGTCAGTCCCATGTAGGTGAGCACCTTCATGAAGTAGTTGCCCATCCTGTCGCGGTGGAACTGCATTGCGATCGAGGTTCTGTTCTTCATCTCCTCCCACACCTTCTTGGCGGCGGCGGAGACGGGTTCCGGCAAGGCCACGATGGAGGTAAGCCCGGATTCTTCGAGCGTCGAGATGAATTCCGCAACGCGCTCTGGAACGGCGGAAACAGGATGGACTTCTAACCAGGGCCGGGCGTCCTGGATGAAGAGGACGGCCGCCGAGATGCGGTGGGCCTCCGCGATTATTTCCTCAAGCGATTCCCTGACGGGCAGCACCTCGCCCGGCTTGTAGGAATGGTAGAGGATCGAGAGCGCGCCGATTTCACTGGCTTTCTCCAGATCGTAGCCGACTTCGCGCGCCCGCATTGCGATACGGTCATCGGACTCGGCGAAGACGGCCAGGACCTGCTCCTCCAGCTGGTAGTAGCTGTTCAGCACCGCGCCTGCGGCCACTTCGCGGCCTTCGCCCGAGGCTCCCGTCAGAAACGTCATGTGGCCGACGTAGATGCCAGAGAACTTGTCATCCAGCACCGGGATCCCGATGGGAACCTTCATGATCTTCTTCGCCATTTAGGCTCTACCCCCCGCCGCCACGGCAGCCTCAAGCTCGCGCATGCGGTTCACCATCGCGGTGATGTCCATCAGCGTGCCCACCACCAGGTCGTGGCGAGCGCCCGAAAACTTCATCAGCTCGCAGAAAAGCACGTCCACGTGGTTGGGCTTGAGCGAATCGACCAGGATGGGGCCTCCGAAACCGGTGTCAACCGTGTTCCTGACGATCCCGTTGAAGAGCTCGGCGTTCTGCCCCACGACGTCCGCAAGCGTGAAGCCGACCGTCCGCGAGTAGCCGACCAGCGCGTTGAAGCGGCTGTTGGCGTGCAAGACCTTTCCCGTAGCGGCATCGACCGCGAAGACGGCGGCGGCGGTCCCCTCGAGGACGGCATTTAGCTCCCCGCCCGCGGAGGCGATGGCGGCGGCGACGTCATTCGCCCTCTCGCAAGCGGACTTCACCAGCGCCAGCAGCATCTTTCCGTCGAATGGCTTGCCGACCACTTTCCACACACCGCTTTCATAGAGTTCCGTGACAATCTCAAGATCGATGGCCGAGGCGGTCTCCACCACCACTGGCACCGTCTTGATGATGCCGCTTTCGCGCAGGAACTTCAGCACCGACCATCCGTCGTCCGCCTCCGGCATGACGAGGTCAAGAATGATGGCGGAGTAGTTGTATTGGCCCTTGCGCAGCATCTCGATGGCCTGGGCGCCGCCCGAAGCCTCGTGAACCTCAAATTCTTTCTGGAATGTGATACGGAGGATGGTTCGCGCGACGTTGGAATCGTCAACGACCAGAATCAGGGGTTTCGCGCCCCCGCTGGCTCCGCCATGCGTGCTGAGATGATTTTGGATTGTCATGCGAATATTCCTTTACGATGTCATGGGTAACCGGAGTGGCGTTAGAAATGGGTTAGGAGGTAGAGAAGCACCATGTGGTCGATGTAGGACCTCATGGCCAGGATGTCGTATTCCACCGAAACCGTCAGCCAGTCGGTGATGTCGTAGCTGTAGAGGCCGCCAAAACCCCAGATGGCCTCCCAGTCGGTGTCTCGGTCGGTATATTTCTCGTCGTCCATCACAAAGCCGCCGCGCCCGTCGCTCTTGGCGAAGCCGCCCAAGAGGTCTGTCCGGAACCGCAGCTTGTCCGAATCCGTCTCGTAGCGCAGCACGCCCAGAACGCGCTTGTCCCAGTAGGGCGTCCAGTAGAAATCGGAGGCGTCGCTCGTCGTGGTGGTGTTGAACCTCAGACCGTACCAGACCGTCGGCATGGACTCGGAGGACCACAGGGACTCGAGGTTCATGAAGTACATTGCGTTGTCGTCGCTGTAGGTCCAGTACTGCGTGCGGCCGGACAGCTTCCAGTAGTCGTACGGCAGCCACGCCGCCGTGAGGGCGAGGGAGTCGTACGTGACGTCCTTGACAGCCGAGGCCACGTAGTCGTGGTCGAAGAGCGTCATTACGGAGAAGTTGTCCTCTGGGTTCCACCGGGCGCCGAAGGAGAACACAATCTCGTCGTTCTTGTGCATCCGCGAGAAATGTTCGCTGCCGCGATGATCCTGCAGGTTCTCGTAATCATCGTGCCTGTACTTGCCGGAGTAGTCGGGCTTGCGCGTCGACACACCCCCCGAGCCGAAGAGGAACACCCCGGAATCGAGGCGCCAGTTCATGCCCACGCGCCAGTCCTCGGTGTCGGCCTTGAACTTGTACTTCGTATCCCCGTAGTCCAAGTCGGACATCGTCTGCGCGTTCCAGTAGGGCCGGACAGTCTGCTTGATCTCGCCCTTGTGGTATTCGCCGTACAGGCCTATCCTGTCGTTCCAGTTGGCCCCGGCCTTCGCGCCGTACCTGACGACCTCCACCTGGTCGTTGGCCTTGGTGTGGGAGAAGTCGATCTGCCCGTAGGGATGGGATGGATCGAACCAAGGTGTTTCCTTCTCCTTGGACATCTGCCACTCGAGCTCAGGCTCGCGCAAGTCGCCCGCGACCTGCTTCGTCTCCCCGACTTCGCCGGGATCGTTCCGGCGGTTCGTCGTGTCGTTGCGGTCGTCGCGCTCCGCGTCGTGCGCGGACGTCCCGCCCGAGACCGTCTCCAGCAATGGGCGCATGCTGGTGGAGACGCGGTTGCGGAAGCGGTGGCGGATGTTGTAGTCAAGCTTGGTACACAGGTCTTCGGGATAGCCGCCTTTGCGCAGGCTGGCCACGATCCTGTTCGCCTCGTTCGGCTGGTTGAGGAGCATCGCCAGCTCGGCGCGCATCCGGCGGCCCAGGAAGTAGGGATGGAACTCGTAGGCGTGCCGGACGACGTCCTCGCCCTCGTCCGACCAACTGGGCTCGTAACGGCGCGCTATCATCGGGTCGTCACCGGTCAAGGTGAAGCCTGTGGTGCTCTGCACGAAGCCGAGGCTATAGGAGCTGGCGGCCTCGGAGATGATGCTGTCGCTGATCGAGCGCTTGGTGTTGATGTTGCACGCGCCAACCTGCCCCACTGAGCCGTGGGGGTAGGCCACCATGGCCACGGCGCAGTCGTTCGAGCCCATCTCCTTGCGGATCTTGGCGCGGCTGTCGCGGAACTCGTGGCGGATACGCCGGTCCCATTCGTTCATCGACTCGATCCGGTTGCGGTCGGCCTTCCACAGGCGGTTGTTCAGAGGGTCTCGCATGTCATTGCCCTCCTTGTCCACAGGCTCCTTCTTTTCGCCGAAGCGGAGCGAGGATCCTACGATCCAGTTGCCAGTTTTGGCATACTGGCGAATCTCATCCCATTCAAGCCGACTGGGCTCGAAAGATTCCGGTTCCTCGGAGGGGGTGAAGAGCGTGAAAGGAACGCCGAACTCCTCCGCCACGCGGGTGCCCAGCACCATTTGTGAGCGGCGGGCGGTGTCGAACGTCACCGCGAAGGTCAACCGGGGGCCAAGGGATTCCTCGTCATCCCCGTCTTCCTCGTCGTCGGTATCGTCGTCTTCATCCTGCTCGGATCGCCTGCGCTCGCGGACCTTTCTCGCCTCTTTTTTGTCATTTTTGAGGTAATGCAGGCCCGTGATCATCCAGCCGACATGGTCAAAGAACTTCGCCGGGATAGGCACTTCCTCCTCGTCGGCCTGCTCGTCGACGAGATGCCGCACTTTCCGACGGCCGGCCTTGGCGGTTTTTGCGTGGCGGTCCGCGGCACCGATGATCCGGGGAATCTCATCCGCCGAGACCAGCTCCCAGCCGGCTCGCTGCAGCGAACGGATGTGCTCCGTCAGGCGTCTCACGCTAGTCTGCGGCATCCAGTCGCTTTCGGTGAGGCCGGTGTACTTGAGCGTGAACACGGAGCTCTTCGACCCCGCCTCCTCGAGCCGCTTCGCCTCCTCCAACGCCTTTGCGTATTCGCCCTGGGCGGAATGGAGGCGCGCGCGGTAGTAGTGTATCATCGGGTCGTCGCGGTCGAAATGCTTGAAGCACTCACGCAGGACGCGCTGCGCGGCCTCGAATTTCCGCTCCTTGATCTCCACCTCGAAGAGCAGTGCAAGCGCCCGCACTTCCTGGTGGTTGTACTTGAGGAGGATTTCCTCGATCTGTCTGCGGCAGAGGATCAACCGGCCGGACTGGTAGCAAAGCTCGGCCAGGAGGTTGCGAGCCTGCATGTTCAGGGGATCGGCCTTGACCGCCTCCTGCAGCCAGTCGATGATCTTGTCGGTCTTGTAGCGCTCGGGATTGACCCGGTTGATGGCCACGCACCGGCTCGCGAGCCGGGTGAGGTACTCCGAGCGCATGAGGCGGTTGGTGGTCGCATCGATAAGCGCCTCGAGCGGGGTCACGTCCTCCTGGCCCGAAAGCTCCGCGATGTCGGCCCGGAGCCGCATGGCCGCCATGTTATCGGGCTCCAGCACGAGAACCTCCCGGCAAAGACGGTCGGCTTTCTCCAGCTCGCCCACCCGCAGCTCCAGCGCGGCCTGCTCGAGTTTTATGAGGGCGTTGTCCGAGATGACTTCCGCGATGTCGCGGTAGATCTTGAGCGCGTCCTCGTCCTGAAAGCGGTTCGCAAGCATCTGGGCGTAGGTGTGCTGGATGTCGACGCGGTCAGGGTTCTCCTTGACGAGCCCCTTCAAAACCGCTTCGGACTCCTCGATCTCGCCCAGTCGCATCAGGTTCTGCGCGAATGAGTATTTTAGGTCGTAGTCACGCGGATTGATGGCGAGGGCCTTGCGGAAGGACTCGTCCGCCTTCACCCAGTCCTTCTCGAGGATCTCGTACTGCGCAACGAGCGCATGGGGCTTGGCCTTCTCGGGCATGAGGTCGCGCATTCGGAACCACAGGTCGCGTGCTCGTTTCTGCTGGCCGGTCCGCACGTAGCACCAGCCGAGGCCCTCCCAGCCGGCCTCCAGCGCGGGGTCGCGCGAGATCGCCTCCTCCAGGAAGGGAATGGCCTCCGCGAACTCCTCCTCCTGCACGAGACCGAGTCCGTGATACATGAGCGCCTGGGCGGGCGTTACCGAAACGTCCGTCTGGCGGGACTCGTCGATCACTCGCTTGAACTCGTCCTGGATGGTAGCGGCGCAAGCCGAACCGGCGACCAGGACCAGCGCCATCACGGCTGCCAGTCCATTTATCCTCATCGTGCCTCCTGCGGGTTACTTCTTGTCGGGCCAGTAGGTCCTGAGCACGTCCTCCGCGACGATTTTCGCGCCCTGGTAGGACAGGTGGATGCCGTCAGTGTCTCGCACCGAGATCGCCGCGCCCGTCTTGGAGATGATAGTCTGGGTGTAGCGTCCCGGCCGGATCGTGAGCACCTTGCCCATGTCGTACCTGTGGAACCTGTCACGGTACTTCTTGTCGCCCGCAACTTCGGCGACGATGCCGGCGACGAGCTGCGCGTGCTGCTCGTTGACGTCGGACTTCATCGGCGGAGTAAGCATCCACACGGCGTGGGTTATGCCGTTCGAGTAGAGGGCGTCGAGAAGCTCCTCGATGCGGCACTTGTACTCGACGCGCCACTCGTCCGTCCCCACTGCGGCCATGCTGCCCGTACGGCTCTCAAGGCTCTGCCTGTCGTTCGTACCCAGCGCGATGAACGCTGTCTTCGGCTTCACCCGCTCACAGAGTTCCTTGGCCTTCGCCGGCCAGTTGAAGACCGACGGCCGGGCAAGTCCTGAACCGAGCGACGAGAACGACTCGGCCGGAGTCAGATTCTTCGCCTTGAAGGCCTTCTCCATGCCCTTGCCGAGCATCTTCATCATCGAGTCGCCAATGAATATGACGGGCGTGTCGAGCTTGACCGGCTCTCCAATCTTCGGAGCGTCCGTCTCCGCGCCTGTCGCCGTAATCGCCGCCATCAGGACGGCCGCAGCCATGAGTTTCATTGTCATTTTACCTTCCTTTTTTTTGTTGAGTAAAGACCCGCGCCCCGGCGTTGCCGCCGATGCGACTTCTCCTTCGTCAAACCGTACGTGCGGATTTCCCGCGTACGACTTTACGTTAAGTGCTTTTACTGTTGCCATGGACTTCTTCCTTTCTTAGGCAGTTGGCCGTATATTATACGATTTCTTTCCCCATGTCAATTCCGTTTCGACATTTTCTTACCTTGTTTTTTACTATTGCGGGCTATCCTCATGGTCGAGCCACCGTCCGCGAACGCGCGCAGCCCCCCGGCGGAGAAAATCAAGCCGGAACATAGCAGAGAGACGAGCAACCGGACGGACTAGCGCTTTCGCCGCGTCGCGGGCAACGCCGTAGTCCATGTTCTCGGCGTTCTTCTCCATCGCCGGCGCGTTCATGAGCACCACAAGCGCGTAGAACACGGCAAGGCCGGCCGCCGCCGCCTTCCAAGTCACGTTCCTTCCTTCAGAGTCCTTCATGTCCGCGCCTCCTTCAGAACTGGAAATAGATGAACGGAGCCACGCCTTCGGGGGCGAGTCCCAGGATGATGGTAAACACGACCGCCGCCAGGCCGCCCTGCACCCACACGGGCCACCTGCGCACGCGGTCGGTGAACCAGGCGAGCCGCGATCCGTCGCAGAGCTGCAGGGCGAAGCCCACCGCCAGCACCGCCACGCCGGCCGCCACCGGCAGTGTGGACCCCGTGCCTACGGCCCCGAAAGCATTGATTACCCCCTTGAAGGTCTCCATGCCGTCTGCGGAGCCCGCCCTGAAGAGAATCCACAGGAAGGCGACCACATGGAACACGAATATCCGTGCAAGCCACTTCGGCGGGCGGAAGGAAACGAGTCGGCCGAGCATGCGCTCCACCGCCAGCAACGCGCCGTGCAGGATCCCCCACAGCGCGAACGCCCAACCCGCCCCGTGCCAGAGCCCGCCCAGGAACATGGTGAGCATGAGGTTCGCGTAGGTCCTCGCCTTCCCCCTGCGCGAGCCGCCCAGTGGGATGTAGAGGTAGTCGCGGAGCCACGACGAGAGCGAGATGTGCCAGCGGCGCCAGAACGTCTGGAAGCTGTCGGAGAAATAGGGCGCGTCGAAATTGATCGGAAACTCGAAGCCCAGCAGCAGCGCGCAGCCGATCGCTATGTCGGAGTAGGCCGAGAAGTCGCAGTAAATCTGCAAGGTGTAGGCGTACACGCCCATGAGTGCGTCGATGGTGCCGAAGTCCTCCGGCATGGCGAAGAGCGGATCCGCGAGGTTCGCGGCGAGGTAGTCCGCGATGACCATCTTCTTGAAGAGCCCCACGAGGATGAGCACGCCCGCGCGCGCTGTATCCAGTTTCGTCTGCGTTCCCGGCAGGTTCTCCATCGCCGGGATGAGGTGGCCCGCACGGACGATCGGCCCGGCCACGAGCTGCGGGAAGAAGGCAAGGTAGTTCGCGAAGTCGATCCAGCGCCTCGCGGGCTTGATCTCGCCGCGCGCCACGTCGATAACGTAGCTCAGCGCCTGGAAGGTGTAGAAGGATATGCCCACGGGGAGGACGATGGTGTCCAGAAATGGCTGCGTCGACTCCAGGAAGGCGATCCACGCATCGCCTCGGCCAAGCCAGCCGGCCACCTTCACCCCCAGCGGGGCGACCGCCCCGTTGAATAGGAATCCCGTGTACTTGAAGAACACGAGCACCCCGATGTTGAGCGCGACCGCCAGCACCACCGGCAGTCGGCCCGCCCTCTCGCCTCTCCCGGCCATCCACAGGGCGAAGCCATGGTTGATGACGGAAGACGCGAGCAGCATCAGCGCAAACGGCCAGCTCCACCAGCCGTAGAACAAGAGACTCGCGGCGAGCAGCACCAGCTTCCTCAGAGAGACGAACCCCCTTTCGCAGCCTGAATACCGCTCCGCCAGCGCCGCCAGGCCCCAGTTGAGGCCGAAGACGACCGCGAAGAACACGGCGAACGTCAAGGTCGGGAACAGCATCAGTCTTTCCTCCCCCTAGGCATGACCACTAACGTCGGCTTCGACCCCTTGCGGCTCGTGCCGGCGGGGGAGGCCTTCCACTTCTCGAATTTCTCCGCCTGGGTCTCCCAGGTCGCCTGGCCCGTCTGCAGGTAGAGACTGCCGCGCTGGAGCTCGTGCAGCACCACCTTGGCGCCGGCCTGCGCGGTCTCCGCGAGCGGCTTTTCGCTCTGGATCAGGATGATGTTCGCGAACAGGGCCTCAAGCGCCTTCTCCATCTTCGCGTACCACTCCGCCTCGGGGAGACGCCTCACCCGCAAGCACAGGCCATCTAAGTTGGACTTCTTCATGTAGGCGATGATGTCCGCAGGTTCGGGGTCGTTGTAGTAGCCGAGGTCCACGACCGGCATGAGCCGCAAACGGTGGTAGCGCGCGAAGACGCGCAGACCGTCTAGCGCGCGGGCGTCTGGGGAAGAGAGGGACCTGTCCACCGCCTGATGGCCGACTACCGGCGCAATCACGCCCACGTCGTTCACCCGCGTGCGCAGGTTCTCGAGAACGTCGCGCGTCGGCGCGGGCTCGGAAACGCCCGCCTCCATGATGGTCGGCATCAGGTCCAAGACGACGATTGTCGGGCTCATCGGGCCGGACGACAGCACCTTGAGGCGCGTCTGGGCCATGCCCGTCTCGGATGCGGAGGCCGCCACCCCCCACCAGCCATAGCCAAGCGCGCGTGGAATCTCAAGGGGCGTGGAGAACGCGTGCCTGCCGTTGAAGTAGCCGATCGCGCCGTCGCCGCGGATCTCCAGCCGGAGCGTGAGGTCGTCTTTCGGACGGACCCACAGGACGCTGTCCAGCACACGTGGCTCGCCGTTCTGCCATGCCTGAATGCGCAGGAATCCGTCGCTGTCGAACCCGAAGCGCACCATGCCCTGCGCCGAACGCCGCGCATAGAGCCAGAACGCGCCGAGCGACTCGCCGATCCTCGCCTCCACGAAGCCGTCGCGGATGAGGTCGCTGCGCTTGAGCCTCAGGTTGGTCTCGGATGGGTCGGGCAGGCCCGGCAGCAGGTATTCGCCGCCGACCAACACCCCGTTGTTGCCGAAAACCTCCCAGTTGTCGGATAGACCGGCCTTCGAGAAATTCTCGACAATGGGCTGTTCGAGCGGCATCAGCGTCATGTAGTTGCGCCTCACCAGGCCGTTCTTGGAATCGCTCGCCACGCGCCGCAGGAAGTCGAACGCCGCGCTCGACTCCGGAAACGTCAGGAACCCGGTGCCCTCGATCTTGCGGCGGAACCACATCAGGTTCTGGCTGTTGGTTGTCGTAGCGCTCGGGCGCCTCGTTGAGGTAGTTGTGCAGCGCCACCCTGATGTCGATGTTGTCGGGCTGGCGTTCGACCCAGTCCTTGAGGATCGCGCGTGCGTCCGCGCGCATCCCCTTGTGGTCGAGCCAACGCGCCTGCGCGAGGGCTATCTCGCGGTTGAGGGGGAAGGCCTTCGCGTACTTGTCCAGCATCTCGCGCGCCTCGTCCTCGGCCTTGCCGGTCGTCATCAGGTAGTCGGCGAAGTCCGTCACCACGCCGATGCGCGAGGGGTCGAGTTCGAGGGCCTTCCGGTAGGCCGCAGCCGCATCGTCGCCTCGCGTCTCGCGGACGTTCAGCCTCGCCTTGTATTCCCATGCGTCCGCACTCGTCGGCATCGCCTCCGTCCAGCGCTTGGCGGCGGCGTCGGCCTCAAGGAAACGGCGTTCGGTGAGGAGCCGCTCGGCCCGGACGACGAAGTCCGGATCGCCGGGCTGCGAATCCTGCGGCTTCGCGTCGATCTTCGCGAGCTGGTAGTAGTTGACGGAGCCCTTGTCGTTCGGCACCACCGACAGGAGCCCGTGCATGCGCTTCCTGAGGACGGGCGTGACCACCGAGCCGTCCGTAGCCACCACGATCACGTCCGGCAACGTGTCAAGAAAACCCACAGCCAGGCTCCCCGCCACGAACGACGCCGGGAACCTGACCGCTACCGGCATGTTGGTACACTCCGTATCCTTGCGGAACGACGTGATCCAGCTGCGCATCAGCGGCAGGCTCGTCTCATCCAGCTCGCTCGCGTCTACGTAGAGCCCCGCGAAACCGCCGTCCTTGAACGCCTCCGCCGCCGTCTCCCGCGGGATGTTGCCAAACGGGTTCTTCCCGGAGAGCTTCAACCGCGGCCATACGCCGCAGAACGCCTTGGCCGCCTCGATCTTTACGACGTCGAGATCCTCCACGAGCTGGAAGCCGGCCATGCCGTCGCTAGCCGAGAACCACGGCGGCGCGATTCCGTCGTACCTGAAGGCCTGCCGTTCAAGTTCCGCGAAGACGTCAGTCTTGTCGCGTATCGACTCCGCGTCCCAAAACGCGAAACGCGGCAGCGGCGCCCTGAGACGCGCGGACAGGATCTCCACTTCCGCCTCGCCGGGATTGCCGCTCCATACGCCCGCGCCGACGAATCCCGGCCTGGGCCGGGGGGTCCCAAGGCTCACGCCCCCGCCGAAGAGCACCCGCCCGTCCAGCATCGTGAAGAGCGCGCCGCTGCGCGTGACGAGAATGAGCGAGTGCTCGCGGCCAGCACTGATGGGGGAATCCAGGGATTCAACGGCCAGCCTTTCGCCGGCCGTGCGATCCGGCTGGTTGCGCGTCAGGATGATCGAGCCGTCCTTTCCGAACGTGAGCATCACCGTATCGTCTTCGGCCACATAGTTCAGGAACACGGTGAAGCCGCCACTCTCCATGCGGAACTTGATTTCAAACGAGCCTTCCGAAAAGGCGTTGGAGC
This sequence comes from uncultured bacterium, assembly GCA_902761035.1. Lineage (GTDB taxonomy): Bacteria > Verrucomicrobiota > Kiritimatiellia > RFP12 > UBA1067 > RUG572. The sequence goes on along the minus strand of CACWIW010000158.1, from coordinate 3,944 downwards.
CCATCACCAGCGCCTTCGAGCCTGTGGTGGAGCCTTTGTCGGAGACGACCGGGTCGTCCGGGGCCTTTGCCCGCAGGCAGACGGAGGAACTGTCGGCGCCTGGTATGCACTCGCCCCAGATCGCGCGCCACCTTTCATTTTCCACGCCGCCCGCCTCCGGCGGGTCGTTCCAGCCGCCGGGTATCGCGCGCGGCCACACGCCGTCAAGGATGCGCACCAGCTCGTCGGCGCTCCACGCGGGATCCACCTTGAGCCGCGCGAGGCGGCGCGGGTCGGAGTGGGCGTCGTTGTAGCCGAAACCGTCGATGATGAACCCCATTTCGTAGAAGTCCTCCACCGCCTTGAGGTTGGCTTCCCGCAGTGGCTTGTTGTGCGCCTCGAACTGTCCGTAGTTCCCCATTGGGAAGAAGAACGCCCGCGCCGTGCATTCGAGCGTGTTCGTGAAAAACGAGACCGCCGCGGCATGGTCGGCGCGGATGCGCCTGTCGAACTCCTCCGGGGTTTCAAACCGCGAATGGTCCGGCAGCCACGCGGGCGCGGAATAGAACATCGCCGTTCGCCCTTCAGCGTCCGCAATGACCTCCCCCGTGCCATGGTCGGACTCCGACGCCAGGTCCCACGTGGGGGTTGTTTTCATGCGCTTCAGGTACGGCGCGAGGATGACCCCTTCCACCTCCTTGCGCACGTCGTCCGTCACCACCCCCATGACGGCATGCCAACGCCGCTTCTCCAGTATGCCGCCGGTGGTGAAGTACGAGCTTCGCCGCGAGTTCTCGAACGTGATCAGCAGCGACTTGGCGGGGAGAAGGCGCCTCTCCTTGTAGAACCTCGCCACGTCGTCGAGCGTGATCGGGGTGTACCCCGCCGCAATCAATGCGTCCAGCTGCAACTCGAAATTCTTCGTCGAGACGAAGTCCCCGCCGACTTCCGGATTTGTCGTGACGCCGTCGTATGCGATGGCCACGAACGAATCGCTCTCGCGCTTCACCTTGTCCAGCGCCGCCTGCTGCACGCGCTCGCGCCGTTTCCAGTATATGCCGTTGAGCACGCCCCATGTCGCCACACCCAGGCACACGAGGCCAAACAACACGAGCCAGGCGGTGCGGTTCTGGTCCTTGCGCATCGCCTGCGGGCGCGTCCACCCGTTGCCCGCCACCCTGGCGGAGCTTGATCTGTCCGAATTCTCGCTCATCCTCTAGTACCCCATTTCTTGCCGTCAAGTGTCAGGAAACCCCAGTAGGTCTGCCAGCCGAAAAAGAAGATGTAGGAAAGCGTGAACAGGATCCCGGCATACCACCACCTGCGTCCGCTCGTGATCCAGAAGTGGAGGCTCCACACCAGCGTGATCGTGAATACGCCGATCACATACGACGGATGCAGCGTCCCCTCCTGTATGGGCGCGATGATAAGCGCCTGCACCATCACGACGGGCTCGACGATCGGCATCCACATCATGGCGTACCACGAAAGCGGATAAGCGCCTGCACCATCACGACGGGCTCGACGATCGGCATCCACATCATGGCGTACCACGAAAGCGCGGGAACGGGGTGCTTGCGCCACATGAACTTGCCCGTCTTCCAGATTTCGCGCAGGTAGGACTTCACCCACCGCGACTGCTGGCGCGCGTACTGCTTCCACCCCTCGGGGCAGATAGTCGTCGCGAGCGCCTGGTCGTCGTAGATGATCTTGTAGTCCCTCAGGATGAGGTTCGTGAGCGAACGGTCGTCGGCGTAGTTCCCGTGCTTGCCCCACACTGTCGCGTTGATCCAGTCATCCATCACGGCGAGGACGCACGTGCGCCTGTACGCCGAAAAGCATCCGGGTAGGCAGCTCACGGTGCCGAATACGCTTTCGGCCGCCTTCATGATCTTGTACGAGAAGTAGTACCTCACGTCCTGCATCCGCGTGAGCATGTTGACGTTCGCGTTCTCGATGTCGCAGTGGCCGGAGATGCCGCCCACCGCCGGGTCCACGAAACCCTGCATCATCTTGTGGAGCGACCCCGGGAATACGAAGGTGTCCGAATCCACGCACACCATGAATTCGCCGCGCGCGAGGAACGTCGCCACCCCCCAGCCGTGGCAGAGGCCGCGGTTCTTCTCGAAATTCACCAGCACGAGCCCCGGATGGTTCGTCTGCGCCTCCTGGATGTGGACGAGCGAGTCGTCCGAGGAGCCGTCGTTGACGCACACGACCTCAAGCTTGTCCAGGGGATAGCCCGAGGAGAAGATGCGCTCCAGGGTCTTGCGGATCGCCAGGCCCTCGTTGAAACACGGCACCAACACCGTCAGCGTCGGCTCGAAGTCGGCTTCGGCCGGCGCCTTGTAGAAGGCGGCGAAGATGAAGCGCGTGATCACGAAGACGCCGGCGATGATGGAGTATATCGACACGAGCGGCTGGTAGAAGTAGTTCTCGATACTGCTCAGCTGCAGCGTCACCGCCCACGCCAGCAGCCCCACCGCGACGACCGCCACGATGAAGCCGAATATGAAATGCGGTGGATGGTAGATCGCCTTCAGACGCGCCTTCACCTCTTCCGGCGAAGGAGGCGCCATCGACGGGGCGACCGGGCGCTCCAGCGTGCTCTGCACCATCGACCGGCGGCAGTAGGGACAGATCGTTGGCGGGGCCGTCCCCAGGGTCTGGACGTCAATCAAACAGTGCGGACACCGACTGGAGCGCACCTCCACCGAGCCCCGGCGGCTCTCGGAGCCGGCGGGGCTGGGACTGGAGCCGACAGGACGGGGACTGGAACGCGTGAAAAAACTGCGCTTTCCCTCTCCCCCTGCAGTAGTTGTCCTGTCGGTTGCCATCTAATCAGAGACCACCTCCGTTGATCACCGCACCTCGTCTGCGAGGTTGTCCACGCGAATCTTGAAGAAGCGCGCGTCAGTGCCGTCGAGGCCGATCGTGACCGTGTTGTTCGGCGGCGTGGCCGGCATGTGGTAGTAGCCGAGGTTGAGCTCGTCACCTTCGCCGACGGGGATATAGTCCTCGAAGGCGTCGAGCGTGGGCGCTGCGCGGACCGTGTAGGTCTGGCCTTCGTAGCTGTTCCACGTGAGGGTTAGCTCGCCGTTGGCGATCTCAATCGAGACGGCGATGTTGTTCAGGAAGTAGAAGAGCGGGAGCTGGTTGTTGCCTTCGCTCAGCTCGTCCACCGCGTTGTCGGCGTCCACGAGGACGCGGACGTGGTGCGGTCCACCCTCGCCCGGGGCCTTGAGATTCGTGAACCTAATCTCCATTTCCTGTCCGGGTTCGAGAGACTGCGTGGTGTTCGTCACGGCGTTAGGCGTCTCGCCGATTTCGACGATGTCGGCGTGCGACACGTAGAGCGCGACCTTGCCGGGGTAGGCGGTCGTCTCGCCGACGTTCTTGATCGTGGCGACGACCGAGAAGACTTCGCCCGTGATCGTGGGCGCTTCGTTCACGAAGTTGATTGACGTGACCTCGAAGTCGGGACGCGGGATGTAGCCGAGCTTTGCGGCCTCGGCCACGGCTTTCGCAGTCTCGTAGGCGGCGAGCGCATCGGCCGTGAGGGTATGAACCGTCAGGCTGCCAGTGGCGGAGACCTTCGCGCCTTCGTAGGCCTGAACAGCGGAGCCGTCGGCGGCGATTACGTCGGCGGTGGCAGTGGCCGAGCGAAGGTTCGCTGCGGCTGCGGCGGAAACCGTCACGGTCTTGTACTCGCCGGCGGCGAGGGTGCCGAGGTCGTAGCGGTTGCCGAGCACATCGACGAGCACGACGTTCTCCAGGCTCGTACGGCCGGTGTTGGCGACCTTCTGGACAATCTCAAGGGTGCCGCCTTCCGCGACGCGGACGATCTGGCCGACGTCATAGCCGTTGGCGGAGAGATAGACGCCGATAGCGGGCTTGTTGACGGTGACGATGCTCCGCGAGCAGTCGAATGCCTTGAACTCGTAGTCGTGGAACTCGAAGCCGTT
>CACWIW010000157.1 GCA_902761035.1 uncultured bacterium | reverse complement strand
GAAGGCGCTCGTCTCGTCCCGTTACCGCGAATCCCGCGCGGATTTCGTCGCCACCGTGATGAGCTGGTTCCGCGATTTGATGGCGCTCTGCGCCGCCGCCCGCAGGGCGTCGCTGGACGGAGACGACGGCGGCGAAGTGCCGCTCATGAACGAGCCGCGCCGCGCGGTGCTGGAGCGCCGCGCACGCAAGATAACCCGCGCGCAGGCGTTTCGCAACGTCGAGGCAATAGAGTCGTTCGCCACGTCGCTTGAGCGCAACCTTCCCGAGCTGCCGCTCCTGTCGTTTCTCATCGACCGACTGGCCTTCGGAGCAGAGGGGGGATTCTGATGGAAGCGTCCGTCAGCCAACCCCGCGTAGCGCATGTCCGTATGCCGGAGAAGGGTGTCTTCATAGTGCGCTGCGCCGATGCGTTCACGGCGCAGATCGGCGCGCGCGTGGTGGTGAACCTCGACTACGGACTTGACCTTGCAGAACTTTGCAACGTGACGCCGTTCGACTCCGCGCGCGATGGTGCTTATCCGCCTGGTTTTACGCTGGTGCGGCTGGCGTCGCCGGAAGACATCATCGCCGCCACGGAGAATGAAGTGAGGGCGCATGAGCTGCGTGAGGCTTTCCTTGCGGCCGCGCGGCGTGTCGTGCCTGAAGTCCGCGTGCCGTATGCGCGGCTTTCGCTGGGAGGAGGGCGCCTGTTCGTGCGCTACGTGTGTGACCGGATGCGACCGGACTTGCGGACGGTAATTTCCGATTTCCGGCGGGAACGGCATGTTGGGGTAAGCGCATGGCAGATGGGGCCACGCGACGAGGTGCGCGTGATGGGCGCGTTGGGCCAGTGCGGACGCGTCTGCTGCTGCGCGTCGTGGCAGCAGAAGTACCCCAGTGGCCTCACGTCCGACTCCCTCAAGAGCCTCGGCCTTAACTCCGCCGCGCTCAACGGCGTCTGCGGACGCTTCAAGTGCTGCCTCGCCTTCGAGCGCGAAGCATCAGAAAATTGTTCTTGACTCATTTTATTAAGGACGAGATGGACATTGCAGAACAGAACAGACGCATCCATGCAGAGATTCCGGCCGTTGGCGCTCTGCGCCTGGAGGTTGTCTACGCCGATTCCTCGCGCGTGGCGGTGCGCATCCCGGCAGACGGTAACGGGAATGACAAGGGAACGCTCTTCGCTGGATCGCTTTATTCTGGACTTGTCCTGGCTGGATGGTGTCTCGCGATGGAACGCGCGCGGGAGAGCAGGTTTGTCAGACCCTGGGCGGCGATTGTCAACTCGCAAGTCACTTACGCGAAGCCGCTGCGTGCTGATGCGGAGGCCGTCGCCGTCTTCGCCGAGGAGCCGCATCTCGTGCCTGGCGCGCGGAACTGGGCCCACATCTCGGTTTCGATTGGCGATGAGGTCGCTTTTACTGGACGCTACGCCGTAGGACAGATGCTTAAGAGCCCCTAATGAAAGATTAAAAAAACTAATATAAACTAGTAAAGAAAGAGGAGAGAAATGAACCCATTCCTGAAGGTAGAGGAATTCCCAAACTTTCCGGCAATGACCCCGGCGGCGGCCGATGAGGCGTTGCCGAAACTTCTGGCCGACGCGAAGGCCGCAGTCGACAAACTGGAGAAAAGCGCCACGCCGACGTGGGACGGATTCGTGCGCCCGCTTGAAGACGCCACGCGGACGCTGTGGTACGCCTGGGGGCTTGTGAGGCACTTCATGAGCGTGCTGAACAGCGATGGCTGGCGCAAGGTGCAGAAGCGTTTCCAGCAGGGCATAGTGGATTTTTCCCTGCGGGTTGACCAGAGCAGGCGCTTTTACGAACTTGCGAAGAAAACGCCTGCGGATACGCCCGTGCGCAAACGCATCCTCGAAAAGATGGTGCAGGAGGCGGAGCTTTCCGGCGTGGCGCTGGATGGCGAGCGCCAGAAGCGCTTCAACGAGATCGTAGCCGAGCTTGCAAAGCTGCAAAACGATTTCCGCGACCATGTGCTGGACGCGACGAAGGCTTATTCCGTGATGCTCACTACGCCCATTGAGGTGGAGGGCCTGCCAGCGCAGCTGAAGGCGGCAATGGCCGAGGGAGGTGACGCGAAGAAAGGCCCGTGGAAGGCGAAGATATCGGAGGACATCTACTATTCTTTCATGCGGCACTCGCGCAACAGGCCGGTCCGCGAGGCGCTCATGCGCGCACGATGCACGCGCGCGTCGTCCGGCGAACTCGACAACACGCCGATCATCGACCGCATCCTCGCCCTGCGCCAGGAAGAGGCGAAGTTGCTGGGGTTCAAGAACTTCGCGGAGCTGTCGCTTGCGGAGAAGTGCGCGCCGTCAACGGCTGCGGTACACCGCATGATCGACGAACTTGCGTCCGCGTCCAAGCCCGTCAAGGTGAAGGAGGACGCCGCGCTCTACACATTCGCCGGCGTGAAGCTGGAGCCATGGGACAGGGCATACTGGATCGAGCGTCAGAGGGAAAAGCTCTATTCCTACTCGGAAGAGGAGTTGATGCAGTATTTCAATTTCCCGGAAGTCCTGAATGGTTTGTTCGGACTCGCCAACCGTCTATTCGGCGTGACGATAGAGGAGCGCACGGGCGACGCGCCGGTTTGGCACAAGGACGTCCGCTTCTTCCGCATCCTGGAAGGTGGGAAGACGATCGCGCATTTCTACATCGACCCGTTCTCGCGTCCCGAGACGAAGCGCGGCGGCGCCTGGGTGAACCGCATCCACTTGCGCGACGTGCGTGCGGACGGGAGCGTGCAGCTGCCGCTCTCGTTTATCGTCTGCAACCAGGCCGTGCCTGACGCAAAGGGCCGCGCGCTGATGCGTTTCAGGGAGGTGGAGACGCTGTTCCATGAGTTCGGACACGTGCTCCAGCACACGCTTACGCGCGTGGACGACGCAGGCGCGAGCGGCACAAATCTTGTCGACTGGGACGCGGTGGAAGTGGCCTCCCAGTTCATGGAGAACTGGTGCTATGACGCGAAGACGGTGTGCACGTTCGCACGTCACGTCGAAACCGGCGCGCCGATCCCCGATTCGCTGCTGGAGCGCGTGCGCGCCGCAAAGAACTACCGCGCCGCCAGCTCGTCGCTCGGGCAGTTGTCCCTGGCCTTGGTGGATATGCTCCTGCACGAGGGTGGTTTCAAGGGGACTCCAAATGACCTCAAGAACCGCGTGTTCGAGGACTTTACGCCCGGCACCACGCTTCCGGAAGACCGATTCCTTAATGCGTTCTCGCACATCTTCTCCGGTGGGTATGCGGCCGGGTACTACGGCTACAAGTGGAGCGAGGTGATGAGCGCGGACTGCTTCGGCGCGTTCGAGGAGGCTGGGCTTGACAACGAGGAGGCGGTGCGCCGCACGGGCCGCCGCTACCGCGATACGCTGCTCGCCCTCGGCGGCGGCACGGATCCTCTTGAGGTGTTCAGGCTCTTCCGCGGACGTCCGCCTGAGACGAAGGCGCTGCTCCGCCAAACAGGACTTATCGACTAGGGCTGGACGCAACTGGAGACTGACATGAATCCATTCTATAAAATCGAGGAGTTTCCCGACTTCCCCGCGATGACGCCGGAGGCGGCCGAGGAGGCGCTGCCGAAACTGCTTGCCGACGCGAATGCCGCCGTCGACGAACTGGAGAAAAACGCCACGCCGACGTGGGACGGCTTCGTGACCGCACTTGACGACGCGACGCGTCCGCTCATGCTCGCATGGGGAATCGTCTCGCACTTCATGGGCGTCCTGAACAGCGAGGCGTGGCGGAAGGTACACGATAGCTTCCAGCCCGGCTTGGTGGCGTTCTCGCTGCGCGTAGGGCAGAGCCGCCGCTTCTACGAGCTCGCGAAGGAGACGCCGGCGGATACGCCCGTGCGCACGCGCATCCTTGAAAAGATGGTGCAGGGCGCCGAACTCGCCGGCGTGGCTTTGGACGAGGCACGCCAGAAGCGCTTCAACGAGATCAGTGCCGAGTTTGCCAAGCTCTCCAGCGATTTCCACAACCACGTGCTCGACGCAACGAAGGCGTTTTCCCTCACGCTAACGACGCCGGCCGAGGTGGAGGGACTGCCTGCGCAGCTGAAGGCGATGATGGCGGGGGACGGCGACCCGGAGAAGGGGCCGTGGAAGGCGACGATCGAGGAGGCCGTCTACTTCCCGATCATGAAGCATTCCCGCAACCGTCACCTGCGCGAGACGCTCATGCGCGCGCGGTCCACGCGCGCCTCGTCGGGCGAGCTCGACAACACGCCGCTCATCGACCGCATCCTCGCCCTGCGTCAGGAGATGGCGGGCCTGCTCGGGTTCAAGACCTACGCCGACTACTCACTCGCCACGAAGTGCGCGCCGTCCGTTGCCGCCGTGCAGGCGATGGAGAACGAACTGGCCGCCTCATCGAAGCCCGTGAAGGCGCGCGAGGACGACGAGCTTGCCGCGTTTGCCCACGAGAAGATCGAACCTTGGGACATCTCCTACTGGAGCGAACGCCAGCGCGAAAAGCTCTACTCCTATTCGGAGGAGGAGCTGATGCAGTATTTCAACTTCCCCGACGTGCTGAAGGGGTTGTTCGGACTTGCCAATCGTCTTTTCGGCGTGACGATCGAGGATCGCACGGGAGAGGTGCCCGTATGGCATCCTGACGTGCGTTTCTTCCGCGTGTGCGAGGACGGACGCCCGATCGCGCATTTCTACCTCGATCCCTATTCGCGCCCCGAGACAAAGTCCGGCGGTGCCTGGATGAACGAGTTCCGCACGCGCGCGCGCCGGGCGGACGGCACGGTGGAGCTGCCGCTCGCGCTCATCGTGTGCAACCAGTCGCGTCCAGACGCGAAGGGCCGCGCGCTCATGCGCTTCAGCGAGGTGGAGACTCTCTTCCACGAATTCGGCCACGCCCTCCAGCACATGCTCACGCGCGTGGACGACGCGGGCGCGAGCGGCATAAACCTCATCGATTGGGACGCCGTGGAAGTGGCCTCGCAGTTCATGGAGAACTGGTGCTACGACGCTAAGACGGTGCATTCCTTCGCCCGCCATGTCGAGACGGGCGAGCCGATCCCAGACGCGCTCCTTGCGCGCGTGCGCGCCGCGAAAAACTACCGCGCCGCCAACGCGATGCTCCGGCAGCTGTCCTTCGGCACGCTGGACATGATCCTTCACGTCGGCGGCTTCGCGGGCTCGCCCGACGACGTGAAACGGCGCGTGTTCGACGACCTCACGCCCGGCACGACGGTGCCAGAGGACCGTTTCCTCAATTCCTTCTCCCACATCTTCGCTGGCGGCTACGCGGCGGGATACTACGGCTACAAGTGGAGCGAGGTGATGAGCGCAGACTGCTTCGGCGCGTTCGAGGAGGCGGGGCTCGACGACGAAGAGGCGGTGTGCCGCACGGGCCGCCGCTATCGCGAGACGGTGCTGGCCCTCGGTGGCGGCACGGATCCTCTTGAGGTGTTCAGGCTCTTCCGCGGACGCCAGCCGGAGACCAAGGCACTGCTCCGCCAAAATGGACTCATTGACTAATGCCCATGAAAAACGTTTTCATAGCCGCGCTGATTGCGCTGCTCTTCGCCGGATGCGGTGATGGCGGCAAGAAGCCCGCAGAAGCGGCGAAACCGAAACCGGCGCGGCCCACGCAGCTTGATGCTCCGCCGCAACTCGCGTTGCCGGATATCCCCGCCGTCGGAGAGGTCCGCGTGCTGCCCGCCTGGGCCGCGCTCACCAACGCCGCCGCCGTGAAGGCCGCGTTCAGCACGGGTGAATCGACATGGCAGGCCGAATTCCTCGCGCCAGGAGCGGTAAAGCTGCCCGTGGACTTCACGGGAAGTCCGAAGGCGGCACGCGCGAGCTGGGACGTGAAGCTGCCATGCGATCTCCGCGCATCGCCAGGCCTCCAGTTCGACTTCGTCTGCGGCGACCTGACGCAGTTCACGTCCTTCAGCTGCTATCTCAAGAGCGGAAACGGCTGGTACAGCGCGCCGTTCGCGCCCGAGGAGGACTCGGTGTGGACGCACGTCAAGATTCCCAAGGGGCAGTTCCGCTCCGAAGGTTCGCCGGAAGGTTGGGAGAACATCTCGACGATGCGCATCAGCGGCTGGCGGGCCGGCACGAACAGTACGGTGTGCGCCATTGCGAACGTCGCAACGTCCGGCGGTGCGCCAGACCTGGCAATCGTTTATGCGGAGTCGCTGGCCGCGAATGGTGGAGCGGATGCCAACGGCTACATGCAGTTTGCCGCGAATGTGTCCGCATCGCTCGACGCGCTGGGCGTGGGCGCGACCATAATCGCCGATACGGACCTCACCCCGGAGCTGCTTGCGTCGATGAAGGCCGTTGTTTTGCCGTACAACCCGTCTATGCCAACTAATGCCGTCGCGGCTATTCGCTCATTCGTGCTTGGAGGGCGAAAGCTCTTTGCCTGCTATGCGCTGCCGAAGGAGGTGGCGGACCTGCTTGGCGTGGAGCTGAAGGGCACGGTGCGCCCCGCAGACCGTGGCTTAGCGCCGATTACCGGTTTCCTGCGTGAGGGGAAGGGGCTCGCCAACCAGCCAGAGTTCGCGCCGCAGCAGTCCTGGATCACGAGCGTGGCGCGTCCGCTCCGTGGCGCAAAGACGGTGGCTACGTGGTGTGCTGGCAAAAAGGCGAGAATGAAGTACCCCGCCCTAGTGCGCGCCTCGACAGGCGTGTACATGGCCCATGTGTGGCTTGGCGGTACGTCGGGAGCGCAGGGGCAGCTCATGCGCGCAATCGTCGGAGAACTCGCGCCGGAGCTCGAGGCGCGTATCGCCGCTCGCGAAAAGGCGAGGGAAGAACGCCGCCTCGCCATCCGCGCCTGGCTCGCCGATTGTCCGTCAAAGGCCGGCGAGCACCGCGCGTTCTGGTGCCATAGCGCACGCGGACTCGGCGGCGGACATAATTGGGACACATCCATACGTTTCCTGAAGAAAACCGGCTTCAACGCCGTTCTCCCCAACCTCTGCTGGGGCGGCGTGGCGTTCTACGATTCGAAGGTCTTGCCAGTCTCGCCCGACGTGGCTAAGCGCGGTGACGCGCTTAAGGACTGCCTTGCCGCCTGCCGCAAGTACGGCGTGAAGTGCCATGTCTGGAAAGTATGCTGGAACATGGGTTCGCACACGCCGCAGTCGTTCGTCGACCGGATGGTGGCCACGAACCGCGTGCAGGTTGGTTTCAGCGGCGTGGTTAAGGACAAGTGGCTGTGTCCATCCAACCCTGAAAACCAGCAATTGGAGATCGAAGCCATGTGCGAGCTCGCGCGAACGGGCGTGGACGGAATCCATTTCGACTACATCCGCTATCCAGACGCAAACCATTGTTTCTGTGCGGGCTGCCGCACGCGCTTCGAGATGTTCGCGGGCGCGTCCCTCACGAACTGGCCAGCGCAGGTCCGCGAGGATGACGCAATCAAGCTCAAGTGGGCGGAGTTCCGCGCGTCGAACATCACAGCGGTCGTGCGCTCGGTCGCAGAGCGCGTACGTGCCGAGTCTTCGGGCGTGCAGATATCCGCCGCCGTGTTCCGAACGCCCGCGACCGATGCGGATACCGTTGGACAGGACTGGCCGCGCTGGTGTCGCGAGGGTTTGCTCGATTTCGTGTGTCCAATGGACTACGTTGAGTCGCCCGCCATGTTCAAGAGCCAGGCTCGTGTGCAGCGGGATGCTGTCGGCGCCGCTAAGCTCTATCCCGGCATAGGTCTCTCGTGCTGGACGAACGACGGTGAGGACGCCGTGCGTCTCGCGAAGCAGATACAGGCAGTGCGCGACCTCGGCCTCAACGGCTTCACAGTGTTCAATTTCGACCGCCGCGCCGAGGCTGTTTTGCCTCTCTTGCGTCTCGGCGTGACTAAGGAAGACTGAAAAGGCCGTCTTGACGGCTTTGCAACTGTGTGATAGGATAATGACATGAAAAGTAAAGATTTTTACGCAGTTATACTTTCAGGCGGGAGCGGAGAGCGTTTTTGGCCGCTCTCCACGCCCGACCGCCCCAAGCAATTTCTAAGCGTTTTCGGCGGGAAGTCCCTGATCCGCCAGGCCGTGGACCGTCTGCGGGGGCTTGTGCCGACTGAGCATATCTTGGTGGTTACGGCTGCCTCCCTTGTGAAGGCGACGCATCAGGAACTACCCGAACTTCCGCGCTCTAATGTGATAGCAGAGCCATGTCGGCGCGATACGGCTGCGGCAGTCGCCACGGCGTGCGGCGTTGTGGAACGGCTCGGCGGCGCGGACGCCGTGGCAGCAATCCTCACGGCAGACCACCTCATGCGCGACGTGCCCGCGTTCCGCCGTCTGCTTGCTGACGCCGCGCGCGCAGCGTCCGCAACGGACGACATCGTTACGATGGGCGTTGCGCCCGACTATCCCGCCACGGGCTTCGGCTACATCCAGGTTGGCGACCCCGTGCCGCTGCGTACCAAGACGGTGTTCCACCGCGCCGTGCGGTTCGTTGAGAAGCCGGACGCGAAAACCGCAGCGAAGTACCTCGCCACTGGCAAATACGCCTGGAACGCCGGCATGTTCGTGTGGAAGGTGTCCACGATGAAGGCGGCGCTCCTGGCCGGAGCGCCCGCACTTGCAATCCTCGAGGCGGCCGTCGCCGACAAGAAGAACCGCGTTCCCGCCGTGCTTGAGACACTCTACCCGCAGCTGCCGCGCATCTCCATCGACTACGCCGTGATGGAAAAGGCGAAGAACATCCTAGTCTCGCGCGCCGCGTTTGGCTGGGACGACGTGGGCACATGGTCCGCCGCCGATCGACACCTCGCCACGGACGCGCGCCGCAACGTCGCGAAGGGCAACGTTGCGCTTCTTGACGTGACGGATTCCGTCGCAATTTCGGAGGGACCGCACGTGGCGGTCCTCGGGGTTAACGACCTCGTGGTCGTCGCCACGAAGGACTCCGTGCTTGTGGCAGCGAAGGGCCGCGTGCAGGACCTCAAGAAACTGCTTGCGAAGATGTCTGTGAAATGACCCGCCGCTACAAGCTAGTGATCGCCTACGACGGCACGAACTACTCCGGCTACCAGCTCCAGGAGAACGCCGTCTCCGTCCAGCAGGTGCTAGAGGAGGCGCTCACCTACCTCGACCGAGCGCCGGTACGCGTGTTTGGATGCAGCCGCACGGACGCGGGCGTACACGCGCGCGGTTTCGTGGCGCACTGCGACCTCGTTCAGCCCATTCCCCCCGCCAAGCTCGTTTACGCCATGAACGCACGTATGCCGCAGGACGTCCGCGTGCTGCGCGCGTCGCTTGCGGCGGCGGACTTCGACGCACGCAAGTCGGCCATCGGCAAGGAATACCGATACTTCGTCTACAACGCGCCCATTCTGCCGCCGCACCTCGCACCGTACTGGACGGGCGTGCCGCAGCAGCTCGACGTTGCGGCGATGCAGGACGGGGCTGCGCGCTTTGTCGGCAAGCACGATTTCGTCTCCTTCGCGGCAAACCCGCGCCGCGAGATCGGCTCCACGGTGCGCAATGTGTTCGCATGCACCGTGCGGAAGACGGGACCGCGGATTGTGTTGTCGGTGCGCGGCGACGGTTTCCTTTACAAGCAGGTGCGCTCGATGACTGGTTTCCTCCTGCGCATCGGGAAGGGCGACGAGCGGCCAGAGGCCGTATCGGAGCTGCTTGAGAAATGTCCCCCGCGTACGGCGCGCGTGCCGACCGCGCCGGGGAAGGGTCTGTTCCTATGGCGGGTATTCTACTAAAAACAAAGGCACGCAAAAGAGAGGATGTTATCCATGCCGCAGATACGCTTTGAAAACGTCGTTAAACGCTTCGAGGGACGCGATGTCCTCGCGGGCGTGAGCTTTACCGTCGAGAAGGGCGAGATACTCGCGATTGTGGGCCCGTCCGGTACGGGAAAGTCCGTCACGCTCAAGCATCTAGTACGTCTGCTCACGCCCACGAGCGGAAGCGTGTGGCTGGACGACGTGGAGATTTCGTCCGCGACGGGCCGGGATCTTGAGTCGATCCGCAATCGCTTCGGCTACCTCTTCCAAGGCGGCGCGTTGCTCGGCTGGCTCACCGTGGCGGATAACGTAGCGCTGCCGCTACGGGAACACGGAGGACGCCTGACGGAGCAGGAGATCAGCGAGCGGGTGGACGAGGCGCTTGCAGCCGTGGAGCTGACGGACGCGGCGGACCGCTATCCTGCGGAGATTTCAGGCGGAATGCAGAAGCGCGCCGGACTCGCGCGCGCGATCGTGCGCCGCAACGACATCATCCTCTACGACGAGCCCACCTCAGGTCTCGACCCCGTGACGTCAGTGACCATCAACAACCTCATCCGCCGTCTCAACAAGGAGCGCGGCATTACCTCGATTGTCGTCACGCACGACCTTCAGGGCGCGCTACTCTTCGTCGACCGCGTACTCATGCTCAAAGACGGACATGTGGTGGAGGTCTCCGAACCCGCCGAATTCGTGAAGTCGACCAACCCCGACGTGCGCGAGTTCCTCGACGCACAGCTCATCACCCCCGACATCCTCGAAAGAAGAGTAAAGGACTAGGAGGAAGGCGATTTCCGCATCAGTGTACACACGAACCACCGCACTTCCACATTGGCAACATTTACAAGGCGGTTTCCAAAATCAATGTTGACTGGGGAAACCGTCTTTCACAAGGGTAGGGCGAGCCGTCCCGCCGAGCCGCTCGTGACTTGTCCGAGTCGCAGGTTCGTGGCCTCGCAAGCGGCGAGCGCGCTGGACACCGCTTGAGGGCGTGGCCCTTGCCGTATGACGTAAACCCCACGCCCATCACGTAGAGGTTCGTGCGTTGCCCGCTCTCGGTTCAGGTCGATGGCGTCCATCAGTTCGAACCCGGCCGCGAGCTTCTCGTCCGCGTCGTGCGCGGAGTCCAGGCGTATGAGCAGGTTCCCGCGGCAGAGGGCGCGCGATGGAGTACCGCTTCAATAAACCATGCGGTTATGGTATAATCTCCGCATGAAAAATAGGCTTTTGGCAAGAGAGTTCCTTACAACGCGTGCGGGATTCCTGAAGGGTCTTGCAGCAGCATTTGGCGCAAGGCTCTTTGCGGCACCGCCGGGATGGACTCCGCCAGGTAAGGCGAACCTAGTATTTGGCGTTGTGAGCGACACGCATCTGCGCACCACGGCCGACGGTAAGTACAGCACGAAGTACTGGTCCGACAAATGGCTCGTCGCCGCGCTTCGGTGTTTCCGTGACAACAACGTGGATGCCGTCCTGCACCTCGGCGACATGGCGCACACCGGACAGGTCGCCGAGATGGAGTTCCATGCAGCCGCATGGCGCAAGGTGTTC
>CACWIW010000156.1 GCA_902761035.1 uncultured bacterium | reverse complement strand
TGCCCTTCTGCTCCTTGAGCGCGTTGAGCTTGATCTCGAGCTCCGCGTCGATCTCGGCCTGCGGGACGTCCTCGGGCTTGATGTACCTCGGCGCGTTCGCGGCGATCTGGAGGCAGAGCATGTGCGCCGCCTCGGCGAGTTCCGGGGCGTCGGCCTTGTCGCAGCCGACTTCCACGAGCACGCCGATCTTGCCGCCCATGTGGATGTAGCCGCTCAGCACGCCCGCGCCCTCGAGCGCATAGCGCTCCTGACGGCGGATCTTCACGTTCTCGCCCGTCTTGGTGAGGAGCATCTTGTAGTCGTCGTTCAGCGTCTGCTCGATGTCCTTGCCCTCGAGCGCGACCTTCGCCGCGTCGTCCACGAACTTCTTGAAGGCGTCCGTCTTCGCGACGAAGTCCGTCTCGCAGTTCACCTCGGCGAGGGCGAGCGTCTTGCCGTCCGCAGCGGACGCGAGGGCGATGATGCCCTCCTTCGACTCCTTGTCCACGCGCTTCGCGGCAACGGCGAGGCCCTTCTCGCGGAGATATTTGATCGCCTCCTGCATGTCGCCGTTCGTGGCGATGAGCGCCTCCTTGCAGGCACCCATGCCGGCGGCGGTCGCCTCGCGGAGTTCCTTGATCTGTGCAATCGTGACTGTCATTTCAAACCTCTAACTTTCAGCTCTCTAAGCTTTCAACTTTACACTTTACACTTTACATTTTACACTCACTCGGCCTTGGGCGCCTCGGCGGCGGCAACGGCAGCCTCGGCAGCGGCGACCTGCTCCTGGCGCTTGGCGGCAAGAGCTTCCTTCGCCTTGGCCTCGGCGGCCTCCTTGGCTGCGCGAACGGCCTTGCGGGCCTCGGTGGAGAGACCGCTCTTCGCGCCCTTCGCGCGGACGCTCTTGAGCGCGCCCTCGCCCTTCTCCTCGGCCTCGGCCTTGCGGGAAGCGGCGCTCGCCGCCTTGCGCGCGGCGCGCTCGGCCTTCTGCTGTTCCTCGCGCTCCTTCGCCTCGGCGTCGCGCTTGGCCTTGCGTTCGGCTGCCACGCGGGAATACTCGTCGTTGGCGCCCTTGATGACCTTCGCGATGCCCTCGACGATGAGCTCGACGCCGCGCACGGAATCGTCGTTGCCCGGAATCACGTAGTCGATCGGGTCGGGATCGGAGTTCGTATCCGTGATTGCGACAATCGGAATGCCGAGGCGAGCAGCCTCCTTGACGGCGTTCAGCTCGCGGCAGACGTCGACGATGAACACGGCGCCGGGACGGTCCACCATGTCCTTGATGCCCGTGAGGTTCTTCTCGAGCTTCGCGAGCTCGCGGCGGAGCATCGAGGCCTCCTGCTTGTGGACGGAGAGCTGGCCGCCGTTCGCCTTGGCGACCGCCTGCAGCTGGCACATGCGCTTCACGCTGCCGCGGATCGTCTGGCTGTTCGTGAGCGTGCCGCCGAGCCAACGCTCGGTCATGTAGTACTGGCCGCTCTCCTCAGCAGCCTGCTTCACGATCTCCTGCGCCTGCTTCTTCGTGGCGACGAACAGGATCTTCTTGCCGTCGAGGATGGTCTTGCGGACGAACTCCGCCGCCTCGTCGAGCATCGTGACAGTCTGCGTGAGGTCGATGATGTGGATGCCGTTGCGCTTGTCGAAGATATAGGGTTTCATCTTCGGATTCCAGCGCTTCGTCTGGTGGCCAAAGTGCAGGCCGGCATCGAAGAGATCCTTGAGCGTGAGGCCGGTTGCGGCCGAGGTAGGCATGTCCATTTTTTCTTTTGAACCTTTCTTTTATCCAAGATGGGACGACGAGCACCCGCCCGTTTTCCCGGTTAATCCGCTTTGGCGCACGGCCTGGATGGAGCCGCAACGTCGTTCGCTTCCGCACGGCAACGGCCACCCGGCCCTCCCGCGCTCGGAAAACAGCCGTCTATTATATCAAACCGTTTCCCGGCGCGCAAGGGGGTATTTTAGAAAATTTTACGGCGTCTAGCTCGATTTCGAAGAGCCATTCGTCGCGGCAGACGTCGCACACCATCTCGGCGGCGAAGTCGCCCGGCAACCCGCGCGCGGCAAGCCACGCCTGCCAGGCCGCCCGGAACGACGGCTCCTTCAGGTATACGATCGCTCGCGAAACATCCGCCCAGCCGTAGCCCCGGCTCTCCAGAATCGCATACACGGCCTTCATCGTACAGTCCACCTGCTTCTCGATGTCGCCCACGAACGCGACTTCGTGGCTGTTGGGCTCGATGGACGCCGTGCCGCTCACGAAAAGGATGCGCGAGTCGGGCCAGAGTATCTCCGCCGCACGGCTGAAGCTCGAACGATACGCCATCGCCGGCGCCTGAAGGGGCGATTCCACGATCTCCGCACGCACGGACGCGCCCTTCGGCTTCACCGCGATTGCACCCGCCGTGATAGCCGCACCGTCCAGATTCGCGCTGCCGATGCCCGTGGACGCGGGGAGGAACGTGTTGAACACGTTCCGCGATTCGAAAAACGCGGAACGCGCCGCGTTGAACTCGCCGTACCATTCGCACACGCGGTCGATGTAGAGCCATGTGCGCACCACGTGCGCAAACGTCATCCCCGCCTCGGCGAGCAGCGACTCCATTTCGGGGAAAATCGCGGCCGCCTGCGCACCGCGCGGGGCAGAGAGGTCAGGCGGGAGTACGCCCGCGAGACAGCAATAGGTGGCGACGTCGTCATCCCACACCGTGCCGACGCAGCGGTCGGCACGGATGAGCGCGCCGGGATTGCGGGCCGCCCGGTGGTCGGCCCCTACCGGTAGGGCGCGATCACCGAGCGCGCCGGAACCGCACGGAATGCCAAACCCACATGTCGCCATCGGCAACCCACCCGTCTCGTTTACGAGGCGGAACGACGGTACGTCGGACCGAACGCGCGCCGATACGTCGTTAAAAGCCCCCCAGAGGAATTCGGATAGGTTTTTCACGGAATATATTTAACCATTTTGGCGCGCAGATATTGTCACGGGGCTGTCACAGATTCGCACGAACGAACCAGCCCTGGGGGGGTCACGGCGTACCCGACGAAGGCGACCAGTTGGGCGTCAACGGCACCGTCGAGATACGGGATTCTTCGGGGTGCGGCTTGATCACCCAGCGGAACCACACGGGAGTGTCCGGGAACATTCCCCATCCATAGTAGTTGCCCATTGAGTTCGGCGAATGTGGATCCACAACCTCGACGCGCGTCTGGAACGGATGAAGGGGATCGTCCGCCGCGCCGAAGGAACCCGGCTTGAAGGTGTACTGCTGCAACGGGAGATACCTGTCGGACACGTCCGATTTCTGCAGTGCGCCCACGATGCTGAACACCGCGCTCGTCCAGGCCGACTGTTCCTCGCTCGTCAAATCGGAACTACCCCTGCCGTCGTAGACATGGCCGTTCAGCCGGTCAGGCGGCCAGGCAACGTCCGTGGCCTTGTTCGTGATCATCATCGTCACCGTCATGTAGACGTTGGACCTGATCGTGCCGTCGGGCCTGACGGTCACGCGCGGCTCGACGTCGGGCTCTTCGTTCGCAATCAGCGACCCCATGCCGGCCACAAACCAAATGTTGCTGCCGCCCAAATCATCCTTATGCACGGGCGGGATGTTGAGCCAGTACATTTCGGTTAGCGTGAGCTCTTCGCTCTTCGACATGGAAAGGTCCTTATACAGGGCCTTGCTCAGGTCTTCAGGACCGTATTTCGAATACTCGTTGAACAGCCAGTCCATCACGGCAGGGCTGTAGGAGTTCTGGTCCGTAAGCCCCCATTCGTCCTTGAGCCTGTCGTCCCGCTCCGCGCCGACGATTACCGTGAGCGTGTTCGACACGCTTCCAAGGTCGAGCGTGTATTTGCCCGTCTTGCCGTGCGCATCGTCCACCGGATTGCCGTTGATCGTGCAGGTGCCTATCTGATACCAGTTGGTGACCTGGAGCACGATGTTCGTGTGCGTGTCCTTCGGCACCACGATCACCGCGTTCGCGCCCATGTCGCGGTCGCCGAAGAACTGCTTCATGTACTGCGGCGAGAGGATCGTGGAGTAGATCCACACGTTCGTGCCAAAGGGCTCAAGGAAGTAGCCAAACGGTATCTCCTGCAACGTGCCGTCCTTCAGCTTGTTGATCTCAGTGGATGTGTCCCACATGTAGTTCGTCCAGCAGCCGGTGTCCTCGCCATGGCTGCGGAACACGCCGAGCGTGGTTTTTTCATCGTGCTTGTCCTCGCCGGCGTAGATCCACTGGCTCTTCGAGTCCGCCTTGCGCAGTCTGGCGAGCAGGTTCGTGCCGGATTCCTCGTACTCGTAGAACGTCCCCATGGACGTATTCGTTCCCTGCACCACGATTTCGTGCTCGATGATGCCGCTAGGACGGATCAGCTGAATGCCGTAAGGCTGGTAGTAACTGAATCTGCCGTTGGTCAACGATGGCTGCGTTACGCTCTTCCAGTAGCCGTCGCTCGCCACGTTGCCCCTCGCGGTGGGTGCGCACACGCTCACGAACGTGTAGTGGTTCGTGCTGTCAACGCCATGCCTGGTTCCGATCTTCGAGGTAAGGTTGCGCACGCCGTCGTCAATGCCGAAGGCGAGCAGGTTGCCGGTCTTGAGGTTGTAGGCGGTATACTGCACGTACCAGCCCTTGAGATCCGCCCTCTCTGGCACGGCGAACTCAATGAACTGGTAGAGTCCCTTGGTGTTGTCCGCGTCGCAGTTGTTCACCTCGTTGATCCATGCGCGACGCGGGGAGATCGCGTCGAGGATCGTGTAGGCGGAGAACTGGCTGGAAAGCCCCGAATCATTGCCGGCGCCCACTTCCGATCCGCGGTACCATTCGGGAACCGTCCAGTCCTCCGGCTCAAGCATGGCTTCGAGATCCGTCTCCCTGCCCGACTTGTCGCGGTACGTGGCGCGCACGATGTACTGGTACACCGTGTTCGCCGTGTCCTCGGGCGGCATGATCGACTCGGGGAACGTGGAATAGCTGCGGTACACGAGCTCGGAATCCGAGACGCGCTGTAGCTCGCTCGTGAAACGCTGCTGGACATCCTGCCCGCCGACCTTCTTGTACTTCGGCAGGTCCTTCCACTGCTCGTACCCCCACGGAATCTCGCCGCGGTAGACCTCCATCCACACGCGGATCGAGCCCGTGTCCAGCTCGTCCGCCATCTGCTGCGGCTCCACGCGGCACTGTATGCCCCACGACTCGGCGATGAGCGGCTGCTGGTTCGGGCTGTTGATGTCCATGATCCTGCATATCGCCTCAGTGCCCAGGTGCTCGCGGAACGGACGCACGTCGAGGAACTTCAGACGCGGCACGATAAGCTCGCTCACGCTCACCTCGTCAATGAACACGCGGTTGACAGGCTGCGTCACCACGGCGGTGCCGAACTTGTTGGGGTCGGTGAGGTCACCCCACTCCCACGGATCGGCCTGGCCCTCGGGAGACCGTCCCCAGCGCGCGCCCGCAGCCTCAAGGCGAACCGCCTTGTAAGGACTGGTCGACCCCTGGTATTTCCACTCGAAGGCATGGTAGGTGGGTGATTGCACAACGAAGTTCGTGATGGGTTTCCAGCACTGGCTCTGCGTCTTCGGCTGGTCGGCGGACGGATCGTCGCTGCCGTAGAGCGTCACCACCGCAGAGGTTTTGTTCGTGTCGAACAGGCGCGCGCGGAAGCTTACCGTGCCAATGCCGTTCGTGAGCGCGGCGCACTGGATGAACGGGTTCTGCTGGGCGTACTTGGTAGCTTCGGTTGGATCGGAATCGGCAAGGCCGATGCCGAGGGCGTCCTTGCTGGTGTTGTCTTCCGGCTTCGCCGAGAAGTTGAGCGCGATCGAGAGGCCGTCCGGCCAGTCCGCGAGGAACGCGTACGGACCCGCCCCGCCCGAGCCGTTCCAGCCCTCGGTGTGGACGTTGAACCCGAACCAGGACCTGATGTTGAGCGCCGGCTCGTTGTAGCAGTACGCCTTCGTAATCGTTATCTTGCCGTAATCGATCATCGCCTCGCGAGCTGCAATGTCCTTTACTATCGCACCTGTAGCGGGCGTCTTCTCGAAGGTGTTCGCCATGGTGGAGACAACGGCCGGATCCACGATCACGCGAATCAAGCCGCACACGTTCGTGTAGATGTGCCCCTCGAACATGTCATCGACCCAGTGCTCCCGCAGGCTGATGAACGTCGTCCTCGTGCCACTCGCGAGCTCGTTGTCGGTCAGGCCCTTGAACACATGACGGTCGATCGTAGTCCATATTTGCTTGGATCCCTCCGTCGCTAGGCTTTCGGTCAGACGAGGCACGTCCGAGGTGAGTTCCGACGGCGTCATGTTCGTGGCGATCTGCACGAGCATCACGCAGTTGGAGTCCGCGTTCTCGTAGGAAAAGCTGAAGAGCGACATGCCCTCGTTGATGTACGGCGTGCGGAGGCCCATCGGATAACCTTCCTGTCCGCGCGAGGGCTGAAGCAGACAGACACGAGACGACGTGCGCACGCGCATTATCACCGCGCCGCAGCCGCCCCGCGCGCCCTGTCCTTGCTTGTTGACCGCATCGGTGTTGTTGGCGCCCATGTACGTGCCGCCGCCGCCGCCGCCGCCGAAACCGTCCGCGCCAGCCCCCGCGCCGTAGGCCACTCGATATTTCGCACCGCCGCCGCCGCCGCCGGCACCACCTTTTCCAGGCGACTGCGTCGCCACCCAGCCGCAGCCGCCGCCGCCGCCGCCGCCGTAGTACTCGATTTCGCCGGTGATGTCGCTCTCTTTGCCCGCACCGCCGTCGCCGGCTATGCCTTTGTCATTGGCCGCGCTCGTACTAGTCGTAGCATTTGCGCCGACGCTGCCCGCGCCGCCGCCGCCACCACCCGTGCCGTCGCTCGCCTTGCCGCCGGCGTAGCCCTGACCCGTAGTTCCCGCTGCGCCGTTTCTCGAATGCGACCCGCCGCCGCCGGTAGCTAACGATCGAGCGTCTTGGCCCCAGCCGCCGCCGCCGCCGCCGCCCTTCACCTCCAGATTGCCCTTCACCGGGATGTCTCTCACAGACGTATTGCCGCCGTTATTGCCGGATGGCTGGGAGGTGGCATTCGACCCTGTACCACGCGGAACCTGCACTGTGCCACCCGCACCTACCACGAGCGTTATCGTCCTGCCCGCCGGAATCACCGCAGGGCTATCCGCCCATTTGTAATCCAGCACGCCGCCGCCGCCGCCGCCGCCGCCCATCGCGGCGCCGCCTGCGCCGCCGCCGCCCACGAGGAGAAGGCGGTCTACGATCATGTCGGCCGTCGGCGTGACCTTGTACGTGCCTGCCCTGTTGAAGACGAACGCATAGCCGTTCGTGCCGGCCGACTTCACGCAGTCGTTGGGAAGGTAGAATCTCTTCCCATTGTACGTGATGTTCGCCACCGCGTCGATCCAGCTCTTCGTGTAGATCCAGCCATTCTGATGATCGTAGGCGCTGCCGCTGCGGCCCCAGCGCTCCACGCCCTCCCACGGGGTGATCTCGATGTCGTCAACGATGACGCCGGCATCCTCCTCCTCGCCGGTCTTCAGCATCACCTTCCACGAGCCGGGCAGACGCGGCGAAACCTCGAACTTGTTCGTAGTGAACGAATCCACCACCCTCTCGTAGCCCGAAGGGTACCACGCGCCGCCATTCGCAGACGCATCCGACAGCCACACTTGGATTACCTGGTTGGACGGGATGACGGCCGAGAGGCCGCCGTTGGAATCGAAGGCCTGCGAATCAACTTCCCAGCGAGAGGTGTAATAGTCCCATTCCCCTTCCAATTTCGCACGGCCCTCCAAGACGCCCGTGGGTTGGATCATAGCATCCGTAGTCTCTGTCGGCGCCGTCTGAATCCCGTGGATTTTGATTGCGCCGAAGCCAGCACGGCAGTCGGTGGAGCCAACGCCATACGATCCACCCTGTACAAGCACGCCGGGATTCTCGTCGAGATAAGAGATCGCAGGTACGCCAATGCCCGTCTCCGTTCCCATGACGCCGTTGCCCGGCTCAGTACGCACGGAGGAGATGTGCCCTTCCAGTTTGACCTTGGAGCCGAGCGTGTAGAGTACGAAATAGGCCGCAGTACGCCGTTTGTACGTGACATCGTCATCGCTCCCCGACACAAGCAGATTGCTCGTGTAGACCATCGACTTGAGCAGCTCCGGCTTCGTGGAGGAACCAGCTCTCTTCCACTTATATAGCGCGAGCGTGAGCTCCGTATCCGATGTGCGCGTCATGCGGAATTCGTAACAGCCCTGCTTGCCGCGGTGGTACCCCACGAAAGAGATTGCTGGATAGAGGGGCGACATGTCGGACGGCTTCACAGTGTCCGTCTCCTTCATGCGACTCATGGCGATCTTCGCGCTGATGGCGTAGTTTTGGCATGAAAGGCCGTCCATGTATGTGGCGAAGTCTTCGTATAGAATCGGCTGCGCGATGCGGGCTGTGAACGAGACGGAGTCCAGACCGAGCGGCAGTGCAGACGCTGGGAAGTTCTCAAGCCCCACGGAGCCCTGTCCATTGCCGTCAAGCTCCACCGCAAGATCCTGCTCCTCGAGCCGGGAAACCTCATCGCGCGTACCCAGCACGAAGGAGAAGTTGTGCGCCGTCCAGCCGTTCGGGGTTGGCCCGACTGCGGCCCATTTGTTGGTCGGGTAGGGGTCGGCCGCCGAGTCCAGGATGATCGGTTTCGTGAACTTCTCGGTCCAGTAGTCGTTCCGCTCCGGACAAAGCTCCCAGGTATTGTCGAACGGCGCGTCCGAGCGCCCCTTCTTTTCCGACACACCGCTGTTGGAGACGACTTCGTCTCCATTGGTGGACATCACGTTGCCGTGGAAGTTCTTGATCGCGTCCGTCCACTGGTTGAACGTCTGGTACGCCGCATGGGAGAGCGAGAACGCGCGCTGCTCGTCGTTGTACTCGATCTTCAGGTGCGTGGAGGACTCGTCGAGGATGACGGAGATTTCATTCGGGTTGCCGGGATCAAGCGTGGCTGTATATGGAATAGCGGTAACGGTCTCCTCGGCCGTATAAAGGTTGTTCGTGCGGACGAGCCACGTCGTTGCATCCGTTTCGTTCGTGTAATGCTCCTTTGTTACAAGGTAGAATGAGAGCTTCCCGCCCACGCCGTTAGTGGGAATCTGGTAGTGATACCGCCACGAGTGGTCGCCCACAAGCGTCATGCGCGGCTTGGTTCCATCCGGCGTGAGCAACGTGTACACGTCGTTCGATCCCCCCACTGTATTCGTGACCGTCAACGTGCCGAAGAGCTGCACCCACTCCATGTTGCTCTCGCCCTCGCGTATGCGCGTAAAGTAGTCCGTGCCGCCCGATGGAACCGTCCGCTCGGCCGTGTTGTACACAACACGGTTGGTAACGGCTTTGATTTGCTCAGTCCAGTCAAGACCGTACCCAACTTTCGAATTATTGTCAAACGCATAATCTCTATCCGAATAGTAGGGCGCATCTATTTCTGCCGTAAAAAAATACTCGACATCGCCTACACCATTAGACAATGGGACTTCAGCTGTTGTTACTAAATTTGATGTCGTATAAGAAATTGAATCAACGCTTACCTGATCAAATGGAAGCGCATCCCAATCCTTCACGATTTGATTCAGATATCGCCATCGGTACAGCATCCGTGGATTATTCATCTTAACCGCCGTAGTCGAAGCCGAATTAGTATAAAATGACACAAAGGCATGGCCCAAAATCCCAGATCCCTTAAACGACAAGAACGGAGCTGTAAAATCTCCAATGCAACCCAAAACCTCAGCACCAACCAAACTATCATCATAATGCCCACCATATCTGCGGAGTTCTGCCGTCATCGGTGGATACGATGCTATGATATTATCTACCAGTACAAGTCCCGCAGTATCAATAGCACCAGCGTCTTTCTCCACTCGTCGAATACGAAAACGAATAGGGTTGTGATAATTCAGATGCGCTCTCATCCTATAAAAAAGCCCTGCCCCCCCAGCTGAAGATGCCAGCAACACATTTGTTGCCGCTGAATCAATCTCTGTTAATGTACCACTAGCAACTGTGAATAGCGTAAAAGGACACACTTGCCAATCCATCTGCTCATAATCGCCTAACGCTGCATCAAATTTAATCCCCGCCTCAGATGCAAACACAGTCACATTTGTCGCAATCTCTAACACAAGATGCGTATTAACGGCTGCCTTAAACGCATTCACCGCATCAAAATAAATAGTTCCGATTCCCTCTTCGTAATACGGTGAATAAATACATGCACCCGCAACATTTCGCATGATCACGCTACCTACGCCACGAACTCCTATCTCACTCACAGGGATACCTGTTGACGAATCTAGAATCGATTGGGCTGTGCTAGACCATGGAATGTAATTTCGAGTAGAAACATCTACAACAGTTCCGCTCCCTGCACGACAATTACTTAATTCCCAGTACTTTGTCCCGTCCTTGGCATACATTATGTGATTTGTTCCAGCTAACATATATCTTGCCGGAGCAGACCCAACCGTTGTACCAACATGAACCCAGTAAGTACTTGCACTTGTATTAGTGTCATAGTAACCTTGAAAATTGACGTTCGCAGCAGCCTTGTTATCATTGTTCATTAGAAGAATACGATCATTCCCCATCTTGGCATAACCCCACGCACACTCCCCAGAGAGCAACCCGACGGTAAACAGGAGAAGTGCGGAGGGTACACTGCGCCTAGATAGGGAGCAAAGCCGCTCGAAGAGCGGTCGTCCGATGCCAGACCTCTCTCCGAACCAGCCTTTTGTGCCCCGTTTATTCATGGCGCACCTCGCTTTCTTTCTCTTTGACTTTCATCTAAAATTGTTTTCACACCAAAGCGGTGCGCCCGGAAGAGGGCACACTTCGCCTAGGATGGTTGCAAGTGTAGCAAAATCCGTTGAACCGCGCAAGGGGGGTTAAAGATTTTGTTGTTTTTTATCACTGGCATGTTACTGGGGTTGGGCGAGCTGGGGGTGGGGCGCAGGGTGGGGCGAGCCGCAGGGTGGGGCGAGCCGGGGGTGGGGCGAGCCCTCCGGGCGAGCCGCTGGGTGGGGCGAGCCCTCCGGGCGAGCCGCTGGGTGGGGCGAGCCCTCCGGGCGAGCCGGGGGTGGGGCCTCATTCGGGGCGGCTCGCCGAGGACGGCTCGCCCCACCTGGGCCGCGACGGAGCGCGGCCCTCCCGCTGGAGGACCAGTCATTGGCAAAGCGCGCACGCTCCCGGCTCCCCGCCTTTGGCAAAGCAATCGTTGAGCAAAAGCCTTGTGCGGAGCAGTTTTGCAGGCGCGCCCCGTGCGCGCCCCAAGGGAAAG
>CACWIW010000155.1 GCA_902761035.1 uncultured bacterium | reverse complement strand
GATTCCCCATCCGCCGTGGGCGACCGAGGACGGAATCGACATGCCCGGCCTGATGGCGGCGTTCCAGGCGTTCTGGCGCGAGAACAGCGGCGCGGACCGCCGTGCCTACGAGTACGGCGAGGCGACGCCGCACCTTGTCCTCATGGCGTTCCTCCAGCGCGTCACGAACGGAAACGGACACATCCTCCGCGAGATGGCGCTCGGCAGCGGACGACTCGACCTTTGCGTGGAATACAAGAATCACCGCTACGCAGTGGAGGTGAAGACCGCGAAAAACTTTGCCGGCGAGAAATCGTACGAACAGCTTGCCGGCTACCTCGACAAGCTCCGCCTCACCGAGGGCTGGATGCCGATCTTCGACGAAGACAAGTCAAAGTCTTGGGAGGAGAAGCTCTACAACCGCGACGTCGTTTTCAAGGGAAAGACGCTCCATGTCGTCGGGCTGTAGCATTGAATGAAACGCGAAGATACCCTTCCGCACAACCCGCAGATTTATGGTATAATCCTAAACCAAAAGGAGAACAAGTAATGAAAATACAATGGATATCGGCACTGGCGCTGACAGGTACGGCTGTCATCGCAGGATGCAACTGCCTATGCGGCGATGGATCCGCAAAGAAGTGCGAATGCGAAACGAGAGCCACGCCAGCGGTAAAGACGGCTGTGGATGCGAAGACTGTCGGACTGATGACGGACCAGCTCGTCTCGCCCGCGAACATCGGCGCGGCGCCGGTGTTCAGCTGGTACATGGAATCTGCACGCAAAGGTGCGGCGCAGACGGCCTATCGTCTGAAGCTCTTCGAGGGACTCTCCGGCAAGAAGCTGGTGTGGGATTCCGGCGAGGTTGCGTGCGGGAAGTCCGTGGCCGTGAAGTACGGCGGCCCCGCGCTCAGGAGCGCGCAAAAGTACGTGTGGACCGTTGAGGTGAAGGACGAGAAAGGCACGTGGCTCAAGCCCGCGAAGGGATTCTTCGAGACAGGCCTCTTCAAGAAGGAGGACTGGAACGGCGCCGCGTGGATTTCCGCCGCCGACGCGAAGGTGCGTCCGCAGAACGCGCGCGGAAAGCAGGAGGCAGAGGACGGTACCGCCTGTTTCGTGAAGACAATCCCGAACGGCAAGGACGTGAAGGAGGCTTACTGGACAGTGGCCGGTCTCGGCGCGTTCGAGGCGTACGTGAACGGCGAACCCGTCTCGCGCAAGGGCTGCAAGACCATCAAGGGCCGACTCGTATCCGACTTCCTCAAGCCCGGCTTTACGCACAACGCCAAGACGAAGTACTCCTTCGCCTACGACGTGACGCATCTGATGAAGACCGGCAAGGCCGACGCGAACACGTTCGCCGCGCAGGTCTCGTCCGGCTGGTGGCGCGACAAGATCGTCAACTTCTTCGGCAAGAAATCCGCCTTCCGTGCGCAGCTCATCCTGCGCTACGCGGACGGCACGGAGAAGCGCATCGGTACGGATACGACATGGCTCTCCGCCACGACGGGTCCCGTACTCCGCGCGGCCATTTTCGACGGCGAGGACTATGACGCGCGCATCAAGACCGATTGGATGAAGGGCAAACCCTGCGACATGTTCAAGCCCTCCGAGATCAACACCGAATTCAAGGGTGAGCTATTCCCGATGACGGGCGCGCCCGTGCGTCTGCGCGAAGACATCGCGATCGCCCCGGTCGAGATGTACGTGTGGAAGGACGCCGAGGGCGCGAAGAATGGCGAGTTCGGAAAGGTAAAGAAGCTCCGCTCCTACAAGGATGGCGACGCGATCGTGGTCGACAAGGGCGAAACGCTCATCGTGGACTTCGGACAGAACGCCGCCGCGATCCCGTGTTTCATCTTCTCCGCTGCCGAGGGCGTGACGCTCAAGATGCGTCCGGCCGAGATGCTCAACGACGGCAACGGCGCGAAGAAGCGCGGCTGCGACGGTCCCGAAGGCTCCGCCTACTTCACCAACTACCGCCAGGCGCGCACCACGCTCAACTACACCTTCGCGGGTGCGGGCGAGGAGAAGTACCGTCCCACGTTCACCTTCCTTGGCTACCGCTACGCGTCCATCACGACGACGGACAAGGTGACGATCAAGAAAATCCGTTCCATCCCAGTCACGTCCATCCCGAAGTGGAGCGAGACGGGTTGCCTCGAGACGGGCGTCGCGGACGTCAACAAGCTCATCTCAAACGTCAAGTGGGGACAGTACTCCAACTACCTCTCCGTGCCGACGGACTGTCCGCAGCGCAACGAACGCCTGGGCTGGACGGCCGACACGCAGGTGTTCACCGAGGCCGCCTCCTACAACGCCAACGTCTACGGCTTCTTCATCAAGTGGATGCGCGACATGCGCGACACGCAGCATGAGAAGGGCGGCTTCCCCGGTGTTGCGCCGCTCGCCCAGTACGGCAGCAGTGAAGTGATGCGCCTTGGCTGGTCCGACGCCGGCGTGATCGTGCCCTACCAGGTGTGGAAGCAGTTCGGCGACGTGAAGATCATCAAGGAGAACTGGGCCGCGATGGAGAAGTACATGGCGCGCTGCGCCGAGACGCGCTATGAGATCAAGGCGATCCAGGGCGAATGCCGCAACTACCAGTGGGCCGACTGGCTCAGCTACGAGGCACTTGAATCGTGCAGCGGCAAATTTCGAGGCCAGCATGGTCCGAAGGCCGAGGCGATCCACTACTGGGAGTACCTCGGCGCGTGCTACTGGCTCTGGAACTCCGGCATGATGTGCGAAATGGCCCAGGCCATGGGGGACAACTCCGGCGCGCTCAAGTATCGCCGCATGGAGGCCGATGCGCGCAAGTATCTGAAGGAGAAGTTCTTCGACGCCGACGGCAAGTTCAAGCTCGACCTGCTCAACACGATGCAGACGCCCGCGCTCTTCGCGCTCAAGCTCGGTCTCGTGGAGGGCGAGGCGAAGGTGCGCATGGCCGCGGCCCTCAAGAAGAACATTGCCGATCACGGCGACTGCCTGCAGACCGGCTTCCTCGGCACGTCCATCCTGATGAACACCCTCACATACGACGTGGGCGCGCCGGACATGGCGTACACGCTTCTTCTCCAGCACAAGAACCCCTCGTGGCTCTACTCCGTCGACCAGGGCGCGACGACCATCTGGGAGCGCTGGAACTCCTACACGAAGAAGGACGGCTTCGGCTCCGCCGGCATGAACTCCTTCAACCACTACGCCTACGGTGCGGTGCTCGCGTGGATGTACGGCACGATGGCCGGCATCCAGGGGGATGTGGCGAAGCCCGGCTTCAAGCACATTATCCTCGCGCCGATGCCCGACAAGCGCGTGGGACACGTGAAGGCCTGCTTCCGTTCGCCCTACGGCCCGATCAAGAGCGCGTGGAGTTACGACGCCGCCGGCAAGTGGACGTGGACGTTCACGATTCCGGCGAACACCACGGCCACGGTGAAGATCCCCGGCGAACAGCCGAAGGAATACGTGGCCGGAACCTACACCGTGACGAAGTGACGTACGGATGAAGGCGTGGATCCAGCGTGTGGCGCGCGCGTCGGTGACGATCGACGGCGAATGCGTGGCTGAAATCGGGCGTGGCTACCTCGTCCTGCTCGGCGTCACGCATACCGATACGGAGGCGGAGGCGGACAAAATCGCCGCCCGCCTCCCGGTGCTGCGCCTTTTCACGGACGCGAACGACCAGATGAACCTCTCCCTCGAGGACGTGGGCGGATCCATCATAGTCGTCTCGCAGTTCACGCTCTATGCGGACACGGCGCATGGGCGGCGTCCGGGCTTTTCCAACGCCGCGCGTCCCGAGAAGGCGGAGCCGCTGTACGAACGTGTCGTTGCGCAGCTGCGCGCGCAGCTCGGCGCGGACCGCGTGGGCACGGGACGCTTCGGCGCGGACATGAAGGTGGCGCTCGTCAATGACGGACCCGTGAGCGTCGAACTGCGCGCGGATGCGGCGGGGTGAGTGCAATGCCGGGCGTCGGGTTCAATCTTTCGCAGTCGCTCAAGCAGCAGCAGACGCTGGCGCCGCAGATGCGTCAGGGTCTGAAGATGCTGCAGATGACGTCGCTTGAACTCCGCGCCGAACTCCAGCACGAGATGGAGGTGAACCCGGTCATCGAAGACGTGACGAGCCGGATTGAACGGCAGATGTCGTCCGAGCTGCCCGAGTCCCATTCCTACGGCGAGGTGACGGAAAAGCCCCTTGACTTCGGAACCGGCGAGAACATGGCGAGTGCGATGGGCACGGACGCGACCGACGACGGGTACCGCGACTATTTCCTCGGCAACATGGAAAGCGCCTCCGGCGACGAGGAGGTGCAGTCCCGCCGCGACCATCTCTTCGATTCGATGGTGAAGACTGAAACGCTCCAGCAGCACCTCATGGCGCAGATCGGGTTGTCCGATATCCCGCAGGAGGATCGCGACCTTGCGGGCATCCTCGTCGAGAACGTCGACGACGACGGCTATTTCCGCGGGTCGATACCGGACATCATGATGGTGACGAAGGCGGACATGCCGAAGATCGAAAGCGTGCTCGCCCAAATCCGCGCGTTCGATCCGCTGGGGTGCGGGGCGCGCGACCTGCGGGAGTGCTGGCTCGCGCAGATGGAGAAGCTTGACGACTCGCCGTGGGAAGATGAAATCCGCTCGGCGCTTGAAAACCATTTCGACGACCTCGTTGCGCGCCGCGTGCCGACGCTCTGCGCCGCGCTGCACATTACGGCAGAGGAATATCCGCGCATGTTGAAGGAACTGGCCAAGCTCGATCCCCTGCCGGGGCGGGCGTTTGCCGCGCGGGCGAACAGCGGGAAGTTCGTCGCACAGGGACACGGCTACGTGCAGCGCGTCAAGCCGGGGGAATACGTGAAGCCGGAGGTCTTTGCCTACCAGGACAAAGACGGGGAATGGCTGGTGCGCGTGGACGGACGCGACTTGCCGGAGATACACATCTCGCAGAGATACCAGAAGATGCTGGCCGATCC
The DNA here is from genome assembly GCA_902761035.1 of uncultured bacterium. Lineage (GTDB taxonomy): Bacteria > Verrucomicrobiota > Kiritimatiellia > RFP12 > UBA1067 > RUG572. The sequence goes on along the minus strand of CACWIW010000155.1, from coordinate 6,890 downwards.
ATCCGTCACCGCCGAGGTGAAGTCGTACATCCGCGAACGCATCCGTGCGGCGGAGGTTCTGCGTGAGAGCGTGAAGAAGCGTCAGCAGACGATCCACGACATCGCGCAGGCAATCGTCGATGCGCAGCCGGAATTCTTCAAGCGGGGCATGGGCGCGCTCAAGCCGCTCACGATGCAGCAGGTCGCCGAACAGGTTGGCGTGGTGGGCACCACCGTGTCGCGGACGGTGCGGGACAAATACATGTCCACGCCGTTCGGCGTCATTGAGCTGCGGAAGTTCTTCACGTCCGGCGGCGCGAAGACGGAGGACGGCGAGACGATGTCGAACGCCTCGATCAAGGAACGCATCAAGGCGATCATCGATGCGGAAAATACGACCAATCCGTATTCCGACGACCAGATCACGGAAATCCTGAAGGCGGAAGGCGTGAACATCTCCCGCCGCACGGTCGCAAAATACCGCATGGCGATGAAGATCCCCGGCAAAGCCGACCGCGCCGCCTTCCATTGAGCCTAAAATCCTCGGTTGAAAGTCTCACGCAGAGGCGCAGAGAGGCGGAGAGCGCAGAGAAAGTTCAGAAATCCGACTGAAAAGAAAACCATGACAAGAAGAATCTCGGAAAGTTATTTCATCCAATTGGTGAAAACAAATACATACTCAAGCAATGGGATAACCTCTGCGAACTCTGCCTCTCCGCGTCTCTGCGTGAGATATAACCCGAGTGGTAAATCGAAATGAGGAATTTAGGTTGAGTATTCGGAAGTCGAAGAGAACGGCTATTTCGATTTCCTCGTTCTAGCCGAGAGGTTGCTCGGTGTTCTGGCCAGTTAATTTGGCAGGAATCGCAGCCAACTTTCCCCTGGATTGCCGTAATTGCGGCCAATATGGTTGACGGAGCGGTGCGCGATGCCCGCCGTGAAACCGGCATCGACGACTGCACGGTCGTGACATGGGATGAAGAGGGTGAGGAAGACGGCATCCACCTCGTTCCGGCATGGAAGTGGATGCTGTATGGCGTGGGCGACTAATCTTGGTTTTTGAAAATAGTCGCCCGCTTCATGTCGGTGGGACTTTCCAGCAGGTCGGCCATGGCATCGCGCCAGCGGTAGACTGCGGCGGGGTCGCCCGTGTAGTTCCGCATCGTGTCCATCACGTCGCACGGTACCGCGAGGAGTTCGCGTGCGCGTTTCGCCCAGGCGTCGTTTGGGTCGGCGTGTGACTTGAGTTTCTTTTCGAGGAGGAGCGCGTAGGCGTAGTCTTCGAGGCCGTCGCGGAAGTTCTCGAGGCGGATGGTGGGGAGCGGCGTGCCGTCGGGTCCGACGCACGTCCACGAGCCGTCGCCGTAGTACTTGGTCCAGCTGCGCGGATCCCAGTCCGTGAAGGGGCCCGAGGTGATGCACCGCTTGGAGTTCCAGATGGATATCTGGTAGTAAAGGAAGCCGTCGGGGCGCTGGCGCACGGTCTGCGCGCCCATGAGGAGACGTCCCTCGATGGCGGGACACTCGATGAACATGTTGGCGTGGGGCGCATGCGGGCTGCAGCAGATGTACCACCACACCTGGTGTCCGGCGGCGCGCGACTTCGCGGCCTTCTCCGGGTCGAACTTCGGCGTGAGGGGCGTGAACCAGTCCATCACGTCGAGCGGCGTGTCCACGCCGAACTCGTGGTCGTAGGCGGTGGTGGATACGGGAACGCCCGGCAGCGCCTTCTTGATCTCGCCGACCGCCGTGCGGATGGCGGGGAAGTACTCCTTGTGTACCTCGTCGCACCCGTACACATATGCGTAATCCTGCACACCAATCTCCTTCGCGCCTTCGTAGAACTTTTTGAGACGCGGAATCGTCTTCTCTCGCCACTTCGCCATGTCAACCTCATTCGTGGACTTGGGATACGACCAGTATCCGAGATTGAACCACCCCGTGCGCCCCTCCTCCTTCAGCTGCCGGATGGCGTCCAGGCGATTGGTGTCGCTGCCGTGGTAGAGACTGTCGTAGGGGATGAGGTAGTCGGCGAGGAACGACACCCACTCGCGCCTGTGCTTCCGCCAGATATTGATGGGCGAGAGCGGATCGTTCCTGCGGGCCTGCGCTTCGGCGATCCCGTCGGGATCCTCCCACTGGGTGTTGGCCTCCGGGGAGAACGTGACGGCGAGCGGCAGGGCGGAGGTGCGTCCGAGCGTGAAGCCGTTCACGCGCACGGCGAAGGGAACGCGAACAGTCTCTACGCCCTTTGCGGATACAAGCAACGTGCCGCGATAGGTGCCCGCCGGCTGTCCGGCGGGACAGTGGACTCGAATCCAGAAGCTCTGCACGTCCTGATTCCTGATCGCGATGCCGTCGAGAAAGCCGAGGATCGGGTCTGGCCACCAGCCGAGGACGGGCCTGCGCGTCGTGCGGACGTAGCCCGGTGCGGCGTTCGTGGACACGGCCTCGCCCACCTTGTACGGCGGCTGGCGTGTCGTCTTGACGTAACCCGTCACGTCGCACGCGATGTTCGCGGCGGAGAATGAAGCGGCAAGAGTGCCGCTTCCCCGATTCGCGCAAGAGGTCAGGTCGCCGTCCACGCACACGCGCACGTCCTCGAGGTCGGCGCCCTTCGGCGCAACGAGCAGCTGCACGCTTTCGTACTCGTTGCCGGCGAGGCGCACGGAAAGGCCTTCCTTCGGCACGGGCCGGGCGGAAAACTTCCCGCGCGGCATGATCTTCTCCATTGACGTCGCCGTGCCGAGGAGCATGGCGGACGATGCGAGGCCGGACGTCTGGCACGCCTCGAAGAAACGCAGGAAGTCACGAGCGTGCGCCTGCCATTCCTGGAGTTCGACGAGTTCGCGTCTCATCGCGTCGCGTCCGTCGGTCAGGAGGGCGATCAGGTCGCGTCCCACGCATGGGCTGTCCGGAACGGGCAACGGCTCGTCTTTCTTGAGGAGCGTCAGGCGGTCGATGAACACGCGCGCGTCGCGGGGATTGGAGAGGAAGAGATGGACGCGGCTGATGTTTGAAGGGTCGCACTTCTTGGGCCACTTGCGGAGCGGGACGACCCACTGGGCGTAGCCGCGCGCCGGAAGGGTGGTTTGGGCGTGGAGCCCGTTCTGGACGCGTCCCTCGGGTCCGCTGATGAAGGCGGAAAGCGTGTCGTTGCCCTCGCCGACGCTCACGAGGTCGATTACGAGGCGGTCGTAGTCGCGCCAGTCATTCACTGACGTGTGCAGGTTGAAGCTCGGCCATTCGTCGAGACCCTTGCGCCACGGGCCGCTCTTGAAGTAGAGGGCGTGCCGTCCGGACGTGGCGAAGGCGTTCGTCACGCAGATCGTGCGGTCGTGCGCGAATACGCGGGGTGCGTTTTTCTGCTCGTCCTCCGTCTCGAAATCGAAAAGAACCGTCGCTGCGGCGGCGGACATGGAAACACCAACTCCGAAGAGCCCAAGGAATAGCGCTGTCTTTCTCACGTCACCCCTCCTTGGGATCGTCGGAAAGCTTGCGGTAGAGCGTGGAGAGGTTGACCTTGAGCGCGTCGGCGGCTTTCGCCTTGTCGCCGCCGGCCGCGACGAGGATGTGCTCGATGTATTCCTTTTCCTTCTGCTTGAGGAAGCTCTTGAGCGAGGCGTTGCCGGTCGGGGCGTCGCCGGAGGGCGCGGAGGCGGCAGTTGCGGCCTGCGCGTGCTGGAGGATTTTCGGCGGCAGGAGGTCGGGCGTGATGTCGCCATCGCTTAGGAATGTGAGGGCGTGCTTGATGGCGTTTTCAAGCTCGCGCACGTTACCGGGCCAGGAATAGGCCATGAGCGCCTGCGCCGTTTCCGGTGCGATGGCGGGAACGGGTGCGCCCTGGGGCGTCTCGAGCCGGATGAAGTGACGGGCGAGGGGGATGATGTCGTCCTTGCGTTCGCGGAGCGGCGGGATGTCGATCGTGATCACTGCGAAGCGGTAGTAGAGGTCGCTGCGGAACGTGCCCTTCACCACGGCCTGCTCGAGGTTCGTGTTGGACGCGGCGATCACGCGCACATCCACGGGGATGTTCTTCGTGCCGCCCACGCGGCGGATCTCGCGTTCCTGGAGGACGCGCAGTAGCTTGCCCTGGAGCAGGAGGGGCATCGAGGAGATTTCGTCGAGGAAGAGCGTGCCGCCGTTCGCGACCTCGAAGAGGCCCTGCTTGTCCGAATAGGCGCCCGTGAAGGATCCCTTCATGTGCCCGAACATCTCGCTTTCGAGCAGGTTCTCGGGCAGGGCGGCGCAGTTGACGGCCACCCAGGGCTTGCCGGCGCGCGGGGAGTTCTTGTGGATGGTCCGGGCGATCACCTCCTTGCCCGTGCCAGACTCGCCGTTGATCAGCACGGTGGCGGCGGTGGGAGCGACCTTCTGGATCATGTCGCACACCTGCGTCATGAGCGGCGAAGCGCCGATGAGGTTCTCGAAGCGGTATTTGAGCGGCGAGGCGACGTCCATTGAAAGCGCAACCGACTCGTGCTTCTTCACCTTTTCCTCGGCGCGTGCGAGACAGGCGAGGACGTCGTCTACCTTGAACGGCTTCGTGAGGTAGTCGAACATTCCCTGCTTCATCGCCTCGATGGCGGTTTCCACCGAGGCGTAGGCGGTGAGCAGGATTACGGGCATGGAGGGCTGGAGCTTGTGTACCTCCTGGAAGAGCGCCATGCCGTCCATCGGCTCCATGCGCAGGTCGGTGATCATGATGTCCACCCCACCCGCACGCACGATTTCGAGCGCGGCGTTGCCGTCGCGTGCGGTCTCGACCTCGTACTTGTTTGTTTTCAACAGACTCTGGAGCAGCAGGAGAATCCGCGGCTCGTCATCAACTAGGAGAACCTTTGACATGGGCAAATTATACTATTTTCCCCCGCCGCCATGCAACAAGAATGTTATAGGATTTTTTAGCGACGCATCCGAGTGGTACTATCTCCCCGTCCTATCGGCAGATTTTATGCGCCTTGCATGGAGGGCGTCGAGGGCGGCGGCGAGGCGTTCGCGCTTCTTCATCTGTTCGGCGAGGGGGGACGAGCCGAAGAGCGAGGGTTGCGGGTCCTCGGGGGAGTCCGTGATGTCCGTCACGCCGAACCCGACAAGACGCACGAGGCGCCGCCGTCCCGGCGGCCACTCCTTGTCGAAGAGGTCGAGCATAAGGTGGCGGAAGGTGATGTCGTCGCGCGCGGGCAGTTCGAAGCGGGCCTGCCGCGTGAACGTGTTGAACGCGGCGTCGCGTAGTTTGAGCTTGCCGGTGCGCGCCCAGCGTTCCTCGCGGCGGAAGCGGCGTCCGACCTCCTCCACGAGGCGCAGGAGTGTCTGGCGCACCGTCTCGCGGTCGGATTCGTCCTCGTCGAAGGTGTGTTCGCGCGAGACGGACTTCTCCTCGGCCTCTTCGGACGGGAAGGGCGAATGGTCGATGCCGAAGGCGTGGTTGCGGATGGACTCCGCCGCCGCGCTGCCGAGGATGCGCTCGAGGAAACGCTGGTCGGCGTTCTGGAGGTCGGCGCACGTGCGGTAGCCGTAATGCGCAAGCACGTCCGCCGTTTTCTTGCCTACGCCCCAGAGGATCTTCACCGGCTGCGGGGCGAGGAAGGCGCGGATGGCGTCCGGCTCGAACGGCATGATGAAGAGTCCATCCGGCTTGTTCTGCTCCGAGGCGATTTTCGCGAGCAGGCGGTTGGGGGCGAGTCCCACGGAACAGGTGACGCCGCATTTCGCCTTGACCTCCGCACGGAGGCGTTCCGCGAGCGTGCGCATGTCGCCGAAGAGGTGGACTGTCCCCGTCACGTCGAGGAACGCCTCGTCCACGGACACCCCCTCCACGAACGGCGAGTAGTGCGAGAACACCTCGAATGCGATGTCCGACACTTCCTGGTACGCATGCATGCGCGGCGGCACGAAGATGCCGTTCGGACAAAGTGCGTAGGCCGTGCGGCTCGGCATGGCGGAGTGGACACCGTACCGTCGCGCCTCGTAGGAGCAGGTCGAGACGACGCCGCGCTCATGCGGACCCGCCCCTACGATGATGGGCTTGCCGCGCCATTCGGGGTGGTCCCGCTGCTCTACCGACGCGAAAAAAGCGTCCATATCGACGTGCAGAACGGTCATGCGGCGTATTATACCAATTTCTCGGGAACAACCAAGGAAATTCGTTTATCTTTTTTCCTCTTGCGCTGTCGGGCAGTTTTTGATAAACTAACCGCCACACAGCGACCTATCGTATCGTGGCGGCGGACGAGCGTTCGCCCCGCGATGGCAAGTTCCTTGAGATCCTCGGCTGGTACGACACCGCGATCAAGGACGAAAACTTCAAAATCGACCTCGCGCGCGTCGATGACTGGCTGAAAAGGGGCGCCAAGCCCTCCACGACCGTGGCTTCCCTGATCCGCCGGGCCCGTAAGGCGGCGCCGAAGGCCTAATCTCGGAAAGGGCAGGTGACATCATGGCTATCAAGATTCTGGAAAAGATCAACGCGGAGCAGACGGCCAAGCTGGCCGAAAAGAAGTTCCCCGAATTCCACACGGGCGACATCGTTCGCGTGTCCGTTCGCATCAAGGAAGGCGAGAAGACGCGCGTGCAGGACTTCGAAGGCAAGGTTCTCGCGATCGACAACGGCACGAAGAACGCCTCCGGCAACTTCACCGTGTCGCGCGACAGCTACGGCGTGCGTGTGGAGAAGCTCTTCCCGTTCAACAGCCCGGCGGTCGAGAAGATCGTCGTGGTGAAGAAGAATTCCTCCTGGCGCAGCAAGCTCTACACGGAGCGCACGTTCTGCAGCCACAAGGCAGTCCGCAAGCTTGTGAAGAAATAATGCGGATCGACATCATCACCGTCTTCCCCGAAATGTTCCGGGGATTCCTCGGTGAGAGCATCCTTTCCCGTGCCGTGCGCGCGGGAAAGGTTTTTATTCGCAC
>CACWIW010000154.1 GCA_902761035.1 uncultured bacterium | reverse complement strand
CTCATGCTGTTGTTCCTTTTGATGTGTGGTTTTGGTTTGACAGGATTTCGCCTTTGCTTTGGCCGTTGCTTTTGTCCGTGTAGAACTTGTAGAACGTGTAGATCATGCTGCCGCATTGTGAACGGTTTGCGGCAATAAACATTCCTTTTGCCAAAATTGGCCGTTCCGCACCATAATATCACGGCGCGGAACGGGTGGATGCGGCGGCGGAACTGACTGGGAAAGCCGCCATCTTGGCGGCGGAATGGTGGGGCGAGCCGTCCCGGCGAGCCGCCCGCGTTGTCGTAAGTCGCGAACTATGGTCGGAGAGCCGTTATCGGCAGGACATAGACGCCGTCATCGCGCCGATGGGCAATACCCGACTTGCCAACGACGACGGCAAGCGATGAGGGCGGGTTATGCCTGAAGACCGATGCAATCCTCTTCAGATTTGCGGCAGCATCGTCCACATCTCCGGGGTTCAACTTCACCTCAAACGCGCTCCACGCGCCGTCTTCGAACTGGATGACCGCGTCAATCTCCCTACCCTCATAGTCCTGATAGTGGAAAAGCCGCGCATCAATGGATTCCGCGTATATCTGGAGGTCCCTAATGGCGAGCGATTCGAAGAGGAATCCAAAGGTCCGCAAATCTCGGAGCAACATCTTTTCGGACGCGCCCAACAGCGCCGCCGCGATAGAAGGATCGCAGAAATGCCTCTTGTGGGACTGCTTGATCCTCGTCGGCGAACGAAGAAACGTGGAGAACGGCTCGATGTCGTTCGTAAGATAGATTCGCTTGAATGCATCGAGATATCCGGCTACCGTGTTCACGCTGAGGGATGCCGCGTCGAGTTCCTCTATGTCATCGCGTATGGTGGCCAACACCGCAGTGGTCGATTCGTTGCGCGCGAGCGAACGCAGACACTTGCGCACCTTCGCCTGATCCCGTTCGATGCCGTCCAGCTTCTGCATGTCGATTCGAATGACGTTTTCCACGTATTCACGCGGGATGGCAGCTGCCTGGCGCTGCGACTTGCCCAGAGAGCCCGGCCATCCTCCACAAACGACAAACGCAACAAGTTCCTCAAGCGATGGACTCTTGGTCGTCTGCACGCCGATGTCCCTGCCCGCACACACATCGGAAATGGAAACGACTCCTGATGATTCGCCCATCTCGAACAAGCTCATCGGATGCATCGCAAGACTCGCAATCCGCCCCGTACCGGAGTGAACGACACCTTTCGTCGTCGGCGTTGACGAACCTGTGAGAATGTACCGTCCAGATTCCGTAGATTGGTCAACCGAATACCGCACGGCATCCCAAATGGGCGCGACCTCCTGCCATTCGTCTATCAGATGTGGCGATTCCCCGACCAACGCCTTGGATACGTCCATCTTGGCAAGTTCACGATTCGCAAAATTATCCGCAGGATCGGCCAACATGAACGCACTCTTCGCGTGCATCGTACTCGTCCACGTCTTACCGCACCATTTGGGCCCTTCGATGCAGACAGCCCCAAAGGTCGAAAGATAGAAATCCACCTTTGAGTCTATCAGTCTTTTCCTATACTTGCTTTTGTCCATTTTTCTCCTTGTTGCCGCATATTATAACATATTTATTGACCACCAGTCAACCCAACTGATTGTTTTTCGGCATTTTAACTGATTGTTTTTCGGAACTTTCACTGAGTGATTTTCGGAACTTTCACTGAGTGATTTTCTATCCACAAGCGGAACCCGGTCATCGTCCACACCGCCGTCGAATCAATTTGAAACCTTGTGTTTCCAATCGATTCCCTCCTCGCATGGTTCAAGGCTGCGGTCTCCTGGGTTAGGATTGGCAATGTGATAGAATGTGCCAAACCAACTCTCCAGCGTCAAGGCACCGTAATATTCCTTGCCCCCGCCATCGGAACGAAATACCTTGTATGCGATATAATCTGCAGGTTCCGGTGATTTATGCGAGGGCATCTTCAAGTCTGTAATGGTTATAGACTTCTCGAAATCAGATTTTTCCGGCACTTCATATCTCGTGCAGAAACAGACTGAATCGCTTTCGCCAAGCATGGGTAACTTTACCAGACCGCTCTTCTCGTTCGTGACGGACACCGAAAACCGTGGCAAAAATTCGTTACGGAACACAAGGTCAGCATTCTTTCCTCGCCCCCGTGGCGGAGTCCAATCACGGTTTACCACATCATATCCATTGGTCCATGCTTTCGTAGTGCCATAATCGCCCCAAAGGCACGCATCCACTCTAATGCGGCACAGGGCAGTCGGACGTTTGCGTCTGAATATTCGAACGGTATAGACACGCCGCCCCTCGACATCCGTACTCCAGCTCGGCCCCTTGGCGCGATCTGGACGCGTATCCCTGTCCTCGCCACGGACGTGAAACATATCTCCGCGTCGTTTGTGATAGCCATCGGCCTTGACCTGGATCCCTGACGGCAAATAGTTCAAATGGGCGAAATACACCATACCGTCCTTACCTGTCGTGCCTTCGTCGCCGGCATCACTCCAAAACATCTCGGAAGGGCCTATTCCGTCAATCTCTACATCCGCCCCGGCCACGGGGGAACCGGATTCGTCGATGACACGGACATAGTATCCATGATACGGCTGAAACATGTCAATCGGCAGCATGAGCGTGTCGCGCACGGGGTTTGCGACCGCGATTTCGAGACCACACCCAACAAGTCCAATAGGCAGAAAAACGAACCAGCCGACAACCGGAATCTGTCCCGCACGACAGAACGTAGTGCTAATCGGCGAGACATAACGCGCCCTTGTGTCTTGATAGTATTCGCCTGTACGCGTCGTACATCCGCCAGACAGCAAAAGCACAACTGCGGCAAACAGTTTGCTGATTGTTGCCAATGTGGAAGTGTTAGCAGTTTCCAGTTTCTTCATGGGTCACCTGCTCCTTTCGCTTGCCGCCGCAGGGAGCGGTCCGACCTTAACTCAATGTGACGTCACGCTTATTGATGCCCAACGTTCAAGGCGGTAACACCCAACGTATTTGTTGTAGAGAAATATCGTATCGGGGTATTTAGGGGAAAGTACCGCCTGCCACCCACGTCGATCTTTTACCTCATCGCTTTGCCATACGCATCTAAAAGACTGGTCGAAAACGTACACCACAGACCAGTTATGGTATGTTCTCGGCGCCTTGACGACAACCAGCCGTTCGTCAGCGCCACTCCCAAACGAGGCAGCGCAAGGCATAATATATCCGTGTCCGGCACGATGGCGACCAAGAATGGCCGTAGTCTTGTTGATCGAATCGGCAATCTGTATGTAATCCCTCTCTTTATGGTAGGCGACCGAAACACATACCGTGTTAGTGCCGAAACGGATTGGCGATGACTCGCTGCTGATTGTTGTGCCGTCACGCAGTTCGTATTCCCTCGCCAACCTTTCCTCGTGAGAAGAAATATTGTCGTTCCAGACACGTCCATCCTTGCTAGCGCCCTCTTCGACAAGCCGGGCGATCTCTGCAGTCGTTACCGCATTGCATGGTACAAGCGAATAATGTTCCCGTTCTTCGTAGCTGTAACTCTCACCACCTGCCATGGATAGACCGTCGTCCAGCGCCGCGCTTACGAGGGATATGACGATATGGCTCACGCACCCAGCCGCGAGCGCGAGGGATGAGACGAGTATGATTCGTGCAAAGGGTTTCATGGATTACTCCTTTCGGTTAGGTCTCACAGCGCGGGCATCATGCCAGGAAGGTCATGACAAGGTTGACCATCATTTCCTTCTCTTGCGGCTTCGACTCCGCGATCATGACCGTCAGCGCGACGAGCGTGTGGGGGGCGATGCGCTTGGAGCCGTCCTTGCGCAGCAGAAGACGGTTGCGCTTCAGGAAGTAGAGGAAGAGTCCCGCCGCGATGCGCTTGTTGCCGTCCGAGAAGCCGTGGTTCTTGGTGACGAGGTAGAGGAGATTCGCGGCCTTCTCCTGCGCGGAAGGATAAAGATCCTTGCCGCCAAACGACTGGTACACCGCGCCAAGGGCGGACTTGAAGGAGCCGTCCTTCTCGTTGCCGAAAAGCGCGGAATCGGCGGAAAACTTCATGCCGTCGATGAAACGTCTGCATTCCTCGTAGGTGAGCTCTACCGAGCGTCCCTTTGCCTTGGGTTTGGCGATGGTCTGGTGGTCGTAACTGTCGAGGAGATCGAGCGCAGAAGAGTATGTCTTGACGACATCCAGCACCTGCTCCGTGTCAAGGCTGTTCGACACACGCTTCATCACCTCCACCGCCTGACCGAGCTGTTTCAGGCGCTCACGGTTGAGCGCATAGCCGCGCACGATATACTCCTTGAGCACCCGCGTCGCCCAACGGCGAAACTCCACGCCTCGAGGAGAATGGACTCGATAGCCGACGGAGATGATTACATCGAGGTTGTAGCAATCAACATTCTGAACGCGCGTCTTGCCTGGGATTGCACCATGAGGAGTGACCATTGCAAAATTTGCAATAGTCACTTTGGGGTCAATCTCGCCATCGGCGATAGCGTTCTTTACATGACGAAAAATGACCGTCTTGTCCTTTTCAAACAGCTGAGCCATCTGTAATAGCGACAACCACACGGTTTCGGCCTTGACCTGCACTGGCATCGCAAGGCTTCCATCCTTCGCCTCAAACAGCACTATGTCATTGCTCATTGTCGTGTTCCTTTCATTGGCAATTGGTATTGGTACTGGCAACATTTTCCCATTGGCAACATTTCCAAAGTTCCCTAGCTTTACAACAAACCTACACCTTGATATACTTTGTTCCTCGGCCGCCGCCAAGGCGGCGTATGAGGCCGCCGCGTACCATCGCGCCAAGAACCGCCTCGACTGTAGTCGGACTGACATCCGGCAGGATTGAGCAGATATCGGACTTAGACAGCGGCGTGAACGAGTTCAATACCGTCGCTTCGATGCGCTTCTTCTTCGACACCTTCTCCGCCGCAACGGACGCAAACCTCTTGTCGAGTTCGCTATAGCACTCGTAGAGCGTCGAAAGAAAGTTCACCATGAACGGGAAATACCTCGGACGAGATTCTTCCCATCCTACGGACGACTCCTTGAGTGCATCGTAGTATTCCGCCTTGTGCGCATTTACCACCGCCTCAAACGAAATGTACTTGCCCGCGTCGAATCCGTTGCGATAAAGAAGCAGCAGCGTCAGGAGACGGCTCAAGCGACCGTTTCCGTCCCTGAACGGATGAACGCAGAGGAAGTCGAGAACGACGCACGGTATCAGCAGCAGCTTGTTGACCGCGGCATCGTCCCTCGCCTCCACATACGCAAGTACGAGCTGACGCATGGCCTCCGGCGTATCCGCCGCGCTTGTCGGCTGGAAGCGGACGACGCGCCGTCCGTCTGGCATCCGCTCAGCTATCACGTTGTCGTCTGTCTTGTACGCTCCGTCCGCACTCGGCTCGGCAAGGCGCATCATCTGCGCGTGAAGATTCCGTATGTCGCTTTCGCGGAAGTCATGTGCGGCGTAGTTGACATGTATCTCGTTCAGCGCATCGCGGTACCCGGCGATCTCGGCTTCCGTGTGGTTGAGCGGTGCGCTGCTACCGCCAACAAGCGCACGGATTCGTTCATCTGTCGTAACGATTCCCTCAATTGCGTTGGATGCCTTCACCGATTCGATTTTCGCAATTGACTCCAGTCGCTGAAACGCTGCTTCGTTATCCTTCTGCCGCATGGAGGTCATCACCTTCAGCGCGGAAATGTTGGCGGCAAGCGTCACCAACTGCGCAGGTAGCAAGTCGTCTTTAAGGAACGAGTAGTTAAAGATATGCATATAAAGGCCTTTCTTCTTCAATCATCTGCACATAGAATACCATTTTATATGCAGATTCGCAACAGAAATCTGCACATAAAATAGCAAACTATATGCAGTTACTGCAACTTCCAATGTTGCCAAATCCAATTGGGAATTGGCATTGGCATTGGCAACACTTCCACATTGGCAACATTTTCCACCTCTATTTTGCGATGAACCATTTCCATGCGCGTATCGACAAGGTAGTACTTGTCGGGGTTCGTCCTCCGTACGGCCAGCGAATCAGTCCGCAGCGGAACTGGATATGCGAAGTACGAATCAGAATAATACGACAGATAATTTGACAGCGCCTCGCGGTCGCTTGGCAGCGACAATTGGCGCAGGACGCCCGATATCGCCCGCACGGAAATCTTCGCGCGTCAATAGGATTGGCTGTATTTTCGGCCAATATAGTAAATATTTGGCCGTCACTTCTGCCAAAATCCGCACCTTGCAACCGCGGGGGCGAGGTATGAGACTTGGATACTGGATAATTACACATTTGCACATTTCCCATCGCCGCGCAACACTCAGCCCCATGCACTGTAGACAGGGGAGCAGGGAGCGCACACTTGTTGTCGTGCGCGGTCATTTGATCACAACCCGCTCAAGCGGGGGAATCGTGAAGCGGATCCGACCGCCGTCCGTCCGCAGGTTGCGCGGCGCGCCGAACAGCACTCGGCCGCCCGCGAACGGGAGCGACACCTCCGCCTCCTTGTCGCGCGCGTTCACCACCACGAGGCGCCGCTCCGTCCCCCGCGTCCACGCCATCGCGTAGACGCCGTCAGTGTTCTCCGCCAGCAGTTCGCCCTTTCCGTCCAGCACGAATGGCACCAGCTCGCGCAGTTCGGCAGGAAAGGCCTTCACCGCCTCCAGCAGGTCCGGCGCCTTGCGGATGTCGAAGCTGCCGTCGTAATAGGTATAGTAGATGATGCCCTTTGCGCCCGCCATCAGGGCGAGATAGCTCATTCCGCGGAACTCGCGCGCGTCGGGCCACCGCGGCCACGCCCCCTTCTTGTCGTACTTCTGTCCGCCGAACGCCTGCCCCACCGCCCACAGCGCGGTGTCCACCTTGTTGGCCGCCTCCTTCGCCTCCTTGAACCGACGGTACACCACGTCGACGCCCCGCTTCGGCACGGGATACGGATCGGGCGCGAGGACGTCCGTCCCCGCCGCGTAGTTGGCGTACTGGCTCGGTACGCAGATCACCGTGTACGCGAGGTGGTCGGGATCGAGCTGCTTGAACCGGTCGTACCGCGCGAACATCTGCGCGGGCGTGATGCCCTTGGGAGCGGGCTCGTCGCCGGGGTTCCATCCCAGCACCGCCGCCTTCCCGCGATACTTGCGAATCACCGATTCGGCCTTGTTCACGTTGAACTCGGTAATCACGCGAACTCCCAATTTCGCGCATGCGTCAAGGAACGCGCCGTACCCGTCACACTCATACTCGTCGCCGCGCATGCCCACATGGACCGTGTTGTATCCCCACTTCGCCACATCCTGCGCCATGGCAAGGCGCTCCGCCGCCGGAATCGCCCACGAGACGTCGTAGAATCCAAGCGGGAAGAACGGCTGGCCGTTCTCCAACAGCACGTGGTCGCCGCGTATCCGGTATTTCGGTTCGGGATGCGTGAAGAACTCCGCCTCGACGGCCTCACCCCAGTCGTAGAGCTCCCGCCTCCCCTTCTCCATCGAAGCAAGGAACCCGTCATGGTAGATGAGCCGCGCCTGCAACACGTGCCGGGCGAAAGGAAGGCCGGTCGCCGGAATCGTCCATGAGCCGTCCTGCGCCGCGCGTTCGTGCCATTCGCCGCCGTCGATCCGCCACGCTACGCCCGTCAGCTGACCGCGTCCCTCCGCCGGCGGACAGATCGTCACCTGCGGCAAGACGGCGTCGCCGGGATAGAGGTGCTTCCGCTTGAACTTGATCGAAAGCACATCCGGAAGGGTCTCCTCCCACGAGCAGGAGAAAATCGTCTCGCCGTCAAGCGCCACCTCCAGCCGCGACGCCACCACGCCGTTCCGCACGAGCGCGCACGCGGGCGCGAGCGTCACCTCGCCTGACGGCGGCACCGCGGCCTCTTCGACCGCCTTCGCCTCAGCCTTTCCCTTCGCGCGGCCGTTCCGCGCGGCGAGCGTCGCCGTCACCTTGCGCGCGCCTCCCGGCGCGAATTTCAGGCGAAGGCGGCTGACGCGCTCCGCCGGGCTGCCGCCCGGCAGATTCGGCTCGAATGACAGGACCTCGATTCCCTTCTCACGCAGACGCCTGTCGGCCGCGACGTTCTCCAGCAGCGCGGACGCGATCGGGCTGTTGCGCAGCGAGGCGGCGGAGGTGAGGACGACCAGACCCTTGCCGAAGCGGCGGTAGGCGAAGAGCGGGGCACCGTCCACGCAAGTGATCGGCGTATGCCAGTCGGGTCCGAGCTTCGTCAGGTGCGTCCACTGGCGGTAGTGCTTCTGGAACAGGTCTCCGAGCGGCTGCGGACACGCGAGCAGCGGATCCGGGCGCACGGCCACCGCACGCGTGGCGTCCGAGGGCTTCGTATGTGCCGAGCAGAGGGCGCAGCCCGACTCGAACCCGGGGCCGAACGCCGCCACCCAGTTGCCGAGCACGCTTCCGTAGTTCGCATCCGTGACAATGAGCGTTCCGCCGTCCGCAAGCCACTTCCGCCACGCCTCCGCGAAAGGAGCCATCTTCACCGTCTGCGTGTAGTTCGCCACGGAGGCCGCAATCACGAGATTGTACCTGCCGAGTTTTCCCGACAGTTCCGGCAGGCGGATGTTCTCGTATTTGTCAAAGGCCCACCCCTGCCGCTTCAGGTGCTTGTCGTATTCGTTGGCAAAGGCGCTTTTGCTCCAGTCGCTGTACACGATCGCCACACGTTCCGGCAGCGCGGCATGCGCCATCCCGCCCGCCGCCAGGACAAGCGCCGCGCACGCGAAACCGATCAGCCGCCCACCGTTGGGGAGAGCAGGGGGTCTGACCCCATTGGTGGAGTAAGAGTGGTGGAGTAACTTCATGTCAGCACCCTCCTGCCCTTCGCCGTCAGGCGATACGTTCGCTGCGGCGAATGGCACGCTTCCTCTGACACAATGAAGCCCGCCGCTGCAAGGGGCGTCAGATAGCACGAGGTGAAGTAATTCGGGCTGGAAACGCCCAACTCCCTGCGAAGGTCTGCTGGGCGCTTCGGCTTGTCTGCAAGAACCGCAAGGAGATCGCGCGCCCAGTCAACGGGGGCGACCGTGTGGATGAACCGCGTGCGCTCATCCTCGTCCATGTAGAAGGCTCGGTGGGCCACCCGGCTTACCAGGTGGTAGCATCTGTCCGTTTGAAAGTTCCTCAATTGTCGCATGACGAACAGTTTACCATAGATTCAGTTACTCCACCACTCCTACTCCACCAATGGGGTCTGACCCTCGGACTCCCTGCCCGAACAGCTCAGCGGGGATCGGCTTTACACCACGATCAATCGCCTTGTCAGCTGCACCAAATGACGTGAGGGCAACAAGGGCGACACACGTCGTTGCCAACTTCCTATTCATTGTTTTTCTCCTTTTGAGGCATGTTGGACAATGGACGGCTCGCCCGTTGCATCACTTCACCAAGATAACAAAGCCGCCCTTCGAGATTCCGGCGCTGTCGCCTTTCATGCGCAGTCTCCACCCCTTCGGCAACCCGACCGCCGTGGGCGTGCCAACAATGGTGAGCGTCTGACCGGCGGGAGCCTTCAGGAACTTGAACGAACCGGTGCTTGCAAGATTCGCCGGATCGGAAAGAACGACCTTCGCGCCAGTAAGATCAACCGTGCCGCTCGCAAGCAGCGTCTCGCCGCACTTCACGACGAGCGAATCGGACACCTTCAACGTTCCACCGGAAACCGTGCCGTTGCCCTTCACGACAGGCTGCGTGAACGTGGTGCCGGAGGCGATTTCCAGCGTCGCGGCGGAGTTGAGTTCGAGCGTGCGCTCGGCGGGAGTGGCCTCGCCGTTCTTTGCGACTACCGCCGCCAAGTCCGCCGCCGTCGCGTCCGGCCCCTTCTGCGCACTGAGCGTCAACGCCGCCTCGTTCAGCACACCTCTCCACACGCGCACTTCGTCATAGCTCGCGTTGGCGTCCTTGTCTGACGACCACTGCGAATGTCCAATGTAGAAATGCGGACTGACGAGATTTTCGAGCGTCCAAGCCGTCAGAGTGCGACCACCGCTCTTCTCGACCGCGCCAGTCTCCACATTCCGCCGCTGCCATGTGATGGAGGTAGAGCCGTCATCGTTTCGCTTGAAGGAAACGGAGATGTGGTAGAGCGTACCCAGCTCATATGGAGACATGCCGCCAACTGTATCGAACGCAGATGTGCTGCCTTTGCGCACCCCAAGCTTGTCCTTGCTGCCATCCGTTCCATTGCTCCAAGCCATGTAGAAGTAGTTGGCCGTGCCGTAGCCGTAGTCAATTATGCGCCCGTAGTTGCGAACGGCGTTCTGCCTTCCCCAAATCTCAATCGTCACGTCGCCCAACCCCCACACAAGGGCACCGAGGTCGAGTGACGCACCGTCGGTTGAATTGTTGCTTGTGTTCGTGGAGGCCATCTTGACCATCTTACCGCCGAGCGGACTAACCTCAAAGCTCAACTGGTCCGAATGTCCAACGACCGTTCCCGTGCTTCCGCCGACGGAATCCGAATAGTTGTCGTTGAAGCTCCAGCGGTGGGCGAGCCACGCCGTCTGCGTGTTGTCGGAATCAGCCGAGACAGCGAGCGTACCGTTCGAGACGGTGAGCGTATCAACCGGCGGAACGGCGGCTACGGTCAGTTTGCCTGCTCCGGCCTTGACGAGCGCACTGTTCGGCAACGGCTCATAGCCGCAGTTCATTATCTTCGTGTCGTGTCCGTTCGTGTCAAGCGTCGTCGCCCTGCTGCCAAACACGAGATCGTCGATGTCCTTGAAGATTCCGTATTCCCCGGTGTACTGGCTGGATGTCCGCGTGCCGCTGTCCTTTGACACCTTGATCGTGCCGCCGTTGAGCACGAAAGTACTGTGCCCCGTCTGTCTTACGATTGCCGGCGTGAGGATTGTGCCGCCGTTCAACTCGAAGCGTCCGGTTCCCCTACGTCCGGGGAAGATGCCGCCGCCCCCACCGGTTCCAGCCTCCAGATAACCGCCGTTCATAATGTATGTTCCGTTCCCGGATGAGTCTTCGGCAAGGCAAACCCAGTTGCCAGGATTGTCGCCGTTTCTGTTCAATGTGATGGTGCCGCCATTCTGAACGAACGTACCTTTGCCGTACCATCCGACATGAAGCCAACTTTTAGGATTCAGCGTGCCGGCGTTGAGCGTGTATGTGCCGTTTGCGTTGCTATTCCACCCAACGCGCACGTCGCTGGCGCCGGTCACGACGTCACCACCGTTCTGCGTGAACGTGCCCGTTCCGTAGTTGCCGACGTCGAGGGTGCCCTGTGTCGCGTTGACGGTGCCGCCGGACATGACGTACGTCGCCTTTCCGTTTGCGTTCCGACCGAGCCAGATGTTACCGTTGTTGTTGATTCCCGTCTTGACCTCGCCGCCGGTCTGGACGATCGTGCATTCTGTCACGTCGTCATTATGCCCGGCGTCAATCCAGTTTGCCTGCAACTTGCCGCCGGAAATGGTCATAAAGGACCGCGCACCGGCGCCACCGAGCTGGAGGCCGCGGTTGTTTGCGGTGCAGAAATCGACCGTGCCGCCCGTGATGTCGAGGTAGCCAACGCCGCCGTTGACCATGCCGACCTGTCCGTTCGCGGACATGGAGATCGTGCCGGATTCGGCGCGGAATACGGTGTGGTTGTTCACCGCGCCGATGTTGAGCGTACCGCCGGCCGCAGCAGAGTTCGACCGTATGAGGGCGATCTTCGCTTTCGCAGACGTCGTGAGGTTCGCGATGCCGTCGATGAACGTCGCCTCGGTCACGGTCGCCGGATTGCCGTCCGCATAGAAGCGCACTTCTCCGTCCGTCTGCGAACTGTTGGTGAACGCCGCACCCGCGTTCGCCTCAAGGTTGTTGAGTGTGAGGACGTGTCCGTTCAGATTCGCCGCCGATCCGATCGTCGGCGTGACGGCGAGGCCGCGCCAGTCACAGTCCGCCGTGAACGTGCAGGCGCCGATTTCAAGAGACGCACAAGCAAAAGTTGTGCCGACGGGAAGGCTGAGGTTGACCGCGTTGCCGGAGATGGTGACGGCGGTTCCGGCATCCGGAATCTTGCCGTCCTCCCAGTTGCCGGCGGTGTTCCAGTCGCCGTTGCCCGCCGCGCCCGTCCATGTCGCGACGTTCTTCGACGCCACCGTGATGGTCGTGCCGCTCAATGTCGCCTCGTATCCGGTGGAGTCGGTGAGCTCCACCATGTCAAGGATGCTGGAGACGCCGGAGGGTAGCGAATACGACGCCGCCGAGAACGTCATCGACGCGCTTGACATGTTGGCCGTGTCGAACACGATCTTCGCGCCCGCTTCGAGCGTCACCGTGCCGGTGACGACGTAGGCGTTGTTGGCAAATGCGCCGTCGGGGAACGTGAACGTCGCGTTCGCGGGGATGGTGAATCCTGTCGCGGAATCCGTGCCATTGCTGACCGCCGTGATGTTCGGATCCATGAAAGCATTGGCCGTGAGCTGCTCGTCGCCGACGAGGCCGGAATAGAGGCGCACCTCGTCGTAAGTCGCGTTCGAGTCGATGGTGCGTTCGCTCCACCACTGCGAATGGCCGAGGTAAAGGTGTCCGGACGTGACGTTTGAGAGCGTCCATCCCGAAAGAGAGTAATCGCATGACTTGACATCCGACGGGTCGTCGAGGTTGCGGCGGATGAAGTGGACGGCAGAAGAGCCGTCACCGTTCGCCTTTACGGTCAAGATGACGTGGTATCTCACGTTGTTCGCAAAGCAGCTGCTCATGGTGGGGCTGTTCGATTTGTTCCGCGTCCATATAATGACGTCGTTGTTCCACGGGACGCAGATGTACTGGGTGGGATTGACATTCGCCAGACCTTGGTTGCCCCAGTCGAACATGCGCATGTTCGTCGCGAGCTTGAGACGGGTGGCCCACAGTTCGATCGTCATGTCATTGCCCGCTATAAGCCCCGTGCCGAGATTGAGCGACGTCGCCTTGCCCGAGGCGTCGTTGTCGGATCCGAGCCTCACGGCGTTGCCGTCGAACACGGGATCGGCCTCGCCGAGGGTGACGCCGTCCGAGTTGGATTGAATCGTCTGGGCATCCGCGTTTCCGACGCTGTCGGCAAGGCTTCCGCTGTTGAAACTCCAGCGGTGCGCGAGGTCGTACGCTTGCGTCGACGATATCGCCGCCGCTACGCATATTGCCGCCGCCGAGACGGCGGCTTTCCAGGTTTGTTTTCTCATGTTCATTTTCGTTTTTCCTCTCTGGAGTTGCCCTTGCTGCGAAGTCCGCTGTCAGAAGTCCGAAGTCCTTCTAAAAATGTGGAAATGTGAAAGTGTTGCCAATTGCCAATGTTGCCAGTTCCCAATTGGTATTGGGTATTGGTTACTGGCAACAATTCCAAATTGGCAAAAATTGCCCCCCCCCCTGTCTAACCGCGTTTGATATACTTCTCGGCGTTCCTGCTCGGCGGGTGCCGAGATAGCCAAGGCGTGAGCCGAGGCGAAGAGAATGCCCGGATCGGATGGCCATCCGATCCGGGCTGTGGCGGTTAGCCCGTCCCCCCCCCAGATGCGATACACCGCAGCGGAGTCAGGGCACCGCCACTTTGTCATGAGCCACAGCCTGTATGGTTGAAAGGGCAGACGGGATACGAAGTCCCTAATAGCTCGAAGACAAGGAAAGTATATCATGCAATCGGCTAAAACGGTAGTGGGAATCGACGTCGGCAAGGAATGGCTCGACGTCTGCTATCCCAACGGAAAGAAGGAACACGTCAGAAACATCAAGTCCTGCAGGACGAAGGTGATCAAGAAAGCGGCGGTGCTCGGAGCAATCGTCTGCTTCGAGGCGACTGGGCCGTATGAGGAGCCCCTTGCGGACGAATGCCTCGCGAGGAACGTCAGGGCCGTGCGGCTGGACGCATGGGGAACCCGGCGGTTCGCCGAGTCCCAGGGCCGCATCGAGAAGACGGACAAGATCGACTGCGAGATGATCCGCGACTACGCGCTCTCCCTCAAGGACGAGAAGCTCCACTTCATCAAGCTGCGGTCGGACGCGCAGAAACGCCTCAAAAAGGGCGTACGCACGCGCAGGAACCTCAGGAAGGCCAGGAACATCATCGCCAACCAGTTTGAGGACGACCTCGACGCGGAGACGGCGAAGCACCTCAGGGACGCGCTCAAGAGCATCGACAAGAATATCAAGCGGATCGAGGAGGAGTGCGCTGAAGCCATCGCGTCGGACGAGCGCCTGAAAGACCTCGACAGGCGTTTCCGGGAGGTCAAGGGCGTCGGCCCGTGCCTCTCTCGGACGATGCTCGCCGAATGCCCAGACATCGGGGAGTTCAACGACAAGAGCATCGCCAAGATGTGCGGGAACGCGCCGATCAAACACGAAAGCTGCACGATCAAGGGGAAGGCCCGTCCAAAAAGAGGTAGGAGCGAACTCACGGAGGCCCTGTACATGGCCGCAGTGAGCGCGTCGAGGAACAACCACATCCTACGGGAATTCTACCAGAGGCTCTTAGCCAACGGCAAGGCACGTAAGCAGGCGCTCACGGCCGTGGCCCGCAAGATCGCCGTTCTGCTCAACACCATCGCCAAGTACCCGGACTTCAAACCCGCGCAGGATCCCAAGGACATCGCCAAGGCCAACCGTGCCAAACGGGGCCGAGGACGGCCCAGAAAGACGGCCTAACCCACACAAGGCACATCCATGCCACCAGAACGCCACGCAGCTGTGGCGGTATTTTGCCACGCCCTGAACCAGCCACGCTTGCCGCCCACAACCGCTTGAAAACCCAGAACGCCCTAATTGCCGATTCGGAAAGAAATATGCCTCGAAGCAAGAAAAGCAAACGCCGGCAAACCCTCTGTAAAGAAAGCCGCGCAAGACAGATCCTGGATCAAGGCGGCGAACATTATAGCAAAAACCACGAACGCAGACACGTCAGAAGAAAGCGCTCTGAAAAAAATCAAGAGTTATGGTTGACTCCGCTAACTGCGCAAACGCGCCCACACGCGCCGTTTTCGCGCGGTTGTAGGCGGTTTTATGGAGAGCGGGCGTCATTATGTTTCTCACGCCACCGTCGGCTGGAGCTTCTTGACCTGGGCGAGCGAAAGGCCGGTACATTCGGCAATCTCTTTCAGCATGAGTTTCCCGTTGGCGAGCAATCGCTTCGCCGTCGCGAACATAGTCTCGCGCTTGCCAAGCGCCTCGCCCTCGCGCCTGCCCTCGCGCCTGCCCTCGCGCTTGCCGCGCGCCTCACGGCGCACCGCGATTTTTTCTGCGAACTCTTCTACTGCTTCGCACATAGTGAGCCTCCCTTCTTCTGATTTTTTGAACTCGTTGACTCTCTTCCTGAGAACGTCAAAATACATATCAGCCGCATCACGACACAACAGATCGTGTATGAGTCGACCGACATCGGTAGCGCTGCGCGTCGCACCGTTCACGTAAATGATGTGAGTGCCGTCGCCGAAAGCCCTGCAATCCAATTCTTCTATCATGCGATTCACATGATAAACATCCTTGCCGCCGCCCATCATGTCATTCTCGGTGATGAAGATGACGTAGGTATCGTGCAGCTTTTCAAAGTCCTCACCCGACTTGAGCGCGTTCGCGTCCATCAATGCGGAGTTGTACCTCGCGCGCTTCGGCTCGGCTCCGTCTTTCGCGCGCTGAATCTCAATGTCGTATTCCTTGCCTTCGGAATCCCTCGCGAAGACGTCAAAGCGAACGCCGCGCCCCTGAAGGCTCTTGATCGGGTACTCGGTCTGGGACTTGATTACCTTCAAATCCTTCTTGCCAAGGATGATCTGCAAAATCAGCTCAATGCACTCCGGCGCGTTCTCAAGGCACTTCGACATGAAGGTGTCGTCCATGAGGCGGAGGTTCTTGACCACAGCAAGGGTCTCCCGTTTCATGACGTGCGCAGAGCGCTCCGCCCTCGACTTGCCGAGAGCGGACGCTTTCCGTCTGCCGTTATGCCTTGCCTTCGTCATGTTTTCTCGCTTTTCGCCCGAGGTACTTTGACCCCAAACGGAAACCATTATACTCTATTTCTCGTTTTCACGTCAAGGGGGTACGCGTTTGTTTGTTGGGGCGTCATGGTACTTTACCATATCTTCTTTCGCTGTATCGCGGCTTTTTACGACATCTTAACAAATGGCACCGCAGCACTTCGGCGTTATTCCGTGAACACAACCTCACACTGGCGTCCCTCGGTCTTGGAAATCACGAATGTCTTATCAAACGAGAATCCTTCCACGCCATAGCAATCAGTTCTTCGTACATGCACACGCACGTTCTCCTCGACTTTCTCAAGCCCGGACCCTAGAAACCTTTCTCTATCTATCACAAGGTTGGTCCCGCCCTCAACCGACAGAAAAGCATTTGGATGACCCACAGGCCAAACATCTATTTTGTATGACATGTTCGGACGCTTCTCGCTTGTGATTTCCACCGTCGCAACCACGCATCTGCCAGTACCTGCATTGGCACTTTGCCTTTTGACGCGCCAACATGGAAACATGATGCCAACAGGTTGCTTTTTGCCTTGTTGTGCAATCTCACTCAGGCTCAGGCTATTTATTTCAAACACCTCTCCATTGTCAAACACCCATTCGCTATGCACGATGCCAGATCCAAATTCATACGATGGAAGCCCAAGAATACCTTCAACCTCTTCATACGAAGTTGCGTCAACAACCTTGTCCGCAAGTCTAACATCGAAAATCCTCATGTCCTGCGCACACTTCCCGATTGAAGTGCTAGGATGCTCGGGATTCGTCGCGCAGCCATTACACAGCAGACCCACAATTACGGCCATGCGAAACATTACTCGACAACTGCCCGTAAACACTGCAAGTACAAGGGATAAAACGATTCGTGCAAAGGGTTTCATGGGGCGTTCCTTTCGGTTTGCGTTTCTTTGACAGGATTAACAGGATTGACAGGATGATGCTTTTTCCACAACGACAGCAGAACCTTGAATAACACCATGAACAATTGCATTACAATCACCGCCACTGCGCAATAGACGAAGACGCCCACAAAAATTAGGCCAAGACCCAGCAAAACATTACCCATATGTTCCTGACTACCAATTATGCCACGCGTAAAGGAGATATAGGGACTAAGAATATAGACGATAGCATTGAAGGACGCCTTCTCGGCAACCATCGAACTCACGCAAACGAAACAAACACAGCAACAGAATAACGCAAGAATACTTTTGATCAATTTCATCTTGTCATTCCTTTCTTTGCGACCCTTGTGTTCTTTTGGCCTTCCTATCCAATTCCGCGAGCGCGAGGGATGAGACGAGAATTGTCTTTGTCAGTTTCTTCATCCCTCACCTACTCCTTTCGCTTGCCGCCGCAGGGTGCGTTACCCGCGCGGCGCGGCTGGACTCTGCCGCGCGGGATCGCCCGCCGGTTCGCTTTCTTCGCCTTTTTCATGTCTAACATTCTACCACATTTCCTTTCGCTTTGACACAGCCTTTTACGGTAACTCAACGAATGGTGTTGCGGATCTCAAGTCCTTGATAAAATCTCTGGAGGCTGTCCCCGTTTCTCCACTATTTCCCAGTTTCTGTAGAATCTTCGTGGGCTGTCCCCGCTTCTCTCCACGACAAATGACACGCTGGCCGCATGGATTTTTATAGGTGTAACGAGACGTAACGGCAAGGGCTCGCTTGCGCTGCGGCTTACCTGTTTGTAGGGCAGGGCTTCGACATTCTGGTCCCCCCTCATGCCGCCTGCCTTCCTAACTGACTGTCGATTTCTTGTCAGAGTGAATTCCTTTCATTTCACTTGTTGCTATCGAGCTTAGCTTGGCACTCCAGTGCGAATTCCTTTCATTTCGCTAGTTTCATTGAGCTTGCTTGGCGCACCATTCAATCACCCATCCTTCTTGAGGCTCTAGCGAAATAACCTGATTATTTGGCAGAAAACAATGAAAAACCTCGTCGTCACTTGCACAACATAAAAAATCAAGCGCTATGCCATTTTCAAAAGTAAGCCTAACATCAAATGCCGATAGCATCGTTATACTTTTCATTGCTCCAAATTTGATCTTATGTAACCTGACATTAAATTCCTCTTCATCTATAGCGTCTCTTCCTGCAAGATAAATATGATTGTCAATAAGAATCCGCCACTCACCTGAAAAAGTGCCCAATTCGACCTCTTTATGTGTTCTTGGACTAACTATTGCATTAATTTCTCCAA
Organism: uncultured bacterium; assembly: GCA_902761035.1. GTDB lineage: Bacteria > Verrucomicrobiota > Kiritimatiellia > RFP12 > UBA1067 > RUG572. Next base: position 2,457 of record CACWIW010000154.1, on the reverse strand, counting down.
ATCCCAAAAACAAATTAGCCCGTCCGAATTCTTGTTGAACAAACACATCAGCAGGCACAGGACTGCCCGTGTCACATATTTTCTCCATTATCAACCCTAAACACTCAGAAGAATGTTTATCCATCGAATGTTTATCCATCGATTTAGAAATGTTTTGGTGGTGTTTTGCCGTACTTCTCATATATAATTTCCATGTCTTCAATGAGTTCATCTTTGGTGCGATCAATTCCATCTTTTTTTAGATCATGAAACTCTCGCCTTGCGGATTTGCCAATATCTCTTTGTATTTGCTTCGCCATTGATTTAGCATAGTTCTCCGATGCCTTACGAGACCCTCGAAAAATAGCTTTCTTCGCTCCCTTGACACCATATTTTCCAAGCTTAGCGGTGTCCCCAAATGGCAAACAAGAGCACAAACAAACGCAAGCATTGCCAGCATCGCCTTGCCCATCCAAAAGATGTCATTTCTCATCTTGAAAGCTCCGTTAATTAAGAGTCATTCTCCCGCCACAAAATGGTTATTCCAATCGCAAGAGCTTGTAGCCGTCTGACAGAAAGATAGGACGCCCTTTCACGTTTGCTACCACAACTTTGCAATTTGGTGACATTGGCGTCCAGTCGTCATCATTCTCCATTTCATCAGAAACTTGACACTCTGACGGCTCTGACGCAAGACCTCCTGAAACCAGCAGGATTATCCTGCTCGATTCATAAATCACCCAAATGGCCTCTGTGTTCTTGAACGAGGAAGCAGCAGTATTCCTCAAGTAAACAGTTGCGCTGTCATTCTCTGCGTCGGCAATAATGCAAGTCTGCCTGGCATCAGAGCCATCTGCTTTACGATAAGACGGCCAGATGTCATTGAAGTCCAAGATTCCGGCGATTTCCGCAAATGGAGCCCATTTGTTTTTGTCGCAACTGTGAATATCCCCGTAAAGTCCTTGTGCGTCCCACGGCAAAGTGGGATCGATCGTTCTGCGCATCTCGGCGACATTGGAGCATATCGGGCATTCCTCTCTTTTGCTTCCATGCGTGCAATCCACCAAAAGACATCCTCCTGCAAAGAACATCGACAACAGCGACACAAGGCAGAAACACATCTTGCCTGTCAAAGCATGTGTGTCCGCACGTATTATATTACCATTGCTATCATGTATCATTGCTTGCTCCTTCTGTTTGCGAATCTTCGTGGGCTGTCCCCGCTTCTCTATTCCCTCGTTTTACTAATTCTCAGGAATGTCACTCAAAAAACCAGAGAGACCATATATCCAAAAGCATCTTTCCCAATCTTTAGCAAAACACTTCAATGAACATTCCGCGTGAAGCCTTCCGCTTCCGTCCTCGCCCACAACAACAATCGGACTAATCGTTCCATCGTCCAAGGATATCCTCATAACCAAGGCATCTCCAGTCCGAACATCCTCTCCGTAGGAGACAGACCACAATGTTTCACGGCACAGACTCCGCCTCACCCATAGGTTGTTGTCAGTATCAACAAACAGCATATCGTATATTGGCTTGTTTAAATGTTCAAACTGCCGTTCGTCTTTTCGTACAAGGAACGGCAACACGACAACATTATTCGTCAAACTCATGACCGCGCATGTGCATGTTCCCAAATCATTGTGAAAAGAAATTGCTTTCCCCTTTTCACAATCCTCCCAAATCGAGTTACGGAACACAACCTCCCGATCATACGTCACCTCAGAATTGTATGGGAACTCAAGTAGGACTGTTGGCAATCTTAAGAGGAACTCGCCCAGCAATGGCATGAAGCCCCTTCTTGGCCATGAGAAATACTCAATGTAGAAGAAGTCCGGAATGTAAACCGCCGACCGTCTCTCTGTTTTCCAGATATGAAAACCTGTGATTTCTGAACTATATCCAAGACAAGAAACATGACTTGTCGTTCTATTCCATAAGCAGCCAGAGAGAAAAATGAGACTCACCGATATCAAGACAACAAGTATCCCGCTGGTCATTTTACTTAACAGGCTCTTGGCATTACGGCTTTCACTCTTTCGTTTCATGGACATCCTTTCTTCTTGTTCTCGTTAACCTGTTAAAGCCTATCTCTGCCGCGCGGGATCGCACGTCTGCACACTTTCTTTGTCGTTGTCATGGTTGACATTTTACCATATCTCCTTTCGCTTGACATCCCTCATGGCGCCGTTTCGGGGGCCCATGCAAGCACCCAGTTGATAATCCGTGTCAATTTCTTGTGGTCGTAGAAACACTCGTCGCTCTGGCGATACAACGCACGGCGGCGCAGTTCCTTGAGCTTCGGGACGTCCTTTCGCGTGGCGCAATAGAGAATGTCGTTCGCGGCCTCTTGGCCGTAACTCAAATGCACGCCGTTATCCATGATCGTCTTGTAGGCTGCGTTAAACTTATTGGCGTCTGGCTTGAACTTCTCCCGCATGCCTGCGGGCATTGCGCTCTTCGACGCCACGGTCT
>CACWIW010000153.1 GCA_902761035.1 uncultured bacterium | reverse complement strand
CGTCCTTGGCACTCATCACTACATCGCGCCGGAAGTGGAGGAAGGCGAGGAGGCGACGCCCAAGGCCGACGCATACTCCCTAGGCGTGATGCTCCTCCGCTGGCTTACCGGATTCTACTACGGCGACAACCCCGGCGCGATCACGCTCCTCTCCCGCAAGAAATACCGTTGGCTGAACGTGATCTCACGTTTGCTTGCCCCCGCCGACCGCCGTCCGGAGAAATACACGCCGTTGCTGGAGATGCTCAAGCCAACGGAGGTAGCGGCGCCAGCTCCACTTCTCGTTCAACCCGCCAGGAAAGCCGTATCAAGGGCAAAGGTAGATGTGGTCGCCATCGTTGCGCGATCAATTGTGGTTTTTGTCTTTCTGGGGCTTTTGGGCGTAGGAGCTTGGCAGTTCTGGCAGCGGTATGAGGCCGACAAGCAACGCCAACAGAAGCAGGTTGAGGAATTGCGGCGCAAAAAGGAGGCTGACAAGGCCGAGAGGGAACGCCTTGCTGCCGAGCAGGCAGAGGAGAAGCCGCCAGAGTCATCTACTCCGAGTGAGAAGCCGCCGGAGCCCTCCACGCCTTCGACCCCGAAGCCGCCGGAGCCCTTCACGCCCACCGAGAAGCCACTGGAGCCATCCACGCCTTCGACCCCGAAACCGCCGGAGCCCTCCACGCCCAGCGAGAAGCCACTGGAGCCATCCACGCCTTCGACCCCGAAGCCGCTGGAGCCCTCCACGCCTTCGACCCCGAAGCCGCCGGAGCCCTCCACGCCTTCCACCCCGAAGCAGCCCAAGGAAAAACCCAAGGGTGGTAATCAACAACTCCCTCAGAAGGGCGCCTCTCAGCCGAATAGAAAAAAGGGCATGACAATATCGAAGGACATGACAATATCGATGGAGTGCGGTGAAAAGATGGAATTCTGCCTCATTCCCGAAGGCAAGTTCAAAATGTCTAATCTGGACGGACAAGGCACCCACGAGGTAACGCTGGAGAAGCCGTATTGGATAACGCAATACTGCATAACGACGAAACAGTGGCGGGATTACAAGCGGGACGATTTCAATGACCCCATCTGCCGCGAAGTCGAGAATGAGTTTGGCCAAAATCCGATATATCCGGTGTCTAGCAAGTTCAGTTGGAATGCTTTTTGCGAACATCTGAACGAAAAATATTCGTCTGAACTGCCGGAGGGCTATGTGTTCAGGCTCCCCACCGAGGCGGAATGGGAACGAGTATGCGTCACAAGCAGGAAAGTAAACATAATGAAGCTTCGCAATAGCTTTGAAAAAAAACATACCAGCGACTTCAGAAAGAGAGCGGAGGCGTTCAAGAAGAGGGCAAAGTTTGTGAAAGAGAAAGACATTGAAGACACGGGGATAATACGTTATGGGCCGCCAGGAAGCATGTTTTTTGTAGGAAGAAGAAGCAATCCGGAGGGCAGAAACTTTTACGTATGCGATATAAATGTTCCAGGTGGGGTTATCGTGTTTGACGAGTACGAGGCGTTTCCCGATCCGCAAAGCCATTTAGTAGATCTGAAAAGATATTTAGTTTATAAAGATGGAGAGCACGACCCGGTCAAATGGGATGGATTGAGGAATAATTATTGTTTAAAAAGGTATTTTGAAGATCGTTTTCCCGTGCTGCGGGACAATTTGGCTTTTGCCCATATTGTCATTGCGCCTGTTTTGGAAGTCGTAGAAAGGGTACGAGCCGAGGAATCTAGCCCATACCTTCATACGGCATTTGGCGGAGTGCTTCTTTCAGACCGAATAAAGGACATGTGTCTCTCTTCGACCAATATGGTAGGGCCAGTACAATTCAATACGCCGGAACGCTGGGCCTTGGTCGTCTCCAACGAGTCGGTAATCGTACGAGAAAGAGGAGGTGACGACCTGCGAGGATGCTGTACTATAGAAAAGGACGAGTCTCCGTGGGTTCAGTTGACCCTTGAATCCGCAATGACAATCACGGGGGTACAGATCGACGTATTCAGAAGCCAGATGCATACAGAGCATTTACGGATATGGACATCAGAGGATGGCAAGAACTGGAGCGAGGTTGCTAAGGACGATGTGGTACGGAGCCGGTACAAGTTTGACCTTAGCGGCAAGGACGTAAAGGCGAAGTACATACGCATTGGACGAGAGCCAGGCTTCAAGCCGGATTGGTTCGCCGTCAACAAAATCCTCGTGTACGGGAAGAAGTAATCTAGTGCAGGAATGGTGCTGGAAAAATGATGAACGGAGAATTTGACAAGTATTACGAGGCGACCGAGCCAGGTTACCGTGAACGTGCCATTGGTTGGGCTACGGCAATTGGCCTGCAGGATGTGGATGGCCTCAAGCCGTCGGAGTATTTGCTCAAGACTGCGAAAAGAAACATCGAGGGTGAGATTACCGCCGATGACGCACGAAGGCTTGTTGATGCATATTATGAAGTCAAGGATGGGCGTGACATTCCCGGAGACACCGAGGAGGCGGACAAGGTATCGGCACGGATCAACCAAATCATCCACACTCCGGCATTTCGCCTTTCACCAGAGTTCTACCTTGGCCTTCACGGCAAGATTTTCGAAGGTGTATTCAAACATGCGGGCAAGATTCGAGAAGTGGATATTACGAAGAGGGAATGGGTGTTGAACGGTGATAGCGTTCAGTACGAGATGTCGTTCATGGTGCAGAGGTCTCTTGAATATGATTTTGAAAAGGAGAAGGTTTTCAATTACAGAGGTCTCAGTGAAGATGCCTTTGTCGCGCATTTTGCCGCGTTCATCTCCGGCATTTGGCAGATACATCCTTTTCGCGAGGGCAACACCAGAACGGCTGCGGTATTCGCGATCAAGTACCTGCGTTCAAAGGGATATGAAGTCTCTAATGACCTTTTCAAGGACAAGTCGTTCTATTTCCGAAATGCATTGGTAAGGGCGAATTACGAAAACCGAAAGCTGGACGTAGAAAAGACGATTCTTCCGCTTGAGGAATTCTTCAAGGTGTTGATCTTCGGTTATGACATAGAATTGAAGAACCGTTTCTTGCGAGTCGGACAGGAATACGGCAGCATGGCCGCAAACGCAATTGCAGATATGCACCGTGCCGATGTCGTAAAAGATGTCGTAAAGGATGTCGTAAAGGAAACGGTGCTGTCGGCAATCGAGGAAACTGCGGTAAAGGCAATTCTGCGCAACCCGAAAGCGTCCTCGGCTGAGCTGGCCAAGTTGCTGAAAGTCACCCAGCGGCAGACTCAGCGCATCATGGTGGCCTTAAAGCTGAAGGCTGGGTTGAAGCGGCGCGGGGGGCGTCGTTTCGGCGAGTGGTATTTCGCGAAATAATGAAAAGGAGCAAGTCGTTATGAGTCGTTTGACAATGTGCAAGATGCTTGTGGATAACGAGCTTTCGTCCGGTCAGGTGATCGGCGGGGCGTACAAGGTCCTCCGGAGCCTTGGGAACGGTTCAGCGGGGACCGTCTATGAGGTGGAGGACGTGCGCAGCGGCAACAAGCTGGCGCTCAAGGCGTTCTCGCCGCACCAGGGCGACCTTTCGCTTCTCAAGAAGAAGTTCATCGCCGAGGCTAGGATACTTGCTACGCTCGACGCGCCGAACATCGTCAAGGTGTACGACTCCGGGATTGACGACGCGACCAAGCTGCCGTACTTCGTGATGGACGAGGTCGTGTACAAGGACGGGCTTCCGCACACGCTGGACGACGTCGATGTAGACGGTCTTAGCGAAAACTTCGTCAAGATGTGGTTTGAGGATCTTGCCGCCGCGCTAGACTACGTCCATTCGATGAAAATCATCCACCGGGACATCAAGGCCGGCAATGTGCTGCTGCGTCCGGACAAGCACGTGATGCTGTCGGACTTCGGCCTCTCGAAGGTAATCAACGAGGAGCTTTCGGAGGAACTGCAGATTCCTCGCACAGTTGTGACCTTCGCCAAAAGTGGTTCGGCCATGGCTGAAGCCGTGAAGGGAAGCGCCGGCTACATGGCCCCTGAGGTCGCGCGCGGCGAGCCCGCTACGCGCAATTCGGACGTCTATTCGCTTGGAGTGGTGTTTTTCAGGTTGCTGACGGGGCTTTGGCATGAACCGGGGACGTATGCTGCGGACGTGCTTCGCGATCGCAAGTACCGTTGGGACAAGGTCCTTCCTTGGATGCTGTCAGATAATCCGAAGGAACGTCCGTACAAGGTAAGCGGCTTGGCCCGTTTACTGGTGAGGCCCGAATAGTGTAATGTGCAAGGATGAATGCCATACATTCGGGTTAAATTGGGGATTGACGGCGCGAAAGGGGTTTGATATACTCTTCACCCGTTCGGCGAGATAGCTCAATGGTAGAGCGACAGAATCATAATCTGCTGGTTGAGGGTTCGAGTCCCCCTCTCGCCACCATTCAAAACCACCGCGTGCGCGGTGGCTTTTGTTTTGTCTGGAGGAAAGCATGACTTTCGACCCCATTGGCGTGTTCAGGGGCGGCGCGGCGTACAAGTACGAGGCGCCGCGACAAGGCGTGTTCGCGGGAGGCGCGGGGCGCGTGGAGCTTGTGCCGGAGCGGAACTTCGAGATGGCGCTGCGGGGTCTGGAGGGGTTCGAGCGCATCTGGCTCGTCTTCGTGTTCGACCGCAACGCGGGTGCATGGCGCCCGACCACGCGTCCGCCGGTGCCCGTGCCGGGGCTCGACCGCGTAGGCACCTTTGCCTCGCGTGCGCCGTATCGTCCGAATCCCATCGGCTTATCGTGCGTGCGGCTTGCGGGTGTGCGGGGACGCATCCTGGACGTGGAGGAGGCTGATCTCCTCGACGGGACGCCGATTCTCGACGTGAAACCGTACGTGCCGGCGGCGGACGCCTTTCCGGAGGCGCGGGCGGGATGGCTCGAGCGCGGAGCGGAGGAGCCGTGGCTCGTGGAGACATCGCCGGAGTTCGACGCGGCGGCGGCGTTCGTGCGGGAGGCGGGCGGTCCCGACCTCGTGCGCACGGCGCGTTTGCAGCTCTCCCGCGCGCCGTTCGACTCTTCGCGCAAGCGCGTGTCGCACACGGGGGATGGCGCGGGTACGCTCTCATTGCGGATGTTCCGCGTTGATTTCACGGCGGACGATGCGCGGCGTGTGGTGACGCTAGTGGGCCTGCGCAGCGGCTATACGCCGGAAGAACTTGCGTCCGCAGACGACCCCTATTCCGACAAATCCCTTCATCGAGCCTTCACATCGCGGGAATTTGTGATATAATACCGAGACCTATGCACTACAAAGTAAAAGACATCAAGTTGGCCGACCTCGGTCGCCGCATGATAACGCTGGAAGAGCATGAAATGCCCGGGCTCATGTCCGTGAGGGCGAAGTACGGCCCTAAGAAGCCGCTTGCAGGCGCGCGTGTGATGGGATCGCTCCACATGACGGTGGAGACGGCGATTCTCATCGAGACGCTGCGGGAGCTTGGCGCGGACGTGCGCTGGGCGAGCTGCAACATCTTCTCCACGAACGACGCGGCGGCTGCTGCGATCGCGAAGGCGGGCGTGCCGGTGTTCGCATGGAAGGGCGAGACGCTAGAGGAGTACTGGTGGTGCACTAAGGAGGCGATGACGTGGCCGGACGGCAAGGGCCCCGACCTCATCGTGGACGACGGCGGCGACGCTACGCTGCTCCTGCATCTCGGCACGGCGGCGGAGGGCGATCCGTCCGTGATCGCGAAGCCCGAGAGCGCCGAGCAGAAGGCGCTCTTCGCCATGATCGCCGCGACGCTGAAGAAGAAGCCGCATTGGTTCAGCGAGGCGGCGGAGCGCGTGAAGGGCGTCTCGGAGGAGACGACGACCGGCGTACACCGTCTCTACCAGCTGGAGAGGGACGGCAAGCTCCTCTTCCCGGCGGTGAACGTGAACGACAGCGTGACGAAGAGCAAGTTCGACAACATCTACGGCTGCCGCGAGTCGCTTGTGGACGGCATCAAGCGCGCGATGGACATAATGCTCGCGGGAAAGAACGCGTTCGTGTGCGGCTACGGCGACGTGGGGAAGGGCTGTGCGGAGAGCCTGCGCGAGAACCACTGCCGCGTGCGCGTCTCAGAGGCCGATCCAATCTGCGCCTTGCAGGCGTGCATGGCCGGGTTCCAGGTGGGGACTGTGGAGGACGCCCTCGGCTGGGCGAACCTGTTCGTGACGTGTACGGGCAACCTCGACGTGATCACCGCCGAGCACATGGCGAAGATGCGCGACCAGACGATCGTGTGCAACATCGGCCATTTCGACGACGAGATCCAGGTGGCGAGGCTGATGTCCTGGCCGGGCGTGAAGCGCACCACGATCAAGCCGCAGGTTGACATGTTCACGTATCCAGACGGCCACTCGATCTACCTGCTCGCGGAGGGGAGGCTCGTGAATCTTGGCTGCGCGACGGGCCATCCCGCGTTCGTGATGTCCAACAGCTTCACGAACCAGTGCCTCGCCCAGATAAAGCTCTGGCGCGAGCGCGCTACGGCGAAGCCGCACGTGGAGCGTCTCCCCAAGGAGCTGGACGAGGAGGTCGCGCGTCTGCACCTTGCCGCATGCGGCGCGAAACTCACGAAGCTCACTAAGCGCCAGGCCGCCTACATCGGCGTGGACGTCAAGGGGCCCTACAAGCCCGACTACTACCGCTACTGAAACGCCCCGAGAGGAATCCGAAGCAATGGACGCATTCTTTCGCTCAATACCGGTTCTGCTAATCTTTCCGACGCTGGCCGCACTGGCCTGGATACGCGGCGGCACGCATGGCGACATGCTGGTGCCCACGATACCCTGGCTTCTCACGCTCGTCTTCGAGACGCTGATATGCTTCCCGCAGCGGCACTGGGGCGAAGACGCCGTGCAGGCACGGCAACGCTGCTGGCGGCGCATTGGACACGACCCCGCGTTCTTCCTCGTGCTGGTGTTCCTGTTGATCGTGCTAGGCATCCCGTTCCTGAACAAGGGGCTGTGCCCCACGTGCGACTATGCCACGATCATGTCGTTGCCGGATTCATTGGCGGAGAAGGCGCCAAACCCGCCAATTCCGTTCGCCCCGTTTTGCGTCAACATCCAGCATCACTTCGAGGTGCTGATGTGGTTCCTGCCCGCCCTCACGGCGATGCTGGCCGCCAAGCACGCGCTCCTGCGCCATGGGAAACGGATGCTCGTGGAGATGCTAGTGTGGAACTCCGCCGCGCTTGCGGTGTTCGGGTTCGTGGAGCGGGCGACGGGCGCGAAGTTCGTGATGATGTGGGACCAGGCGGAGTTCGACGCCCTGGTGAACGCGGTCCGTGCCGCCACCGGCACGTCATACGCCAGGCCCGACCCGGACTTCTTCGCGACATTCGGCTATCCGAACATGGCGGGAAGCTTCTTCATGCTGTCCTTCGCGCTCTCGCTGGGCGTGTGGATGACGCACGCGCAGGAGGTGGATGCGGAACCCCGTCCCGAAAAGCTGGAGGTCACCCGCCAGCGGATGCTGCTGCGCTTCATTCGAGCGCACTACGCGCTGGTGCCCACGGTGCTCAACTTCCTCGCGGTGTTGTTCACGTACTGCCGCGCGGCGATTTCGATGTCGCTATTCCTCGCCTTTCTGGCGTTTGTCTACTACATCCTACGCATGTTGCTGGCGCGCGTGGACCGGGCTCGTCAGTTGAAACGCGCCGCGATCAACTTCCTCGGCGCAGTGGTCCTGCTCGTAATCGGCGTGGTGTTCTCGCCCGACCGCAAGGGACTTGCCGTCTCGTCCGGTTCGTCCCGCAGCGTGATGAGCGAGCTGGGCACCATAACCACCTTGGGCATGCTTGACCGCGTCACGGGCAAGACAGAGTACCATTCGCGCGTGGCAATGGAGCTTGTGAAGAAGTACCCCTTGTTCGGCTGTGGCGGATGGGGTTACCGGCACCTGAGCCTCAACCTGATGTACCCTGAAGAACTCAAGATGCCATTATCCGCTGGCGCGGCGAACGTTCACAACGACTATCTACAGTTCCTCGTGGAGCATGGCATTGTAGGCCTGTTCTGCCTAGTGGGCATATTCTTCTGTCTAATCGTGCCGCTCTTCCGCGACTGGGGCCGTCTCTACAGGTCGGCGCGTTTCCTCGCGTCAGAGAGCGCCCCGTCCAGCCCACGCGCCATCTACTGCTTCCCGCCCGGCGCCTTCTGGATTATGGCAGGCTGTTTCGCAGTGGCATTTCACGCTGTTGCCGACGCTCCCCTCCGCTCGGGTGCCATGCTCGGACTCTTCTTGGTGTCGCTCGCCTGCGCCGACGGATACATGCCCCGCCAACTGGAGAACCGCAGATGAACAGACGTTCCTTTTTCGCCGCGCTTGCGAACCCGCCGCCCCCCGCGACCGTAGTCGTCCCGAAGATGACGACTCGCACGGGCGGGCACGGCGAGCAGGTGAGCCTGCTCGGCTACGGTGCGATGCGCTACCCCACGGTGGACGGCAGCCACGCCAACACCTTCCGCGGCGGTTCCAACGCCCCCATCGACCTTCCCCTCGTGCAGCGTCAGATCGACTACTGCATCGAACACGGAGTGAACTACTTCGATACGTCGCCGGCCTACTGCCGTGGCGAGAGCGAGAAGGTGCTCGGCGACGCGCTCGCGAAGCACCCCCGCGAAAAGTGGTTCGTCGCCACGAAGCTCTCCAATTTCAACCCCAAGACGTGGTCGCATGAGGCGTCCAGGGAAATGTACGAGACGTCCCTGCGCCTCCTGCACACCGACCACATCGACTTCTACCTGCTCCATTCGATCGGCGGCGGCGGCAAGGACTCGATGAAGGTGTTTAACGGCCGCTTCATCGACAACGGCATGCTCGACTTCCTGCTCAAGGAACGCGAGGCCGGGCGCATCCGCAACTTGGGATTCTCGTTCCACGGTGACGAGGCGGTGTTCCGCCACGCCCTCGCGATGCACGAGAAGGTCCACTGGGATTTCGTGCAGATACAGCTCAACTGGGTGGACTGGCACCACGCGAAGGAGGTCAACCCGCGTAACGTCAACGCCGAGACGCTCTACAAGCTCCTTGACGAGCGCGCGATTCCCGCCGTGATCATGGAGCCGCTCCTCGGCGGACGCCTCGCGCGGGTGAACGAGCGCGTGATGCATCGGCTCGTGCCGCTAGACGCCGCAGCAACGCCCGCCCAGTGGGCGTTCCGCTTCGCGGGGTCGTTCCCGCGCGTCCTCACCGTCCTGAGCGGCATGACGTACCTCGAGCACATCCAGGAGAACGTCAAGACATACTCGCCGCTCCGTCCTCTGTCGCGCAACGAGTTCGACACTCTTGAGCACGCCGCGCGCGTGTTCCTTACGGACGACACGATTCCCTGCACGGCGTGCGACTACTGCATGCCCTGCCCTTACGGAATAGACATCCCCGGTCTGTTCGGCTTCTGGGGTGATGCGCTCGTCCAGGACCGCCTGCCCGACGATCCTTCCGACCCCGCCTACGCCGAGAACCGGCGCCGATTCCTGATCGACTACGAGCGCGCGTTCCCCAAGCTCCGCCGCGCAGAGCGCTGTACTGGGTGCGGAAGGTGCTCGCCGCACTGTCCGCAGGGCATCGACATCCCCGCGATGGTCCGCAAGGTGGACCGATTCGTGGAAAAACTCAGGAGGAACGGCCGTGCGTAAAAACGTCTTCCGTTTTCTGTCCGCCCTGCGCCTTACGCTGGGCGTGCTCGCGCTTCTCGCGCTCACCGCCACGTTCCTCGACTTCACCGGCACCGTCGCCGGCTGGTTCCCGTGGCTGCGTGGCGTCCAGTTCATGCCGGCCGTCCTCGCCGGTTCGGCCCTTGCGCTTGCGATCCTGCTTGTCGTTACGCTGCTCTTCGGGCGCGTCTACTGCTCCGTGCTGTGTCCGCTCGGCGTCCTTCAAGACCTCGTGCGCCTCGTCACGTTCGGACGCTGGCGCGACCGCAAGTTCAAGGCGAAGCCCGGCGGACCATTGCGCTCCGCCATCCAGGGCTGGGCGCGCCTAGGATTCCTTTTCGCGTTCGTCGGCGGCGGGTTCCTGGGGCTTCATTTCGCGTGGCTCGACCCCTACGCCATCTACGGGCGCTTCGTCTCGTTCTGCCTCGCGCCACTCGTCAAGGCGAGCCGCCATGCGGACTCGCTGGCGGCTTGGGCTGACGGCGCGGAGGGGAGCTTCACGCGCGTCGTGGAGGTCGTTGTGCCCGCGTCCGGATTCATACTTGTTGCGGCGGGCGTGGTGGCGTTCATCGCCGCCCTCGCCGCGTGGCGCGGGCGCACGTGGTGCAACACGGTGTGTCCCGTGGGGACCATCCTCGGCGCATTGGCGAAGTTCGCATGGTTCCGTCCGAACATCGTCGCGGATTCATGCGTCAGCTGCCGCGCCTGCGAGCGGATCTGCCGCGCGCACTGCATCCACATCGACGCGAAGGCGATCGACCACACCAAGTGCGTGAGCTGCTTCGACTGCTCCGCAGTCTGTCCGAAGGGAGCCATAAAATGGAAACGGTAACCCGTCGTGGATTTCTCGCCGTAGCTGGCTCTGGCGCAGTGTTCGGCGCCACGCTCAATGAAGCTGCGGACGACAAGCTGACGGACGGCGGCATCGCCGACGTCACGCCGCCCGGCGTTGTGGCGCGAGAGACTTGCATCGTGCCGCCCGGCGCAACCGGACATCGCAACTTCTCCACGCGCTGCGTGGGTTGCCAGCTCTGCGTGGAAGTGTGCCCGAACAACGTGCTGCGTCCGTCAAAGGATCCGCGCCGCGCTTTCCAGCCGGAAATGGGATTTGAACACGGTTACTGCCGGCCGGAATGCGTGAAGTGCGGCGAGGTGTGTCCGGCCGGCGCCATCCGCCGCATCACGCCAGCCGAGAAGCGGACAATCCACGTGGGGCAGGCCACCTGGCACCAGGACCGCTGCATCGCCGCGCAGGAGGGCGTGAACTGCTCGGTGTGCGAGGCGCATTGTCCGGTACGTGCCATCGTGCGCGTGCCGATGGACGAGAAGAACCCCAATTCCCCCAAAATTCCCGTCGTCGACAAGACGCTCTGCATCGGCTGTGGCGCCTGCGAGCACCTCTGCCCCGCGCGCCCCATGCCGGCCATGACCGTGGAGGGGCTCGTGCAGCACCGCGAGGTGCGACCGATGTCCGACGCGGACGTGCTTGCGGAGGCTTCAAACCTCATCCGCGCTGGACACGCGGGGGCCGTGCTCGTGAAGGACGGCGTGATCGTGGCCGTAGAGCCAAACGGCCCGGGCGTCAAGCCGCTCCTGCGTCTCCATGACCTGCGCCCCGACGTCCTGAAGGGCGCGTGGGTGGTGGACAAGGTGGTGGGCCGCGCGGCGGCGGCAATCGCCATCGACGGAGGTGCCGCGCGCGTTCACGGGCTTCTCATGAGCGAAACGGCGAAGGCATTCCTTGGCGAAAAGGGCATTTCCGCCACCGCAGACCAAGTGGTTCCGCAGATACTTAACGCACGACGGCCTTTGTCCGCTGGAGGACTCCGTCCAGAAACTTGACGATCCCGCGAAAATGGTCAAGGCAGTCCGTGCCCGCATAAAAACACTGATGGCACAGAAAGAGGAAAATCAATGAAACAGGCGTATGTTAACGGCGAGCCCATTCCCCGCGAGGCGGTGCAGTTCGAATTCGACAGACTCGTGAAGTTCTACGAGTCGCATGGTATGAGCCACGACGACATCAAGAAAAACCTCGAGAAACTCATGGAGCGCGCGCAGGAACAGGCCATTGGCGCGAAGCTGCTGCTTGCGCGCGCGGAACAGCTAGACATGCCCGTGGACGAAAAGGCGATTGACGCACAGGTGGAAAACGTGATCCGGCAGCTGGGCGGGCGCGAGAACTACATGAAGGCCCTAGCGCAGCAGAAGATGAGCGAGGACAGCTTCCGGAAGGAGCTTGCGAAGGGATGTCGGGTGGATGCACTCGTGCAGCAGGCGTGCAGCGGCGTTCCGGAGCCGACGGAAGCGGAAGTGGCGGCATATTACGAGGCCAACCGCGGCGCGTTCGTCGCGTCCCCCCAGGTTCTCGCACAGCACATCCTCGTGAAGACCGAGGGACTTGACGCGGCGGACAAGGCGCAGGCGCTCGAGAAAATCAAGTCGATCCGCGCGCGCGTGGTCGCCGCAGGACACGGCGATCCGGGCGAAACAGGCCAGGCGTTCACTGCGGCAGCGCGCGAGCACAGCGACTGCCCGAGCGCGCAGAACGGCGGCTCGCTAGGCTGGTTTGGCCGCGGCATGATGGTGCCGGCCTTCGACCAGGCCGCCTTTGCGATGGCTTGCGGCGAGATTTCCGACGTGATCGAGACGCAGTTCGGGTACCATATC
>CACWIW010000152.1 GCA_902761035.1 uncultured bacterium | reverse complement strand
TTTGCGGAAGTCTTGCCCGAGATGCGCAGCCGCTTCTACCAGAAGGTTCTCTCGAAACTCGCGCAGAACGCCACTTCAACGCGCGAACTTGAGACTGACGTCGAGTCGTATCCCGCGAAGATGACCTTCTCCGCATACGCGCCTGAGTACGCGGTGGCGAAGGGCGACAGCCTGACCCTGCGCATCCCCGACTTCGACGACGAGCTTTTCTCGCTTGGAGGCCCCGTGCGCAAGTCGCCGATTGCGGTGAACGGCAAGTCGTGGTCTTCCGACGTGTACGAGATCACCTTCCCCAAGGGCTACACGAAGGTGGAGCATCTGCCGTCCGAACTGAAGCTCTGCAACCCGCTCGACCCGAAGGACGTGTGGCTCACGCACAAGGCCTCGTCGAAGGTGCGGGACGGACGCCTGGTCGTGACCGTGGAGCGCGAGGCGTTCCGTACAAAGGCGGTGATGCTCACGGCGGACTACTATCCGTTCCTCCGCGACTGGAACCGCCGCGCAGCGTCCGCCGACGCGCGCACCGTGACGGTGCGGAAGGGCGACTGACGAGGAACCGCCATGGACAGGGCCTTCTATTACTTTCTGACGTTCGCCTGTTTCGCGTTTGGGATAGGGTGCTGCATCGCGAGTTTCCTGAACGTCTGCATCTGGCGCCTGCCGCGCGAGGAATCCGTGGTGTGGCCGCCGTCGCACTGTCCGAAGTGCAACGCGCGCATTCGCTGGTACCAAAACATCCCTGTCCTCAGCTGGCTTGCGCTGCGAGGACGGTGTGCGAGCTGCCACGAGCCGATTTCTGCGCGTTACACGGTGGTTGAGCTGCTGGGAGGCATCCTTTTCCTGCTTGCCTACCTCCAGTGGGCGTCCAGGTTCTTCCTGCACGCGCCTACCGTACTTGGCCTGCAGCCGCTTCTTGGTGTCTGGGCGGTGCCTGTCTATTGGCTAGTCTTCTCCGGACTTATCCTCGGCTCCTTCATCGACCTCGAGCACTTCTATCTGCCGGACCGCGTGACGATCGGCGGCATGATACTTGGCGTTCCGCTCAGTTTCCTCGTGCCGGAGCTGCAGGGCGAGACGAACGGCCTGACCGCGCTTTATTGGTCGCTTGGCGGTCTCTCGGCGGGGTTCTTCGGCTTGTGGGCGCTCAGCTGGCTGGCGTCGAAGGCGTTCAAGAAAGAGGCGATGGGATTTGGCGACGTGAAGCTGCTCGGCGCGGTGGGTGCGTTCTTCGGTCCGGTGGCGGTGCTGTTCACGGTCATCGTCTCGTCGTTCGTGGGTGCGCTTGCGGGCGGACTCCTCATCCTGCGCGGCAAGGCAAAGCTTGGTGGCTTCACGGCGGTGCCGTACGGGCCGTTCCTCGCGATGGGGGCGGTGACGTGGATGTTCTGGGGACCGCGCGTCGTCAACTGGTACCTGCATCTTCATGCCTTCGCCAGGTGACATCCAGGCGTCCGCGCCGCGCATGCGCGGGATGTTCACCCGCATCGCGGGGATGTACGACCGCCTCAACCGCGCGCAGTCGCTCGGACTTGACGTAGTTTGGCGGAAGCGGGCCCTTGCGTGTCTTGCGCGCACCTCGCCTTCGCCGCACCGCATCCTCGACCTTGCGACGGGTACGGCGGACTTTGCCATCGCTGCCGCGCGGCGGTTCCCGGACTCGCATGTGACGGGCGTGGACCTCACGCCGGCGATGCTGGACGTAGGGCGGGGCAAGGTCGAAGCGGCGGGGTTGAAGGGACGGATCGTCCTTAAAGAAGAAGACGCGCGCGCGCTCGCGTGCGCGAGGGGCACGTTTGACGCCGTACTGTGCGCATTCGGTTTCCGCAACTTTCCCGACCGTGCGGCGGCGCTGCGCGAAGTGTCGCGCGTGCTCAAGCCGGGCGGGCATCTGCTCGTGCTGGAGCTGTTCAGGCCGCGTTTCCGAATTCTTGCGGCGGCGACTGCGGCATGGATGGCGTGCATTGCGCGTCTGTTCGCCGGCGGCGCGCGGGAGGACTACGCCTATCTGCGCGCTTCGATTGGTGAGACGTGTACGGCGGCGACTTTTGGTGAGCAGGCGGCAGCGGCAGGTTTTTCGCCGGAGCAAAGATTTTTTTTCTTTCCGGCCTGTTCATGTTTCCTATTCCGCAGAAATGTGGTAAAATAGTGCCATGAAAATTTGCAACTACATTGTAACTTGCGCCTGTATGGCATCCGTGCTTATGGCGGAGGACGCCGTTCCGGCTGTGGCAAGCGTGACCAATCCCGCTCCCGTCGTGGCAAGCGTGACCAATCCCGCTCCCGTCGTGGCAAGCGTGACCAATCCCGCCCCCTTCGTGGCAAGTGTGACTGTTCCCGACCCTGCTCCGGCTGCGGCAAGCGTGACCAATCCCGCTCCGGTTGTGGTAAGCGTGACCAATCCCGTTCCGGTTGTGGCAGACGCGACCGCTCTCGAACCCGATTCTGCTACGGCAGACGCGACTGCTCTTGAACCCGATACTGCTACGGCAGACGCGACCGTTCCTGCGGAAGACGTGGACGAGCCAGTCGAACAGGCGGTTGTGGTTCCTGGATTCGAGCGTTTTAAGACGATTATGGACCGGAGTCCGTTCGGGCGTCCGCCGCCAGGGTTCGATCCAGACTCGCCGGGAGGTCTTTCCGACGTCAGGAACGGGGCTGGGGACGGTGCGGAAACGGCAGCTGAGGCGAGCGTAGTGGAGCAGCAGATAATTTCGTCCGTGCGCGTTTCCGTGCTGAATGTGACGCCATCGGGCAAAATCCACGTGGGTTTCACGGATTCATCCGTACAGCCTCCGCGGAACTACTTGCTGGAGGTCGGCGAGAAGCGCGAGGGGTGCGAGTGGCAGGTTGTAGATGCAGATCCGGAGAAGTTGACGGCAAGATTGTCGAAGGATGGGGTGGAGGCCACGCTACTGCTGGGCGGTGGGAGCGGGGCGCCCGATGCGAAGAAGGAGGGCGAGGAGGCCGCGAAGGGTCCGGGAGCGGGTCCGATGTCGGGGCCTGGCCCGGGATCGCGTTCGGGAATGATGTTTGGCCTGAGGCGTCCGCCGATGCTTGTGGGTGCCGGGCCAGCTGCAGCTGGTGCTCCTCCTCCCGGTGCCGCGATGGAAGGCATGTCAGGGCTTGACGTGGCCCGCGCGCGCCGTCAGGAGCGGCTCAAGCAGATGCAGGTCGAGGCTGAGCAGCAGCGTCAGGCGGCCGAGCAGGCGAAACGGGATCGCGAGCAGGAGAGGCAGGAGCGCGAACAGGAGAGGCAGGAGCGCGAACAGGCCGCCGAGGAGCGCAAGGCGCAGCTTGCCCAGCTAATGCAGATACAGGAGGAATTGCGCCGTCAGCGCGAGGAGAAGGAGAAGGCCGCGGCGGAGGCCGCTCGTCAGGCTGCGGAGTCACCGCCGCCGCAATCGCCGCAGCAGCAGGAGCCGCAGCAGCAGGAGCCGCAGCAGCAGGAGCCACAGGACTGATTTCGGTAGACGTAATGAAGCATACTACATTGGAGATGTTTCGCGAGGAGCTGCTTCGGACGGGCGGGTACCGCACCGCGCCCGATCGAAAGGCCCCGGTTCCGCGTAAAAAAGGCTGGATGACCACGCTTGGTTTCACATGGAGCGTGTTCAGTGTCTTTCCAAAGTGTGCCGTAAGCGAGGCGCTCAGGCGGCTTGATACGGACAAGTGGGCGCACTACTGTTTCGCCTCCCTCCAGAAGGCCGAGAAATACGGTACGGACGTGATCATGGACGGATGGGAAAACCGCAAGAACTACGACGGCCCCGTCGTGTATCTCGCGAACCACATGAGCACGTTGGAGACGGTGATGCTGCCGTTCGTGCTGCTCACCTACGGCCCGATTGGCACGGTGGTGAAGCAGTCGCTTTCGCACCTGCCGTTCCTCACGCGCGCCGCCGCGCACATGGGGTTGATTCCCATCGGGCGCACTTCGCCGCGGGAAGACCTGATGACCATTTTCAACGTGGGATGCGAGCGCATCGCGAAGGGCATCTCCATCCACATATACGCACAGGGTACCCGACAGCCCGTGTTTGCCCGCAAGGGATGGAGCTCCATCGGCACGAAGCTCGCGGAGAAGGCCGGAGTGCCAGTGGTGCCGATCGCCGTGAAGACGGACATCGAACCTACGCGCCCCGGCGCGAAGGGCTGGTTCAAGGACTTTGGCACGGTTGACCCCTCGAAGACGATCCGCATTTCGTGCGGGCCAGTCCTCACCGGCAAGTCGAAGGAAACGCAGCAGGCGTCGTTCGACTGGATAAAGTCGCGCCTCGACGAGTGGGGCATGCCGACGGAAGGTTAGAACTTTACAGAAAGGAAAAGGTAGAAGAAATGGCCTGGTTCAAGAAATCGGAAACGGCGGCGAAGATCCCGCCGACAAAGGCGCTGTGGCAGGTGTGTCCGCGCTGCAAGAGCTACATTGCGAAGGACGAGTGGAAGGCGAACAATGCCATCTGCCCCGTGTGCAACTACCACGGGCGTCTCGGCGCGCGTGCGCGTATCGCGCAGCTTGCGGACGAAGGATCGTTCACGGAGGTGTTCCGCGAGGTGAGCTATTCCGACCACCTCGACTTCCACGACGCCACGGGCGCGTACAAGACGAAGATCGACGCGACGATTGCAAAGAGCGGCGAGAAGGAGAGCGTAGTCGTCGGCACCGCCAAGATGGGTGGCATCCACGTTATGCTCGGCGTGATGGACTTCGCGTTCATGGGCGGGTCGCTCGGCACCGGCACGGGCGAGCGCATCGCCCGCGCGTGCGAGCAGGCGATCGCGGAACGGCGTCCGCTCATCCTCTGCAGCGCCTCCGGCGGCGCGCGCATGCACGAGGGGATCCTCTCGCTCATGCAGATGGCCAAGACCTCCGCCGCAGTCGGCCGCCTCAAGGAGGCGGGCCTTCCCTACATCAGCGTGCTGACAGATCCCACCACGGGCGGCGTCTCAGCCTCGTACGCGATGTTGGGCGACATCAACATCACCGAGCCGAAGGCACTTATCGGATTCGCCGGACGCCGCGTGATCGAGAACACGATCCACCAGAAGCTCCCACCGGACTTCCAGAGCGCCGAGTACCTGCTCGCGCACGGGTTCATAGACAAGATTGTCGAGCGCAAGGACCTCAAGGCGTTCATCGTGAAAATGCTCGGCTACTTCGGCTTCGCCGCCTAATCTCCTCTTCCGATGCAATCCGTCAAGCGAGCCAACATCCCAGTCGTCGTCGTCACGGCGCTGTTCTTCGTCGCCATCGCGTCCTTTGTTGCACTCAGCACGTCGCGGATGATGGAGAACGAGGCCCGTAGCACTGTGGAGAACGTGGTGAAGGCGACGGTCGGGCGCATCGACGGACTCATGGCGTCCGTCGAGAGCGCGGTGAAGAACTCGACTTGGATCGTCGAGGAGCACCTCGACAACCCCGAATACATGTTCAAGATCACGGGGGAGCTCGTCCAGAACAACCCCTTCGTCGTGGGCAGCACGATCGCGTTCGAGCCGAATTACTTCCCCTCGAAGGGCTACTACTACTCGGCCTTCTCGTACAGGGACGGGGACGGAAAAATCAAGCGCATCCAGCAGGGAGGCGAGGACTTCAAGTACCACGGCATGGACTGGTACCGCATCGCGAAGGAGGCGAAGTCTCCGTCCTGGTGCGAGCCCTACTTCGACAAGGGCGGGGCGGAGGTGATGATGTGTACCTACTCCCTGCCGCTTGTCGGCAAGGACGGAAAGGTCTATGCCGTGCTGACCGCCGACGTCTCGCTCGACGACCTGACGCACCAGGTGGCCGCAATCAAGCCGTACCCCGACTCCTACGCCGTGCTGCTCTCGCAGAAGGGAGAGCCGCTCGTCGCCGCACCGGAGGACGCTGCGGCGCTGACCGACACGGTGCAGATACTCGGGCGGGCCAGCAACGGGTGGACGATGGAGCTGATCTGCCCGTTGTCCAACATCTTGCAGGGGTCGCGCATCCTTGTCAGCCGTATCATCCTGTTCTCAGTCGTGGGCCTCGGGCTCATCTTCTTCGTGTCGTGGTCGTTCTCCACGCGCCTCCAACGCGTGACCGCAGCCAACGAACGCCTCAGCAACGAGCTGAGTATCGCGCGCACGATCCAGTCGAGCGTGCTCAATCGCCGCATTCCGCCCTGCCTCGGCGCGGTCCTGCGTCCTGCGCGTGAGGTGGGTGGCGATTTCTACGATTTCCAGGAGAAGGACGGATTCCTCCATTTCGCGATCGGCGACGCCTCCGGAAAGGGCATCCCCGCAGCGCTCTTCGCTTTTCTGGCCGGCGCTGGCTTCCACCTCTCGGCGGACATGGGGCTGCCGCCCGACGAGACGGTCAATCGCATCAACGCGCTGCTGTGCAGGGACAACGACACGAACATGTTCGTGACGCTGTTCGTTGGCCGGCTGGAGCTCGCCACCGGCAAACTGGAGTACTGCAACGCGGGGCACCCGCCGATCGTCGTCATCAAGCCGGATGGCTCGTCCGAGTTCCTGTCGGCGACGTGCAACATCGCTGCGGGCGTGTTGGAGGGTTTTGGCTACGCGCGGGAGACGGTGGAGTTTGCGCCGGGCACGCGGCTTCTCGTCTACACGGACGGTGTCACGGAAGCCGAAAATAAGGACCACGCGCAGTACGGGGACGGGCGGTTGCTGGCGTTCGCGTCCGCGCACGCAAAGGAAAGCCCGGCCAACCTGGTCGGCAACCTTGCAGAGGAACTTGACAGATTTGCGGTCGGGGCCGAGCAGTCAGACGACATCACGGCCCTAGCCGTCCTTGTCGGTTGCGAAACTGAAAAATCTTAAAAAGGAGAAGCAAATGGCAGTAAAAAAAGAGAAAAAAGTGACGGCGATGGACAAGGTGAAGTTGGCGCGCGACGCGAAGCGTCCGCACCTCAAGGACTTCATCCAGTACATTTGCAGCGATTTCGAGGAACTGCACGGGGACCGCCTCGTGAACGACGACCGCGGTCTCATTGCCGGTTTTGCCAAGATCGGGGGGACGAAGTGCCTCATGCTCGGACACCACAAGGGTGTGACCGTGGAGGAGAACGTGGAGGCGAACTTCGGCATGGCGCAGCCGGACGGCTACCGCAAGGCGATGCGCCTCGCGAAACTCGCCGAGAAGTTCCACCTGCCGGTTGTCACGTTTGTGGACACCCCCGGCGCGTATCCCGGCGATACGGCGGAGGCGCGCGGGCAGGCCGAGGCGATAGCGAAGTCCCTGGAATTCTTCTCGCTTCTCAAGACCCCTATCGTTGTGGTCGTGACGGGCGAGGGCGGCTCCGGCGGCGCGCTCGCGATCGCCGTGGGCGATCGCATCCTCATGATGGAGAACGCGGTCTACAGCGTGATTTCCCCCGAAGGCTGTGCGGGCATACTCTGGCGCGACGGCGCGAAGGCGCCGGAGGCGGCGGAGGCACTGAAAATCACCGCGCCCGACCTACTGCGCCTCGGCGCGATCGACGCAATCGTGCCGGAGCCTGAGGGCGGCGCCCAGAAGAACCACAAGGCCGCCGCGCTTGCCGTCAAGAAGGCCGTGCTCGCCGCGCTGAAGGAACTCGAGAAGATTCCCGTAGACCAGCTTATAGACGCCCGCTACGCGAAGTTCCGCGCCATGGGGAACTTCTACAAGTGAGCAGGAACGACCAGCACCGGGGGCCGCGCGAACTCTGCACCGGCGGCGAATGGATCTATGGGCGCAACCCCGTAGTGGAGGTTCTCCAGGCCGAACGGCGCACGCTGAGCGAAGTGATCCTTCCGCCCGCCGAAAAGAACGAGGCAGACGAAATCGCCTGGATCCGCCAGGTTGCCCGCCAGATGGGGCTCGTGGTGCGCACCGAGGATCGCCGCCGCCTCGACCAGCTCACGCACGGCGGACACCACCAGGGCGTCGCCATAAAGACGACCGGCTACCCCTACGTGGGCTTTGACGAAATCCTGCGCGACGTGGAGGAAGATGAAAACGCCACCGTCGTCGTCCTTGACCACCTCGAAGATCCGCAGAACATCGGTTCCGTGTTGCGCAGTGCGTGCGCGGCCGGCGTGACGGGCGTGATCATACCCGAGGACCGAGGTGCGGGCGTGACGCCTGCGGCGGTGCGCGCCTCAGCCGGCGCGAGCGAGTACCTGAAGGTAGCGCGCGTCGTCAACCTCGTGCGTGCGATGGAGGCGCTCAAGAAGGCTGGAATGTGGATGACGGGCCTCGACTGGGGCGACGACGCGAAGCCCTACACCGAGATCGACTTCACCGGACGCGCCGGACTCGTCGTGGGTGCAGAGGGTGCCGGCATCTCGCGTCTCGTTCGCGATACATGCGACTTCATCGCTGTGTTGCCCATGCTCGGGCGCATCGAATCCCTCAACGCCGGCGTCGCCGCCGCCGTGTGCCTGTACGAGATGATCCGCCAGCGGAAAAAATAAAAAAACATAAAAAGTTTATGAAAAATACACTGTTCGCTTGGACGGCTGTAGCGTGCGCGGTCGTTTCCACATACGGGTACGCCGCGCGTGCCGCGGCCGCTGAAACATGGCGCGCGACGGAACTCGACTTCGAGGCGGGGGTGGACTACGACGCCACTGGCGCGGACGCCGTGACGTTCGACGCCGTGTTCACGCACGAATCCGGCGAGAAGGTGTCGCGTCCCGGCTTCTGGGACGGCGGCAAGACCTTCCGCGTGCGCTTCGCCCCCACGAAACCCGGGCGCTGGAGCTGGACCACCACCTGCCAAGGCGATGGCGCGCTCGGCGGCAAGTCCGGCACGCTGGAGGCAAAGCCTTACGCGGGCGACCTCGAAATCTACAGACGCGGATTCGTGAAGCCGGCGAAGGGCGCGAAGCACTTCGCCTACGCGGACGGCATACCGTTCTTCTATCTAGGCGACACGCACTGGGGCCTCTACACGGAGGAGATCGACGAACCGGGTCCGCACGCGGGCACGACGGGTGCGACGTCCCACTTCAAGTACATCGTCGACCGGCGCGCGGCGCAGGGCTTCACCGTGTTCCAGTCCGAGCCCATCGGCGCGAAGTTCGACGTCACGGACGGCAAGGTGGACGCCTCCGACATCCCCGGTTTCCAACTTGCCGACCGCTACTACCAGCACATCGCCGACAGGGGCCTCGTCCATGCGAACGCCGAGTTCTTCTTCGCCGCGTCGATGAACAAGAAGCTCGCCGACGATTCCGCCGCGATTGACCGCCTCGCGCGCTACTGGGTGGCGCGTTTCGGCGCGTACCCGGTGATGTGGACGCTTGCGCAGGAGGTGGACAACGACTTCTACTACGACCGCGGCAGGGGACACAATTTCTACTGCGCCACGAACAACCCGTGGCTGGTCGTTGCAGAATGTCTCCACCGAGCTGACGCCTATAACCATCCGCTCACGGCGCATCAGGAGAATACCCACCACACGACCGTGACCGGACGAGGCACGAGTCCGGGACAGAAAAGGTTCGGCGGACGCTCTGTGTTCGCGGACGCATCCGTCGCCGCGCGCACGGGCCATTCGTGGTGGGGCGTCCAGTGGTCGCCGTCGCTCACCGCGAATCCCGACAGCAACGTCGCGCGTGATTACTGGGCCGACCCGCGTCCGGCAATCAACTACGAGGGGCGCTACTGCTACCTCTGGACGAAGGACTTCGGCGCGCGCGCGCAAGGCTACATCTCGTTTCTCAGCGGCATGTTCGGCTACGGCTACGGCGCGATCGACATCTGGCTCTACAAGAGCACGTACGACGTCAAGACGACGAGCAACGACGGCGTGGAAAAGATCACGCCGGCGGACAAGCAGGTGCCGTGGTGCAAGTCCGTGGAATTCCCCAGCGCATTGCAGATGGCGCACCTGAGGAAGTTCTTCACGTCCTTCGACTGGTGGAACCTCAAGCCGTGCTTTGGCGACGCCGCGCGCTTCACCCCGCGCGAAGGCACTGCGAAAAAGCCTGCGAAAGGCATCGCCTGCGTATTCGCCACGCTCGCAAATTCCAACCGCGTCGTGTTCTACTTCTACGGCAAGGATCGCCGTACGGGAACGCTCCGCGGCCTCGCGCCCGACCGCTTCCACACGGTGCGCTGGTTCAACACACGGACGGGCGAGTGGAAGGACGAGTCAGCCACGTTCGTCTCCGACGATCGCGGGAATCTCGAACTTCCGCCGAAACCCGATGCGTCGGACTGGGCGCTTGTCGTCACCGAGCTGCCTGTCGCTTCCTGATTTGAAGCGGCGAGAGCGCCGCTTCCCCAAAAAACGCCATTTTAGGTAGTGTGCAAATTGCACGGATTGTGGTAAAATATCGGCGTCAAACTTCTAGGAGAATAGTTCAATGGCCGCTGCACGCACGAAGAAAGCCGAAGTCAACAAGAAGAACCCGCGTATCCTGATCGTTACGCCGGAGATCACGTATCTCCCCGAGGGGATGGGGAACCTCGCCGGGCGCATGAGCGCCAAGGCGGGCGGTATGGCCGACGTGTCGGCCTCGCTCGTCGGCGCGCTGTTCGACCTAGGGGCGGATGTCCACGTGGCCCTGCCGCACTACCGGCGGATGTTCCACGAGGAGACGGGCAAGCTCGTCGCGGACGAACTGCGCCTCTACAAGAGCCGCATGTCGAGCGAGCGCATCCACCTCGCCGAGGACCGCTGCTTCTACTACCGCGACCACGTCTACTCGCGCGGCAACGGCAACGCGAAGCTCGCGCTCGCGTTCCAGCGCGAGGTGATCAACCACGTGATCCCCGACGTGCAGCCCGACCTTATCCACTGCAACGACTGGATGACCGGCCTCATCCCCGCCGCCGCGCGCCGCATGGGCATCCCCTGCCTCTTCACGGTCCACAACATCCATACCCACAAGCTCACCCTCGCGCAGATCGAGGACTCCGGCATCGACGCCGCCGAGTTCTGGGGCAACCTCTACTTCGAGCGTCCGCCGTACAACTACTTCGAGAGCCGTGACGTGAATCCAGTGGACCTGCAGGCATCCGGAATCTTCGCCGCGCACTTCATCAACACCGTATCGCCCACGTTCCTAAAGGAAATCGTGGACGGCTGGCACAACTTCATTCCCGATTCCGTGCGCAACGAGATTCGCGGCAAGTACTTTGCCGGGTGCGCCGCCGGTATCCTCAATGCGCCGGACAATTCTGATAATCCTGCGACTGATCCGCATATTCCGTTCAATTACGGGCCCTCGGACCACCGTGAGGCAAAGCGCAAGAACAAGCTCGCATTCCAGCATGAGATGGGGCTCATCGAGGACGCCGACGCGCCTATCTTCTTCTGGCCGAGTCGTCTTGACCCAGTGCAGAAGGGGCCGCAGCTCCTCACTGACATCCTCTACCGCTTCCTTGACAAGTACTGGCAGGACGGCGCGCAGGTGGCAATTGTCGCAAACGGCGCCTTCCAGCAGCCGTTCTGGGATATCCTAAACTTCCACGGGCTCCAGGGCCGTCTCGCGATGCACGACTTCGACGGACGTCTCTCGCAGCTCGGCTTCGCCGCGAGCGACTTCATGCTCATGCCGTCCCTCTTCGAGCCCTGCGGCCTCCCG
>CACWIW010000151.1:450-13817 GCA_902761035.1 uncultured bacterium | reverse complement strand
AGGCGCTTGCCGACGGTCTGCGACTCGTACGCGCCCGCGATCTCGTTGAGCATGATCTCCGTCTCGGCGATGTGCTCGCCGAAGAGGCGCGCGACCTGCTGGACGGTGTACACGTTCTTGCGGATCACGTCGCGCGCCTTGGCGGCGATCTCCTCGCGGCGGCCTTCGTTCTTCGTGACGTCCTGCACGACCGCGCCGGCGAACTTGCCCACGCTGATCGGGAAGACGCTGATCGTCACGATGCGGTCCTTCCACGGCTGGCGGTACTTGACGATCTCGCTGCCGTGCGCGACGGCGCCCGCGAAGAGCTCCGCGAAGTCGGGCATGAACCGGTCCATGCCGATCCCGTCGAGGTTGCCGAGCGCGTCGAACTCCTCCAGCGCGCCCGCCATCTCAGCGAAGAGGCGGTTGCACTCGACGACGAGCCCCTTCGCGTCGACGATCACGACGCCCGCCGGAATGTACTTGATGAGCGCGTTGGACGTCCGCTGGAAGTTCTTCTTGAGGTAGATGTGGCACATCGCCTCCTCGGCCTTGCCGGCGAGGAGGGCCTTGGCGAACTCGCGGCACGAGTTGTAGCCGCACGCGCCGCAGTTGATCTCGTCCGCCTTCGTGGTCTTCCCCACGCGCGCGAGCGCACCGGCGATGGCGGACTCGTCCGGCTCGTCGTCCACGACGGCCGCCGCCGTATACGCGGACGTGCCGCAATGCGTGAAGCACCGCCCCGACGACGCGCGGATCGGCGCCGTCGCGTCCGTCGCGAACAGCGTCGCGAGGCCCGAGGCGCCGCGCGGCATCGCCGGACCGTTCACGCAGCCGCCCGGACACGCCAGCACCTCGACGAACAGTTTGCGCGGGAACTTCTCGGGATGGCGCTTGAACTCCGCGGGATCGAAGTCCTCCAGCATCCGCCTAAAATCCTCAAGGCCGGACACCGAAACATACCGCACGTCCGTCTTGCCGTCGCGGAGCGTATCGTTCATGCCGCCCTCGACGGAGTAGAAACGCCCTTCCTCGGCCGGCCCCAGCGCGAGCTCCGCTTCCTCGCCGAACTTGATTCCCCGCTCTTCGAGGAACTGCTCAAGGGCGGGGAAAAGAACCGCCAGCGCCAGTTCGTCGGGATGCGCGTCGGACTCGTTCTTCTTCGCCGCACAGGGTCCGAAGAACACGACCTTCGCCTCGTGGCCGTACTTCTCCTTGATGAGGCGGCAGTGCGCACGAACGGGCGAGGGAAGCGGCGAGATGAACGCCGCATAGCCGGGCAGGTACTTGCGCACCATATCGACGGCCGCCGGGCAGGCGGACGAGATCACGAGCGGGGAGTCCGTTTCCTGGAGAAGTTTCGCGACGTGCGCGCTCACCGACTCCGCGCCGTGGGCCGTCTCGCTCACGCCGGCGAAACCGGCCGCCTTCAGCGCGGCGGCGATCTGCCCGATCGTCACACCCGCGCGCGAGGTCGCTCCTGATCTTCTTCGCGTGGGCGGGACACACCTTCACGCATTCGCCGCAGGCGACGCACGCCTCGGGAATCACGCTCGCCTTGCCGTCCACGATGCGGATGGCCTTCACGGGACAGTGCCGGACACACTTGTAGCAGTCCTGGCACTCGTTCTCCGTCGTATAGACTGGACTTGTAAGCATACCCATTATCCTTTCTGCGGAAACGTCGCCTCGAGGATGTCGCGCATCACGAGCGGGTCCACGTGTTTGTAGATCTTGCCGTCCACGACCACGATCGGGCCATCCGCGCAGTTGCCGGTACACAGGCTCGCGCCGAGGTCCACGTCGACCTCGTCCTTGAGCCCACGCTCCGCCATAAAGCTCTCGCACGCCTCGACGGTCTTCTCGTTCCCGCGCGCGAAACAGGAACTACCCATACAGATAACTATTTTTGGTTTCGCCATGATGTCCTTTTCATTGCGGCTATCGGTCTCATCGCGGAATATTATACCACATCTACGCCTGTAATGGAGTACTCGCGGTTCTTGATTTATGCATTGCTGATGATTTTCCAGTTTCATCCGGCGATTTCGACCATTCATGCCATGCTGAAGCTTGTGCATATTCGGCGGCGGGACTGCCGCGCCATGCCGCGCAAGAGGGACGTCAACTTGTCCCACTACGGAAATGCGCATTCCACCAGGCCGACACTGGCAGTAGCGCAATCGCGGCAACGGAATCTATAGGTAGATTACAGAATTGCCATCAATCAAAAACAACCTCTGCTGTCGAGCGGATTGACACGTACTTCCTCTCCCCGAGAACGAGGTGGTCGAGAAGGCGTATTTCCGTAATCTTGGCGAGGGCGGCGAGCCGCTCTGTGAACTTGATGTCGGCCTTGCTGGGCTTGGGGTCGCCCGACGGATGGTTGTGCGCGACCATGACGGCCACCGCGCCCCATTTGAGCGCCTCCTTGAATACGTCGCGGGCGAAGGCCGGAGCTGAGTCCGCCGTGCCGCGAGAGATCCGCAGCGGCTCGCAGATGGGGCAGTTCTTGTTGTTCAGCAAAAGCGCGTAGAGGTTCTCTTTGTCGTCGCCCGGCGTGAGGACGGTCTTGAACACTTCATAGGCGACATCTGGATCGGTCACCTTCTTCGTGCGGAGTTCGTCGGGAGTGAGACGGCTCCAGCGACGTCCCATCTCGAAGGCGGCGGCAAGTTCAAGGCACTTGACGTGTCCAAGGCCCTTGATCGGACGGTCGGGGTGGGTCTTGTTCCAGTCCTTGATGCGCTCTTCCAAGGTGCGCCAGTCGCCGGAGACGAGCGACTTCATGGAGCCGAACGCCTCGATGAGGCGGCGCGAAAGTTCGATGACGTTTAGTCCGTGAGCGCCGGTCTTGAGAAGAACGGCGACAAGAGCTTCGTCTGGGACGAGCGCAGGGTCTGCGGCTCGTTCCATCAGTTCGCGCGGCATGAGTTCGCCGCCGCGCTTTTCAAAGTTGTTCTTGTCGGTCTCTTCCATTGTCATCAACGGCGAATATTATACCATTTAACGGGGCTTGGCGATACAAGGAGCTTCAGAAAACATCTTGTAGGGCGGCCTATGAGAAGTTCGGCGAGGGGGATCCTCACGCAGAAACGCAGAGCTACAGAATTAATGTGCCATTTCCTCTGCCGCAGTGTTGGGCGTGGGCGAGATTAAGGGACTTAGGGACATTTACAGGTGGGCACACGCCATCAACATCCGATCAAAATCTTTGGGGTGACGAGGTACTTTGGGTGACTTCAAAAGATATGAAGTCAAAATACATAAACGATACCATCCTCAAGTTGACGCAATTAGGGGCAGCAGAGTTGACGATGCTAAAACCTAATTCCATCATCATGTGTACACGCAGCGGAATCCTTAGAAGAACCTTTCCTATAGCTATAGCAACTCAACATCTAACCATCAATCAGGATCAACGCGCTCTTACATTGAGCATTCCTGAGATGGCTGAATATATTTATGATGTCCTGAAGGCATTCGAATCTGTCATTCTTGCCCATTACAAGAAAGCCGGGACAACCGTAGAGAGTACAATTTGGAATAGATTTACAGAAATACCGATCCCAATGCCTCCGCTTCCTGAACAGAGACGCATCGTCGCAAAGATTGAAGAATTATTTGCAATTGCCGATTCGCTGGGCGCGGCGGCTGACAGTTTGGAGAACGCGGTGAAGCGCCTCGACAAGAAGATTCTTGACCTCGCCATTCGCGGTAAACTCGTTCCGCAAGATCCGAACGACGAACCGGCAAGCGAACTTGTGAAGCGGATTGCCGCTTCTCATAAGTCCCCCTGTAAGAACCAGCGCGAGCCTATCGCCCCGCCATTTGAAATCCCTTACTCATGGGAGTGGGTGAGGCTGGGAGCAATTTGTGAAATTCTGGACTCAAAGAGGAAGCCTGTTACAAAATCGAACAGAAAACTTGGGCCATATCCATACTATGGCGCGACTTGCATCCAAGACTTTGTTTCTGATTTTATATTTGATGAGCCGCTTGTGTTGCTTGGAGAGGATGGTGCTAAATGGAGCAGGGGTGACAAATCAGCATTCTGTGTGGATGGCAAGATTTGGGTGAACAATCATGCCCACGTTCTGCGACCTTGCGACGGCATCAACCATATTTATCTTGTATGCACATTGGACATTTTAGATTTAATGCCTTATGTGACAGGCACTACAGTCCCCAAGTTAAATCAAGAAAAGATGTGCGATATTCAGATTCCTCTTCCGCCTCTTGCGGAGCAGAAGAGGATTGTTGCCAAAATTGAGGAGCTGCGAGCGGTAATAAAGCCGCTCACCATGTGACGACCTTGTCGACGATGGAGCGTTGCTCTGTGCTGGTGCGTCGAAGGTAGATGCGTGTCGTTTCGATGCTCTCGTGTCCCATTAGGTCGGCAAGGAGCGATATGTCGTTGAACTTCTCAAGAAAGTTCTTGGCGAAACGATGCCGGAAAGAGTGCGGGTAAACGACCGCAGGATTCAACTTGTACTTGATGGTGAGTTTCTTAAGTTGTGCGGCAATGCCCCGCGCCGTAATGCGTTCGCCGCTTCGGTTGATGAAGAGGAAACCCGATGACTGGCCGCGTGTTGCGAGCCACGACAACGCCTCGTCCTTTAGTTTCTGCGGGATGTATATTCGTCTCATCTTGCCGCCCTTGGAATAAATGTCAATGTGCCCGGCTGTGACGTGTTCGACTTTCAGCTGCAGGAGTTCGCTTATACGCGCCCCTGTCGCAGCGAGAAATCGGATGACGAAATACCAGTAGCGCTCCGCTGGGTTGTTCAGCTTCCGCTTGAAGTAGGCGTAGTCCGCGTCGCTTATGACATTCTCCAGAAACGGCTTCTGCTGGATGCGGATAAGTGGCATCTTCAATGTCGGTCTGCTGATGCATGTTGCGTAGGCGTTCATGGCGAGAAGCCGGATGTTTACCGTTTTCGGTTTGAAGCGTTCTATTAAGAACGCCTTGTAGAGGAGAAGGTTCTTCTTCGTGAACTCTCCAAAGTGCGTTGTGTATTGCCTTGCCGCAAAGCAGTACGAGGCAACCGTGTTGGCCGACTTGTTGGTCTTCCGCAGGAACGCGGAGAATTTTTCGAGGTCTATCATAGCAGTATCCTTTCATTAGTTCTGCTATGATAGTGAAACGAAGCGTCAAAAGGTTACGAGCGTTCTCGTCGTGGCTTTCAGCTCTTCAACTCGCTTCACGATTCGTTTTTGCTCGTTCAGGGGCGGTAGTGGGATGGGCAAGTCAACAAACTTGTTCCAAATGATACTCTCCACCGTAGTGCCTGATTTATTATAATCCGAAAGGATGATGGATTCTAACGACTTGAGCGCTAAATATACATACTCAATCATTTCTGGCAGCCATAGTGTAAGTGCGCGCTGATCTTGATTGATGGTCAATTCTCGCCTTGCAATCGCAACTGGGAAAACTCTACGAAGTATTCCACTTCGAGTACACATTAATAGTGCGCCAGGTTTTAGTACGTTCAGTTCCTCTGCTCCAAGTCGTGTCACTTTTATCTGAGTGTCGTCTATGTACTTTGATTTCATATCTTTAGACGATACCCAGAGTATATCTCCGCCCCATAATTTTGGATTGCTTGTTGACGGCGTGTGACCACCACAGAAGACACCAAGTTCCTTTAGCCTCACCCACTCCCATGAGTCGGGGATTTCAAATGGTGGGTCGATAGGCTTGCCCTGGTTCTTACAGGGGGACTTATGAGAAGCGGCAATCCGCTTCACAATTTCGCTTGCCGGTTCGTCGTTCGGGTCCTGCGGGACGAGCTTCCCGCGAATTGCAAGATCGAGAATCTTCTTGTCAAGCCGCTTGGCATCACTCTCCAAGTTATCAGCCGCCTCCCCCAATGAATCGACAACGGCAAATAGCTCCTCTATCTTTGCGATGATGCGTCTCTGCTCGGTGAGGGGAGGGAGCGGGACTAACATTGAAGCTAACTTCTCACCATTGAAATTTGGTTGTGCAGTTGCTATGACGCCAGAACGTAATTGTTGCCAATAACAATTCGACTCAAGAAATGCTTTTGTGTATTTCGGGAACACCATTGACGAAGACTTTGTCCTAACAAGATACCCAGCATAAATACTCTCATGGGGAATGTCGTCAACAAGATAGGATTTGCCAACAGTTCCTCCTGTTCGAGCAAAAAGGATATCGCCTGGTGCTAAAAGATATTTGCCTATGTCTGATTCCTGAATCTCGCAATATGGCACTTTTTCCCATTGAATGCGTCCCACCTGAATATCCGAAATGCGAACCATTTGTATTCGACCCTTTGGTAAAGCGGGAGCATTGTATCCGTACTGAATTGAAAGCGAAATGTTTTTCCAGCGACACCACGCCCAGCCTTGCGGCAAGTCGAACGGCACATCTACTCTGCGTCTCTGTGCCTCTGTGTTAGAACTATCCCCGTCCCCGAACTTCTCATAGGCCGCCCCATCAGAACCAATGACGATCTCAGAGGGGTTCTTCTCCTTCTTGATCTTGCCGGCTTTGACGAGTTTCGCCTTTTCCGCCTTGATGCGTTCAAGGAGGACGCTTGCCGGTTCGTCGTTCGGGTCTTGTGGAACAAGCTTGCCGCGAATGGCGAGATCGAGAATTCGACGTTTGAACTGCTCGACGACCTTCATTCTTCGATTCCTTTGGCGAGAGCTGCAAGCTGCGTCACGGCCTTGTTTATCGTATCGCGGTACTTCTCCATGTCCGCAAGCAACTCCTTGAGAGAAACGTCGGCATCGTCGTCCGACTGCTCCTTGAGCCATTTGAGGTCAAGGTTCGTCTTGTCACGCTTGACGAGTTCCTCCACGGCGAAGCGATGCCAGCGTTCGGTCTCGGTGCGCTTTTTCTGCGTGTAGCAAGCGACGAAATCGTCGAGGTGGCGGCGTTCAAGCTTGTTGTTCGCAAGCGTGTGCTTCACGCCCGTGCGATAGTCGTAAACCCACGTCTCGGAGGTCTTGCCGCCACGGGAGAAGAAGAGCACGTTCGCCCTAACGCCCTGCGCGTAGAATATGCCTGTCGGAAGCCGCAGGATCGTGTGGAGGTTGTAGTCCGCAAGGAGTTTCTTGCGCACAGTCTCGCCAGCTCCGCCCTCGAAAAGCACATTGTCCGGGAGAACGACCGCCGCCCTGCCGCCGACCTTCAAGAGAAGCATGATGTGCTGAAGGAAGTTCAGCTGGTTGTTGGATGTCTTGGCGAAGAAGTCCTGACGCATCGAGGATATCTCGCCAAGCCCGGCGGGACGGGTTCCGAACGGCGGATTGGCGAGGATGACATCGTAGAGGCGGGACGGCTCCTTCTCAAGGGAATCCTCGCACTTGACGGGGCTTGAGTCGATGCCGACGCCGTGGAGATAGAGGTTCATCGAGGCGAGCGTGACGACAAGCGGCGTAATGTCGCAGCCGGTCAACGCCTCGGTCTTGAGGAACATCTGCTTGCGGCGATCCTGGGACTCGCGCTTCATGTGGTCGAACGCCGCGAGAAGAAATCCACCCGTGCCGCAGGCCGGGTCGCACACAGTCTCGGTAATCTTCGGGTTCGTCACGTCCACCATCGCCTTGATGAGGGCGCGGGGTGTGAAATACTGACCCGCGCCGGACTTCTTGTCCTGCCCGTTCTTTTCAAGTATGCCCTCGTAGATTGCACCCTTGGTGTCGATGTCGAGCGAAAGCCAGTCCTGCGCGTCAACCATCGCCACGACCTTGGCGAGCTGGGCGGGCTGGGATATCTTGTTCTGCGCCTTGGAGAATATCGTGCCGATAAGACCCGGCTGCTCAGAGAGCTTCTTAAGCGATTTCTCGTAGCGTTCGAGAAGGTCGAAACCATCTTTGTCCACGAGATTCGCCCAGCGGCAATCCTTCGGAATCTTGCTCTCTATGCCAAGCGCCTCCGCCTCGGCGTCCATCTTGAGGAAGAGAATGTAGGTGAGCTGCACGATGTAGTCGGTGAAAGCCACTCCAGCCGCCGCAAGGACGTCCGCGAGCTGCCAAACCTTCTGCACAAGAGACTGTTCGTTGTGTTCCATGTTCATATAGCCTTCATGAAGAATGACGAAAGGGACGCGAGTTCGCCGTCAAACGCCTGCGGCGAACCGAAAGCACGGACACCCTCGGCGAGCAGCTGTACATTCCCCTCCTTGATGAGGTCGTCACGACCGACCGCCCCGTTGGAGAGAATTATGCCAAGAGCCTCCTTGAGGATGTCGTCCTGTCCGGGAGTTATCGCGCCACGCTGCTTCTGACCCTTCCATAGTTCGTAATGCTTCGCGGCGGAGAAGTACTGCGAAGAGGAAAGAAGCGAATACAGCTTCTGCGAACGGCCTAGCCCAAACCGTGCAAGGCCGAGCCAGTTCGTCATCGCATCCCGCTCGGTCGGGGAGGAGAGCTTCACCACGTCCTCCTGCCGGACAAGCGCGTAGGCGTTCCAGACCTTGGGACAGGAGAAAGACGAGTTGAAATGGATGGAATCGTCGCGGATGGAAGACAGAGCCGTATAGTCGAAGCGCATCTCACGCGCCTCCTTTATGGCCGCAATCGCCTCGTTACCCGTGGGATTAGCCTTCAAGAACGCCTCGAAGCCGTCTAGGACGTTGTGAGCCTCCGCAACCGAGAAGCCCGTGTAGATTATTTCGTCCTTGCCCGGCTTCTGGATAACCACATACCCAGCATTCAACTCAAGGAGATAGTCGCGGGCGGGTATGTTGTTAATAAGGAGCGCGACAAGGGCGCGACGGCGCGCATTCGGTTCCGAAGCAGACACGAACGGCGGCAGCGAGTCATCGGACAACGCCTCAAACAGCGACTCTGCCATATCCTGCATCGTAAAGGACGCGAGAGCGGAGAACTTCATCCTCTGCGCTTCAGTCGATCTGGCATTGATGCGCGACATGCGCGAAGCGAGAAGCCGCAGATTGTCATCGGACACGATGCCAAGGGAGAGTTTCTCAAGAAGACGAGGCAGGGTTAACGGCGCAGGACCTTGAGTGTCTGGCCTGACCGCGCCATCGTCAAACGGATGCTCCGTCACGCCAACGGCGTCAACAAGGAAGAACTGCTCCTTTCCGTTCGCGTTCGGCGTGACGGCCTTCAACTGATCTGGGTTGATGGTGCGGCATCCGCGACCGCGCATCTGCACGTAGAGCGAGTAGGCGTTCACGTCGCGCATGAAGAAGACAACCTCAAGCGGCTTGATGTCCGTGCCGGTGGCGACAAGAGTAACTGTCACGGCAATGCGGAACGTGCGGGAAGTCCGGAACTCGCGGATAATCGCCAGCGGAGTAGGTAATCGTCTGGACGAAATCCGGTGCCTGGCCGTCAAACACCTCGCGGGCGATCTCCACAATGTGCCGCGCATGAGATTCGGACTTGGCAAAGATGAGAGTCTTCGGGAGAGAGGCGAAGTCCGGATCGCGGGCGAGGTCGTCCTTGTACATCTCGGTATACACGGCGTTCTTGTAGGCTTCGAGAACAAGCCGGATGTGGTCAGGCTGGACGACGGCGCGGTCAAGTTGCGGAACCGCGTAGTGGGCGGGTTCATCCGTGACAACCGTGTCTGTCTTTTGCGTCTGGCGAGTATAGACATCTACCGTCTCGCCCGCCTCAACATCGACGCCGTCTGTGGCGGTTTTCGTTTGGATGCGGTAGATCGAGTAGTAGACGTTGATACCGTCGGCAACCGACTTCTCGTATGTGTAGTTGACGACCGTATTTTTGTCAAAGAACTCGACCGTCTCCGCCGACGGCGTGGCGGTAAGGCCGATGAACCGAGCCGTGTTGAACCATTCAAGGACAGCACGCCAGCGTCCATAGATAGAGCGGTGGCATTCGTCGATTATGATAGCGTCGAACCAGTCGTGCGGCAGCTTGGCAAGGCGTCCGTCCACGGTGACTGGCGCGGCTACTTCTTCGCGATCTTCGTCGTCCTCGTCTGCGTCGCTCTTCGCGTCGGTACCGGTCAACGCTGCATAGACGCGCTGGATGGTCGCAATCGTCACGCTCGCCTTGGGGTTCGCCTGATTTCCCTTGAGGCGCTCGGTGATGAAGATATCCGTAAATGGAGCGCCGTTCTGAGTAAGGCGGAACGTGGCAAACTCGTTAAGGGCTTGTTCGCCAAGGTTGTTGCGGTCAACAAGAAAGAGGATGCGCTTGGCTGGCGTGTAGGACAGGAGCCGGTACGCGGCCATGCAAGCGGTGTATGTCTTGCCCGCGCCCGTGGCAAGGGCAACGAGAGCCTTGTTAGCACCGCGCCGGAAGCTCGACTCCAAATTCGTCACTGTCTCGACTTGACAGGTGCGGAGGGCTCGGCGTTCGGAGTCCTTCAGTTCGGGCAGTCCGCCCCAATAAGATTTGACACCAGATAGTTCAAGGCACATTTTGGGCGTGGGCATTGATGAGACGGGATTGTACTCGCCTGTGCTGGGATTGCGAAGAAGAATCTTCTCGCCGTTTGCAAGAAGGACAACACACGGTTCATCGTTCCAGCGAGGATATTCTTCGGGTATGATATGCGCGTAGTTTGCGGCTTGACCTCCTGCTGCGGACTCGAGGTCGATGTCGCTGCGCTTCGCCTCAAGGACGCCGATCACCTTGCCATCAACAAAAAGAAGATAGTCGGCCTCGTGGTTACCATCAAGCAGCCCCTCAGTCAGGGCCGTCGCGTTGTGGTCGTAAGTGAAGTGGCTGCGGTCGGCGATGTACCATCCCGCATCGACGAGCTGCTCGTCGATCTTCACTCGAGCGATCTCCTCTGGCTTCAAATCATTTGACATAGCATGCCTCCCATCCTGCCCGGTTTAGCGCAGGGGTGACAAACCGATTCTTGATATCCTCATCGGTCATGTCATGCTTGTCAATCCTGGAAGTCAATTTCATTTTTCTGCTTCCCTTCACATTAAAGCCGACACTGACACCATATTTGCCAGTACCATCTGGATGTACCACTGTCCGCGCATCATTCCACCACCTCCCAATACCCGCCCTTTGTCGGGCCGATACGGCGAATCATTGAAGCCTTTTTCAAGGCGGCGATGATTTTATAGACGCCGCTTGTTGAAAGGCGGGTCTTTCGGCAGAGTTCAACAATCGTCACATGGCCGTTCACCTTTATCGCACGAATGATGATCTTTGCGTTTCGGCCTTCCGTTAAGGTTGTCGAGATGGCGTTGTTGGAAACTTCGGCATTCCCACCCACTCCATTTGCATTGCTTCCATTCAAGGACTGCAATTCAGGAGCCTCGTAGTTCAAGTTCGGAAGAATGACATGGAATTCCGATGACGAGGAGCGGAACTGCGGTACGATTGACCTGCCCCGCTTCTCCGACTCGAACTGATACGCATCAAGTATCTTGCCGAATCCGCTGCCGCGACGCTCCATGAGCGAGAGGCGCTGGAACAAATCGGCTATGACAGGGTTACGGCGCTTTGAGGCGACGGCACGAGTGTCAAGCGACTGAATCAACTCGCCGCTGACCATGCCGCCGGGCGAATACACTTCCAACCTGTCGTCGAACATGTCGATGTGGACTTCGCTTCCGATTTCAAGATAGTCACGGTGTATAAGGCCATTCACAATTGCCTCTTCCACGGCGGCGGAAGGATATTCAGGATACTCGACACGTCCGCTGCCGTCTTCCATCTTCCGCCACTTTGTCTTTGCGTTTACCTTCACAAATCCTTTCGCGGCATCGAGAAGAT
Organism: uncultured bacterium; assembly: GCA_902761035.1. Lineage (GTDB taxonomy): Bacteria > Verrucomicrobiota > Kiritimatiellia > RFP12 > UBA1067 > RUG572. Next base: position 2,117 of record CACWIW010000151.1, on the reverse strand, counting down.
TGAGCAGCCCGCCCGAAAATTCGTCATCGTCCAACGCTTCCATCACGCCGTTTGACTTCGTAAGCCCGTTCCAGCGAGTGCAGAAAACGCGCGAATGGCGAATGGGAGACTTGTCCGCAAGGAGCGCACCCGCATTGGTCAATAAGCCTCCGCCCTCGACAAGCCCGAAAGAATCAAAATCGCTTTCCACAAACTCCAACTTCGTCCGTGCGAAGTATTCAGCGCGCAATGTTTCAAAAGCGAAATTTGCCCGCTTGTGGCTCGACGGCAACGAATCCCATGACCGTTTTTCCCCCTTGAGGACAAGCCGTTTAAGGTCGATTGAATTTGCCTTGACGCTTTCGTTGCCAATTCGTATGTACGCATCGCGATGCCCCTTGATGAACACGTAATACGGCGTCTCGGTTCCGGCCTTAACCGAAACCATGACGAACTTGCGACCATCCTCCTCGTGAAGCGACAAGTTGAATTCCGGAACGGGATCCATCAGGCACTTGACCATTTCGCTGATGTCCTCGGCATCGCGCTCGGCATTTTCAAGTCCTACAAGATTGCCGTCATTATCCACGCCATACAACAATACGCCACCAGAGGTATTGGCGAACGCACTGATGCTCTTGAGCCAACTCAACGGTTCTTTTCGCTCAAGCATCAGTTTCTTGTCGTAGGCCGTCGCCTCGCCAATGTATTTTGACATGTCCATACTACCTAATACATTTTTCGCAAAAGATGGGCACATTATAGCATGTTCTAGCCGATATATCAAGGGAGACGGGTAATGTTTCTTTATTACTTTCTTTTATACTTTCTATGCACTTTCTTCATTACTTTCCATGCTCTTTCTTTATCACTCCCACGGATTTTCGCATGGTAGCGAAAAATGCCGCTGGAGCAGATTAGTCGGCGACACTCTGATGAGGCGCAGCTTAGAGAAAGCGTGCGGCGGGACGTCTTGGGGCGTCCCGCCGCGTGGGCTGCGGAGCCGATGCGGCTTCCGCCGTGAAACAGCCGCAGCTACTCGATGTCCACGACGCTGGCCCAGTGGACAAGCAGCTCGTGGTTCTTGGGCGTCTGGTCGCGGCTGGATTCCGCCGCGGCGACGATCGGGAGCCACTTCTGCACGTCGGGGAGCTTGACCTTCAGCGCCTCGCACGCGAGCGCAATGTACTTCTCCGCCGCCGCGATGTGGCCCGAGAGCCAGAAGAGGAGATACGTGCGCGCCACGTCCGCGAGCGGGTCGCCGAGGCGCACGTGGCTCCAGTAGGCGCACGTGGCTCCAGTCGATCACGCGCCAGTCGCCCTTCGGCGTGATGATCACGTTCGTCGGGTTGAAGTCGCCGTGGCAGAGCGACTTTCCGCGCGGGAAGCTCTGGAGCTTCATGTGCAGGTCGTAGCGCGTCTCGCGCGGCAGCGGCGAGGCGGAGATCTGCTTGTCGAGCTTGTCGGCGAGGTTGCCCATGCGCTCCGAGGTTTTCTTGAATATCTCGCACTGGATCGCGACGAACTCCTTCATGTACTTCACGAGGTTTTTCTTGTCCTTCGCCATCACGTCGGCGAGCGTCTCGCCATCGATCCACTCGCGGCGGATGCACCAGTGGTCGCGGAGCTTCATCACCTCGATCACCTTGGCGACGGGAAGGCCCGTCTCGGCGGCGCGCGCCTCGTTC
>CACWIW010000151.1:0-405 GCA_902761035.1 uncultured bacterium | reverse complement strand
CCTTGTCCTTCGTCACGACCTTGTCGGTGCGCTCGAGGAGGACGCGGTCCTGCTTACTCGGACGTCCGCGCTTCGCGGGAATCTTCTTCGCAGTCACCGCCTTCGCAGTGGTCTTCTTCGGTAAAGTCTTTTTCATTTTGATTTCCTTTAGATTGTTTTGGACTTCAGACTTAGGACTTCAGACTTCGAAGTCGGAAGTCTGATGTCCGAAGTCTCTTCCTTTACACGGTCTTGTGCGTTCCGTAGTAGGCGTTGAGGTACATCTGCTTGATCTCCGACATCAGCGGGTAGCGCGGGTTCGCGCCAGTGCACTGGTCGTCGAAGGCCTGCTCCACCATCGCGTCGAGGCGGTCGAGGAAGTCCTTCTCGTCCGGCACGTAGTCGCGGATCGTCGGCTTGATGCCG
>CACWIW010000150.1 GCA_902761035.1 uncultured bacterium | reverse complement strand
TATACCACTCACCTTAAGGTTTTTCAACAGAAAAGACGATAAATTTTCAACTATCGAAGATCTTGCGCTAGTGGGGCATATAACCTTCACGGATTCAGGATAGTATATCATAATTTTGGCGTTCACCGCTGCACGGCAAATAAAAACCTATTTTTTTGTGTCAAAGATCAAAACAGCCAAAATGTGCCATTCATATACTAAAAGCCCTCGGGACGGGGCGATTCTTGGCGGTAGCCTCCAATATCCCCGCCCCGGGGTGAAACCCGTGCCGCGCCGCTGCATGATAAGTTTTACTTTTTACCTTTTGCGTGTTACGAGTTAAGCCCTTAACCCTTACGGTCTAAGCCCTTGAAACAGGGCTCGGTCTCAACATCGTTAGCGATCAGCGGAGCCCGAAGGCGCCGCCTAAGGTGCAACAGCCGCAACGCGGATTTCAAATCAGTCGTCCAGTTCAATCTCGACCTTTGTGGCCGCGTTGAACTCGTCAAGCTCGTCCTGAATACGGTCCGCGCGCGCCTGAAGCTCCGTGACCTCGTCCAGGACCTGCTGCTTGCGGATAACCGCATCAATGTCCGACTCGATGCGCGTGCCGTAGTTCGTCGTGACGAACTTGCCCTCCTTCACGTCCAGTCCGTTCAGAAAGGCGATCTCCGACTTGATCTCGTCAAGCTCGACAATCTTCGAGACGATGGGCTTGTTCGCCTCTGCGATGGCGCTCTTGGTCGCAATCAGCCGATTGCGAAGCATCTTCGCAAGGTCATACGTCGCGGCCACGTCAACACCGCGCGGCACGCTCTTGTCCTTCGAATTCTCCGCGCCGACAAGCTCCCTCGCCTTCGCGAGACGCCCCGCCACGCGGTTCTTCTCCTTGAGGGCCCGCGCGATTGTCACCATTGTTCTCATGTCTTTACTCCTGTTTCGTTTTCAATTTCAAGCGTCGCCGAGGGCCGGAGTCGAACCGACCGATCGGTTTTGGAGACCGTCGTCCCCACGAACTACCATCGGCGACAAAAGAGCACCAGCAACAACCGTGCCAATCCAACCTGAAAGGAATCATGCAATCCAAAAATCTCCTAACAAATCCCGTCTTTCTACCTTAAATCGCAACCAACCATGTTTCCGCCCTGCAACAACATATCCGATATTATAGGCTTTATACCAGAATATACACACTAACCCCGAAACTTTATGTCATGCGCAGGCAAACGAGCGGAAGATTCGCTCGAGGTCGGCGCGTGCGGAGGCGATGTCGTTTGATGGTCTGCACCAAGGATGCCTCTCCAGAGCAGCGAAGCAATCCTCGACAAGCGGCAAAAGCGCGGTCTCGGGAACGGTACGTTCCTTCTCGCGCGCATTTTCCTTGATTGCAAGAAGTCTGTCAATCGCCTCATCGGCTTCACGGCCGAGGTCAAGCCCGCGGCGGACTTCGACAAACGCCGTTGGCGGCATCGTCTCTCGCTCCATGGTCCAGCGCACGCAGAGTCCGGCGCGCAGCACGCGTCTCGTCTCTTTTCAAATGAACTCCGCTATCAAAAACTGTTACGCCTTGAGCGCCGTGATGGGCAGAACGTACACACCGTCCTCCGGACGCCGATAGGCAAGACCGGACTTCCCGACGACAACTGCGAGCGCGGTCGGTGGATTGTGCTTGAACTTAGACGCGATCTTCACGAGGGTCGTCGCCGCTTCGTCCACCTGTCCGGGGTCGAGCTTGACCTCAAAGGCGCTCCATCCGTCGTCTGGCGTCTGGATCACCGCGTCAAAGTCATCCCCGTCGTAGTCCTGGTAATGATACAGGTCACCCTCCATCGCCTCGGCGTATATCTCAAGGTCCCGAAGAACAAGCGACTCAAAGAGAAGCCCAAAGGTCCTCAGGTCTCGCAGCAGCATCTTCGGCGAAGCTCCGAGCAGGGCCGCGGCCAGCGACGGATCGCAGAACCGCCGCTTGGACTGCTGCTTGATGCGGGCCGGCGATCTTGTGAATGTCGAGAACGGCCTCGTGTCGCGGACAAGGAACAGCCGGTTGAAGGCTCCTATGTAGTCCGTCACCGTGTTAATGCTCAAGCTGGTGTCGTCAACTTCGGCGATGTCGTTGCGTATCGTGTTCGTGCTGGCCGTCGTCGATTCGTTCCTCGCAAGAGACCGAAGGCATTTGAGCACCTTCACGGGATCGCGTTCGATTCCGTCAAGCTTCTGGATATCGACCTCCATGATGTTTCGGATGTAGTCGCGAGGAATGAGCAGTGCCTGCGCACGGCTTTTGTCGAGCCCTCCGGGCCAACCTCCGCGCATCACGAATTCAATAAGTTCGTCCAAGGACGGCTCTTGAATCGACTGTACGCCGATTTCCCGCCCCTTGCAAACGTCCGAGAGGGAAACGACACCTGCAGAATGTCCACTTTCCTGCAAGGACATGGGATGCATGGCCAGACGCGCGATCCGCCCGGTTCCGGAATGAAGCACGCCCTTAGTTTTCGGAGTCGATGAACCTGTGAGGATGTAGCGTCCGCTTTCCGCCGATTCATCCACCGAGTAGCGCACGGCATCCCAAATCGCGGGGACATCCTGCCATTCGTCAATGAGATGCGGAGCGGCTCCCTCCAAGGCGCGCTGGACATCAAGCATAGCCAGCTTGCGATTCGCAAAATTTCCCGTAGGAAGCCCAACAAGAAATTCGCTTTGCGAGTGCATCGTGCATGTCCAGGTTTTGCCACACCACTTGGGGCCCTCAACGCAGACGGCACCAAATGTTGAGAGATAGAAATCAAGCCTCTTGTCAGCGATTCTTGGCTTATACCTATTTTTATCCATAATTCTCCTTGCTCATCCAATATTGTAGCATATATCGTTCCATCCCGTCAATGACTGATATGAATTTTCAATTACTACTGATATGTTTTTTAAGGATTCACTGATATGGTTTTTCTATTTCAACTGATACGCAAAGGGAAATAGTACTGGAAACGCCACATGATGGAACATAAGGCGTGGAATGGCTCGGATGGCTGGACTCGAACCAGCAACGGCCGCATTAACGGACTACATCCGAATTGGTGGCGGGAGTCGGATTCGAACCGACGTTCTTCAGGTTATGAGCCTGCCGCTGGTACCACTCCAGTCAATCCCGCTCTTTCACAAGAGGTAATTATAATGCCTTACCTGGTCTTGCAACTGCCTCGCAAATCACGACATCAGCATAAACGCATTCAACCAGAAAACGTTACACCAGTTTTCACAAAAAACTTACAAGCAATAACCGTGCCAACGCCATTCATTGCCAATTACCTTGCCAATTGCCTTACAAAACCTATATGGTCTTATAGACGATATAAATCTATCGCGTGGCGGGTGAGAGGCGGAATCTTTGCGGCGGACGCTGAAAGACCAAAACATCGGCACCATCTGGCAAGTCCGTCGCAGATTTCCTTCACGACGGCAGGACGAATCTGGCCCAGTTCCACCGCATTTGCGTAGTAGTAGCTCTCGCATAACCGCCGCTCGAGTTCGTCAGCGGATGGCAATTCGCCGTCTTCCGCAGGTTCCCACCAGAGCGTATAGCCAGCACAGCTGGTGTTCGGCGCCAAAACGGCGAACCGTGGCGCACCATGCCTTTCCGACAGCGCGCTAATGACGGTGCCGACAAATGCCGGATGTAGTTTCTCCCCGCACAGATCCGACACGCCCCCGCTGCGGTACAAAAACTCAAGGCGCGGCGTCCGTCCGACAAATCCGACACACTCCACCACGTCCCCCAACCTGTAGTCCGTGAAACCGTTTCCCGTCGTCAGGACAACACCGTAACGCCTTCCAATTTCAAGCCGGTCAATCCCGACAGCCGTTCCGGGAATTGGTTCCGACGTCTCCGGATCGACCGTCTCGAACGCCAACGTGTGCGACGTGACCGCCGCGACACGCTTCCCGAACCACGGAATCGTGACAACGCCCTCCGTGGCGAGAAGCCCCTTGCCCTCAATCTCAACACGGGGGAACATCTGCCGCAACCGGTCGGCATCGCCCTTCGCGAACGCAGCGTCCCAACAGCTGATCACCTTGAGATGTGGCCATACCGCCGCATAGTCGCGCGCTGCGAGCCGCTCACCCAGTCGCGCACCTTCCCGTATTGGGGTCTTGCGAAGTCCTGCGCCCCAGTCATCCGTTGCCAGCGCATGCACAAGTTCAGCCGCACGCTCCGTCATGTACTCAAGGATGCGGATGAAGAACGACGGATGCCACACCGAGACGATTCCCAGACGGCGCGAGGCGAGAAGGCCGAGCGCAGTGAGGCGCAGATGGCGCGCGGGGTCGCGCACGCCACGCACGATGTCCGACACGGGGAAAAGCATCCGCGTGATCCGACATCTCAACGAGCCAAGATACTCGCGGTCCTCTGCAAACCCGCAACGCGCATCGCCATCCGCGCCGCGCACCTCGGTGGTCGGCGAGATCGCCCAATAGTGCGTGCAAAAGAAAAGCCCGGGATGGCGGAGATAGAGCGAAGCCATCCACGGATTCACCGCGCGCATGAACTCGCGACGGAGCTGCTCGGTGTACGGTATCAGCTTGTTCGCACCGGTCGATCCGCTGGTGGGTTCATAGAGGATGACATCTTCTTCCCTTGTCGGTCTCCGCCGCCGCGCCACGACCGCCTGCGCATGCGCTGGGTTGCGCAGTGCCAGCGCAAAACGGATGGTGTCCGGCAAGGTCGAGGCGAACCAGAGCAAGTTGGAAAGGAACACTTTCATTGTGTACGTTCCAGATGCCATTCCGGATCCGTCGCCTCGATCACGCGCAAACCCAGCCGATTGAGGTTGTCCGTCGCAAGCGGCGCAAGGCAGCACAGCTCGTCACCGTTCATCCATCCCGGATTCAACGCGCGGAAACGGACGGACTCCGTGTCCATGCGCAGAAGGTCGTCACGGAGTCGGTCTTTCTTTCCCACGAAATGCAGTACTCCAGTCGCTGGATTGTATTCGCGCGGGTACAACGCGGACGCGACGCGCGCGAGCCGAGCTGAAAGGTCGGCATCCGCAACAGGCCCCGGTACGTAACGTCTGAAGAAGGTCGGGAGAAAACGGTACGTACGCGCCCCCTTGCTGATGAGAAACCAGTACACCGCCACATCCGGAAACATGCCCTCCACAAACTTGATCATGTGGCCGAATCCGCCCGCGAGGCCCCATTGTCCGCGCTGGGACGTCTCGACCACCGTGTCCCCACTGAAGAGAACGCACATCTCCGCCACTTCGACGAGTTTCATCGTGGAGAATCCGCATACGTCCGTTCCGCGCAGAAGAATCGCGTAGTCCTTCTCCGCAAGGTCACGGCGAAAGTCCGCCTCGTCCGCACCGACATAGAACTCCCGATAGAGGCGTTCCATCGCGGCGACGTCCGCTTCGCGGAGCAGGCTTCGGCTCCAAATCTCCACCTTCACGTCCGCGGTCATAGCGCCCCCGCTTCAATGTATGGCACGCCTGTGAACCCGTTCGGATCGGCGCCGTATGTGACGATCATGAATTCGCTCTCGTACCGCCATGCTGCCATGTGGCGCGCAGTGTCGACGAGCGGATCGCCATCATGGAGGGAGAAGACCAAGGCGCGCCCGCACGTGCGGGCAGACGCCTCGCGCACAAGCTCAGCAAACAATTGCGGGTCATCACCCTTGACGAGGGCGTATGCAAGATACGAGCAGGCAAGTTCAGCGCCCGGAGGCGGCAACGGCGGACGTCCTGTCGCGCGCGCCCAGAGGTTGGCCGCGCCGCGCAGAAAGCCCGCACGTCCATAACCATCGACAGCGATCCGACGGAAATCACCATGATTCCACACTGCCGCCGCGCCAACGACCTCTCCGCCGCGTTTCAACACGAAGAAATCGGATAGCGAGAGAGACGGATGCATTCTTGCCCCGAATACGGGGAAGAGTTGCCGCCGTGGCGCCTCGCGTTCATAGAACGTGCGCAGCGTCTCGGCAGTGGCAACATCTGCAGAACGTGCTTGCGAAGATGCACGTCCGGCGAGCATGAACGTGAGAACCCTCCCGTAGGGCATGTAGCGCGGAAGCCCCACCCTTCCCGACGTGAGCAACATGCGCGCACGTGGATTGCCTGAGAGGATTGTAGTGAACGTGACGGACACGGGATCCTCGGACATCCTGCGCTGAAGCGCGGCAAGCCCCCTGAAAAAGCCGTACCCGCCGCGCCATGAAGGGAAACTGCGCAGTCCGCTCAGGTACGCCACGCGGGTCGGTTGACCGTCTAGCCAGACAAGGCGAACAGACCGCGTGCCACACCCCAAGATACCTCGCTTCGGTTCCTCGACCACGAAAATCTCCGTCTCGCCGCCCTTCAAGCCCTCGCCGGCCGCATAGCCGTTCACATAGCGGTACGAAAGCCGCACCCAGCCAGGCATCGGCGCGGCCGCGAGTTCCTGGAGCTGCGGCTCGTCTTCTGGGCGATAGGTTCGCGCGCAAATCACGGCTCACCCCCGTTTGGAAGGCCCTTCCGCCGCAGGACCTCCTTCTCCTGGGTCAGGTTGGAGGCGAAAAAGTAGAACGCCTTCAGAAGCCCGTGCGTGTTCGCGCGGAAGTCCATTCCCCTTTTCAGGATGGATGGCAGCGAATAGAACTTCAGCCGGTATTTTTCGCACGTCGCAGCCAACTCGTCCGGCGTGAAATTGCGGGGACGGAAAACGACGTCGCCGAAGTGCACGGACTTGTCAAGCCACCATTTTTCATGGAGCATCCGCCCCTCGCGCACAAATCGCGCATAGACGTCCGTTCCGGGAAACGGGACAAGATGATTGAACGCCGCGAAGAAGAATCGGCTCTCCATCGCGAAATCGTATGTGCGGCGGAACGTCTCGTGCGTGTCACCGTCGTAGCCGAACACGAACGTCGCATAGATCGAGAGATGGTGGCGGCGCAGGTTCTCGATCGCGGCGGCATAGTCGGAGTTCGCCGTGTTCACGCGCTTGCCCATCGCCGCAAGCGTGGTGGCGTCCAGCGACTCGAAACCGATCAGCACGCCCGCGCAGCCGCTGCGCGCCATCAGGGCGAGAAGCTCGTCGTCTTTCGCGCTGTGTATGCTCAGCTGCCCCACCCACCGCTTGCGCGTCGGCTCCATGCGGCGGCAGAGTTCCTTGAGGCGCGGAACGTCCATCGCGAGATTGTCGTCGACGAAGAAGACGATGTTCTTGTCCAGGGACTCGACCTCGGCCATGACCTCGTCGAGCGAACGCGGCGTGTAGCGGCGGCCGAAGAACTTCTGCACCGAGCAGAACTCGCAGTTGAACGTGCAGCCGCGCGAGGTTTCGACCAGGTTGAGCGGCCCGTAGCGACGGCCACGGTAGAGCGAACGGTCGGGGATCGGACAGAACACGCCGCCCTGTCCAAAATACCTACGGCGCAAAGAACCGGCGCGCAGATCGGCAAGGATGCCGGCCCATGTCGTTTCCGCATCGCCGCACACGACGGCGTCGGCGTGTGCGGCGGCCTCGTCCGGGTTCATCGTCGCATGAAATCCGCCGAGGAGCACCTTCGCGCCCTGTGCGCGAAACCTGTCCGCGATCTCGTAGCTCCGCGCGGCGGTATAGCACTCAACGGGCATCGCCACGATGTCCGGCCGTGCGGAGTAGTCCACCTCGTCCAGACGGTCGTCCATGAACAGGCGGTCAATCCCCTTCGGCGTCAGCGCCGACATCACCGCGAGCGACAGCGGCTCCATGATCCACGTCTTCGGATACGTGGCGCCTCCGCCCTTGTGCCCCACCGCCGGCTGGACGAAGAGGATGGTCATTCGCATCCCCGCTTTGCGAATTCCGTGTCCACAAGGCAGGCCGGAACGAGCCTGTCCCCGTACACCGTCGCGTCGACGCACGGGTCGCAGTGCTCAACCTTCCCGTCTTCGGAAAACTCCGGGAGCGCCTCGACGACAAGGTGCTTCGGGCGTACGCGCTCGCGGCGGAAGATCGCCGCAAAAACGAATGCGAGATTGCGCAGCGGCCCACCTGAAAGCGCATTCAACGCAATGCGCGCAAGCGTCCCCCACTTCCCCGCGCGGACGCGATAGGGCAACTGGATGCGAAACATGCGGAAAACCGCGAACACGGCGCGTTCGAGAAGCGACGGCGGCACGACGGCAAAACCGGTCGTACGCCCGTCCGCGCCAACGCGTTCAAATCCGTGGTAGGTCATCCACCGCCATTTCCGCGAATTCCGAACCCCGCCGATTCCGGCGAATGGACGCCAGCCATGCTTCGCCACGAGCGAGGACATCTCCTGGACGCCGTTCCCTGCGGAGGCGCGCTCGCAGCCTTCATCAAACGTCCGCATGTCGCGTTCAAGCGTCAACCAGAGGTACTGACACCCTTCGCACCGCAAAAAAGCCTCCAGGATGGAATCGGCCTCCGCGCGCCGCCGGACGTTCACCGTCGCGACAGCCACGCCTTCAATCCCACAGGCGTTCGCAATCGCGCATTTCGATTCAATGATGGAAAATGCGTCATCGGCCGTGGCGTCTGCGGGAAGCTCAGGACGTTTCTGCCCGGGCTGAACGTGGAACATGACAAAATCAAGGCCCGCGCCCGCCAATTCGCGCGCAGCCGATTCGTTCCAGAGGATGCCGTTGGTGAGAAGCGAAGGGCTCAACCCCTCGTCGTGAACCAGGCGAACGATTTCGGCGATTTGCGGATGGAGCAACGGTTCGCCGCCGCTGATGCCCACAGTTACGACGTTCCTCAGCCGTCGAAGGGCAGAAAGTTCCGTCCGGATCTCCTCAAGCGGCTTGACGGATGGTGGACGGCGATTGAAACACGCCTTGCAGACGCAATTGCATCCGCGTACCACGTCGATGATCGCGCTTGGAACATCCTTCCCGCGCCAGGGCAGTCGAATCGGCTTCATCTTTTCCTTTCCTTCCCCATGCGGTAGGCCGCACACACCGGATACAGGCTTCCATCGGCGCATGCAAGCGCCGAGCCACATCGCTCGATTCTTTCCGAAAGCATGAATTCACGATTCGGAAGATTGTCCACAACCGCAAGCACGGCACGCCCCCCGAACCCGCACAGCCACCGATGCGCGAAAAGCGGCAGGCTCCTCATGCCGGCGAGCCGAACCCACGCGAGCGCCGCCTGCAGCGAGGGCGGCAACAGCCCACTGCCGTCAATGGAGGCAAGGCGTTCGCACAGCCGACGCATTGCTGCGGCGGACGCAAGAGGCGACAACCGCGCACGCGATCCCGTCCCCCGCGCGGAGACGGCACAAACAGCGCAGCAATCCGGGTGGACCCCGATGCCAAATGCCGGGACATTGGGTGCTGGAACGAACGACTCGAACATCTCGACGGGGAATTCGCGACTCTCGCAGAGCGCGCGCACGATTCGCTCGCGGTCAATTCGGTCATGAAGACTTCGCCGTCCGAAATCTGCAAACGGCTGGAACAGGACGTGCGTCAGCGCGGGAAACCGGGTTGCAAGCAACCGGAACACGGACCCGACTTCGCAGATGTTCCGCTCGCAGACCGTCATGTTCGCCGCAAGTCCGAGTCCAGCGGCAGCGGCCCGCTCAAACGCAGTGAGCTTCTCCTCCACGTAGTCGCCTCCTCTCATCATGCGGCTCGTCTCGGGAGACAGGGTGTCAAAGGACATCACGACCTTCGACAACCCCGTCCTGCGCAGTCGTGCGGCAAGGGACGCGTCACGCGAGAAGGCGAGACCGTTCGTGATGAGCACGACCTTGAGCCCGAGTTCACGCTTCAGGCGTCGAATCAGCTCCTCAAGGGCAGGGTGTTCGGTCGGCTCGCCTCCGGTAAGGGACACGGCCTTCACGCCCGCGTCTTTCGCGATGCGCGCCTTCTCCAAGACATCCCCGACAGACGCCGGGGATCCGTCACCGGACGACGCAAAGCAGATTGGGCATTTCATCGAGCACCTGTCAGTTACATGCAGAAGCGCGAACTGGAAACGCCGCGCGGCAGGCAACTGGGGGAAAGAACGAAAATGCGTGAATAGCTCCACGTCGGAGCTCAGCGAGAATACGGTGCCTGGCGCGTGCGGACACTCCACCCGGCACATCACCGCGCCGTCCGCCTCAAACGCCTCAGCCGGATGTTCCGCTTTGCATGTAAAACACCAGACGCGCGTTCGCTCGCGAAAGCCACTCATCCGCACCCCTCCTCCGCACCGGTATCGGCAAGGCAGAGCGGACGAAGTTTTCCGCCACGCACCGTTGCGTCCGGACAGTTGTCGCAGACCTCGATGCGTCCGCCGCCAAGCGAACGCGGAGGATACTGCACCACGATATGCTTCTCGCGCACCGTCCAGCCCGCGACAATCGCGCGCAGGGCGAATACAAGCGTCGAGAAGCGTCCGCCGAACAATCCGTTCAGCAACAGACGCACCTTTGCCTTGGCAGACGTCGAACGCACCCAATGGACCGAACGTCGGCAAAGAATCGCATACCCCCAGAGGAACAGCCGCTCGACGAGTCCCGGACGCACCATGTTCCATGCGCGTTCGCGTCCGTCCGCACCGACGGCCTGCGCGCTTTGCAGGACATACCAGCGGGGGCGGTCGCGGCGGACGCTTCCGCCGACGAATACCGCCGGACGATATCCCTCGCGCGCCAACGCCGCAAGCATGGGGGCGCGATCGGGTTCGGATTCCGCGACGTCCGGATTGATTGCCGCGAAATCGCGCGCGACCGTGACGAGCGCATACTCGAACTCCGGCGCAGCACGGAGGAAACGCCCCAGCGCGGCGAAGCCTTCAACGTCATCCGCGCGAATCGTCTCCACGACAGCCGGATAGATTCCGTGCGCACGGGCGATGCGCCCTTTCTCGCAGCGTACCGCATCCACGCATTCATCATCACAGTCGGGGCGAACCTGCCCCTTCTGTATGTGAAAGGTGACGAAATCGAGTCCAGCGGCATGCAGCTTCCCAGCCAGCGCCTCGTCGAAAAGAATCCCGTTCGTCAACATGCTCGCCTTCAGTCCTTCAGAGCGGAGCCACGCGATGATGTCGAGTATCTGCGGATGCATCAGCGGTTCGCCGCCGCTGAGTGAGATGGTCGTGACATTGCGCGCGGCGCGGATGACGGCCAGTTCCGATTTCAGCGTATCAAGCGACTTCGCGCACGGCTGTGCAGAGTTGTAGCAGTTTGCACAGCGGCAATTGCATCCGCGCAGGATGTCCAGCACCGCGTGAGGCACGGTCTTTCCATACCAGGGCAGACGCATCATACCACGTCCTCCGGAGAAAGCGCGAAACGGTGGTTGTCGCGAGCGAGCTTGCGGCGATAGAGCCGATAGGCGAGATTGCCGATAAACGCCACGGGGAACTGACTCCGCCGCAGCGAGAGGCGGCGCAGGATGGACTTCATCGAGAACGTGCGCTGCCAGGCGCGGATGAATCCCGCATCCAACTCCTCGGGCGTCATTTGTTTCGGGCGGATGACGACGTGCTGCGTGTCGTACCAGGACCAGTTCACGCCCGGGAGGAGTCGGTTCTCCGCTGCCATGCGACGGTAGCAGTCCGTGCCAGGAAACGGCGTGTAGACCGCATAGCGCGGGATGTCGATCTCAAGCTCGTCAATCATGTCCGCCGTCGCGTCGAACACGTCCGCCGTGTCGTCGTCGAGCCCGAAGATGAAGCAGCCCTGGATCATCATCCCGCGCGCATGCATGTTCGAGATGATCCGCTTGTATTCGTCCGGCGCGTTGAACGCCTTGCGGATTCCCGTCAATGAACGCCCGGAGGCGGACTCGAATCCGAGCAGCATGTAACAGCAGCCGGCATCGGCAAGTGCATCGAGCATCGACTCGTCCGACGCGGCCTTGAGCGTCATGAGTCCGCCCCACTTCTTGCACAGCGGCTTGATCGCCCGGCACAGCGCAAGCGCGTATTCACGGTCTTCGCAGAGGCTCACGTCGTTGAACGCAAAGCGCTTCCCGGGAAGGGACGCTATTTCTGCGGCCACCTCTTCAACAGGACGCGTGTGCCAGCCGAACTTCGCGCCTACGACGGCGCAGAAATCGCACGTGTTGCGGCAGCCCCGCGTGGCGAAGACGGTTTGCGGCATCATGTAGCCAAAGCGTTTCTGGAGATCGCGACGCGGCCAGGGAATCCCGACGAGGTCGGGCGAACCGCCGTCGTAGCGCGGCTTCAACGCGCCGTTGCAGAAATCGCGGCACATCTCGGGCCAAGTTCCTTCGGCGAATCCCGTCATCAGGGAATCGGCATGGGTGGATGCCTCCTCTGGCAGCAAGGTGGCGTGGACGCCGCCAATGACGACGGTCGCGCCCTTCGCGCGGAAATGGTCGGCAAGCCTGTAGCCTTCGATGGCCGTTCCCGTGATGATGCTAATGGCCACGAGGTCAAAGGTTCCGTCCATCGGCACATCGGAGACGCTCGCGTCGCAGATGCGGATGTCGAAGCCGAGTTCCGGGGGCGTCAGCGCGGCAAGGAGCGTGGCGGTGAGCGGTGCCTCGCGGAAGGATATGCGAAGGAATGGCAACGTAAGCCGATGTATCCTGCCGTCTGGCAGGAGGATCAGCATTCGAAGACGCCGCTTTCCGCATTTGTCAGGTCTTTCCATTCTCGCCGAGAACTCTCTCTTTTCAAGCGGCGAGTATTATACCAAAAATACGTGCCTGTCAGCGCCCATCAGCGGTCTGCGCAACAACCGTGCCAATACCGCCATGTACAGGCATGCTGAATCTTCTCGCTCTCGATTCGACAACGCGACATTTCCTCGAACGAAGGAAAGAAATCAACATTCTTTCCGTCATCCAAGGAAACTTTCCCATATTATTTCCTCGGTTCAAGGAAACATTATCGTATTTCTTCCTTCGTTTAAGGAAACATTCACCTGCGCGCACCCTCAATCTCGGCGATGATTTCCACAGCGGACCTGTCGTCTTCCCTAAATTCTGTCATGACGCCATTCCTTCATATTTCCAACATCCCGCCCATCACCTCGGCGAGGAAGAGGCGGGTGCGGGACTGGATGCCGGGGGATTTGCTTTCGCGCGGGCCGGCGACGTTGAGGACGAACGGCATAGGATGCGCGGTGGCGAAGAACTGTCCGAGCCACTTGCGCACCTTGCCGACGGCATCCGCCTCGCCGAACGAAACGACGAAATGCGACTTCATCATGTTCATGCAGAAGTCGCGCGTCCGTTGCGTGCCGCCGCTGAGCGGATAGGCATCGGTCAGGATCAGCGTCGCGTGGGAGTCGGCGACGTTCTGTCGCGTCCGCACGATGTAGTTCGCGCTCGCGTTCTCCTGCATGCGCGCGCGAAAACGCTCGGGAACGGTCCCGTTCTCTGCGCGCCAGCCCTTCGGCACCCAACCGCCCCAGACAAGACTAAGGCCAAGGGCCGCCTCAAGCGCACCTTGGTCAACGCCGGTCTGTCCGCCGGACACGATTTTCAGTTCTTGCCTTGTCATTGTGGTTCCTCTTTCCGCGTCCAGTCCGCATACCCGACCTGGCGCTTCAATTCCTCGATCGTCGCCTTGACGGACTCCACGAACGCGCTCGGTACGCGCGAGACGGCGGCGAGAATCGGATCGGCCTCGTGGAGATAGCGCGCCGGCTTCGTCGGCTCGTCCTTGGGCGGATCCTTCATGAAGTCGCGCGTGTTGCAGACACGATCCGCCAGCTTCACCATCAGGATCTCTGGCGGCGCCTCACGGGCCAGCCGTTCCATGTAGAGACGGTCCGCATCATCGTGGCCTTTGGCGGATGGATACTCGGAGCGGCTGAACGTGAGATAAAGGATGCCCTCGAACACCTGGATTCCATGCTCACCGGCAGCATTCAAGATGGAGATGGCTGGAACGCGCGTATCCTCCACGAGGTCGTGTCCCCAAGCAACGGCCAGCGGCACGGGATTCGCCTCCTCCGTCATGCCCCACGCCTTCAGCTGGGCAACGACCGCGCGTGGATGCGCGATGTAGGGCACATGGTCCTTGCCCTTCCGCTCCACGCCACAGTGCCATTCATCGGCCAGCGCCTCCATTATCTGAACCACATTCATCTATCAACTCCTTTCCTCACTTTATCCAATCTTTATAAGCGTCTGGACATGAACCTTTGGGCCGTGCGGAAAGGACATAGTCGCAGATATTGTAGCTGCAATAGAACTTTCGATAACACCGCCCAGACGGAACGTCTGCCGCCCGTCGAACAATATGATTGGCATGTCTTTTGCCAAATTTCCTACCCGACTGATCCGTCAACCAGCCGCGATGTCTGAAAGAACGACTCATACCAGCATACTCCTTTCAAATCTTTTCAAACAACCTCTCGTCCCTTTGTGAATGCGTGATGAGGAATAAGAACGACTGGCGTAAATCCGGAGACACATCCGGTCCGAGCCTCACTACCAGGCCCTATTTTGTAAGGAGTAGTTGAAACCAGCCTAACACCTCAAGACACAAAGCAAAAGCGGGGAATGAAACGCCTTGGCATGAATGACTTCGAATCACAGGTTGAAACCAAGGCAGGCACCTCGCAAAATCAAAACCCGAGAGGAATAAAATGTTCTGGCCAGCGCGGGATATGAACAAATGTCCACCCCCGCAAACGCGGATTTTCACTCCGCTGCTTCTCTAAGCTAGGTTGAAACCAGAACCAACACCTCGCGGGAAATTCGCAAAAGAACGACAAGCTTTCAAAGACCGATGCCGCCGTGAGACGGCGTAACTTTACTAGCAAGATTCATGCCAACGAAGAGGTTCGAGGGCTTAAGACGTAAGACTCCAGACATCGACAGGGTAAAAAGCACATATTTCGCACGAAAGCCCCGTCTTTCGTGCATTACCACAAATCGCAGTCTGGCTTCGATTTTTTCCGCACCATAATCTCATTTTCAAAGGAATGAACACCCAATCAATAATTGCTATCTTTTAGGATAGGTCATATTCTTACTCTTCAATTTCAATTGGAACTGGCAACATTGGCATTGGCAACATTTCCACATTGGCAACATTCTTAAAGTTATCCTCATTTACATTCCCGTGCGAAGCGAGGGCAGCGGACTTGCCTATAACTTTCACGTTACCTGTTTCTTTTTGCTTTCGCTACTTGGAGATAGGGAGACTTGGAGTTTGGGAGTCTTTGTTGAAGCTTTCCCCCAACCTCCAAAACTCCGAACCTCCCAGCAGCGAAAGCAAAGAATTTTCTTGCAACTACCTCTCCTGATAATCATGTCAATCCTGTGATAATCATGTCAATCCTGGCCTCTTGGGTGGAATCCGAAAAACAAGTGCGCCTGAAACGGGAGGCAGCCTAGCGGCATAGCCTCTGTTTCAGGCGCGATTTGCTATCATGTCCTT